>CAVWUS010000020.1:0-14611 GCA_963758235.1 uncultured Alicyclobacillaceae bacterium | reverse complement strand
CCGGTTATGAGCCGGCCGCTCTGACCAACTGAGCTATGGGCCCAAGCGTGACAAGGTTTATTTTATCATGCGGTAACGCTTCATATCAATGACTTTTCATTTGGTACTATTTGCTCCGCTTCGGCGGCCGTCGCCGCGTTGGTGCTGGCCGTTGGACGATGTCGCACCAAGGCGCTTTCAGCGTAAAGTGTGCCTTGTCTAAAATACGCGCCAGTTCCTCTTTCGGTGTATCCGCAACTTCCCGATACATTCTCGTCGTGTAGAGATGTGTTGCGCCCGGGAAAACCTGCTTCATCTGGCGGCGCAGCTTGTTGCCGGAGTCGTCTGCGTCTACCAAGATGAAAATGTCCTCATCCATCAGCTCGTCCGCCAGCTGCTGTTGCTGTTCGTAACCCATGGTGCCATTCGTGCAGATGATCCGAACGGGTTCAGCCAGCAGATCTTCAATGGCCGCCTTATCCGTGATGCCTTCCACAATGAATACTGGCAGGTGATTCATTGCTCCGCCTTCACCTTCACTCCACCAGACCGCCAAGCGATCGAACCACTTGAACGGCCTGCATCAGATCCATTTTGATTCCTTTGACCTTGACGTTGGTAAAGTCTACGCCTCCGATGTCCGAGCCGCGAATATCAGCCCCATTCAGCTCTGCGTGATCGAAAATCGCGCGCTGTAAATCGAGATTGCCCAGCTTTGCATTGGTCAAGTCGCACCCGTAAAAATCGACTTCGGCGAGGCGACTCTCCTTGAACTGTACACCTCTGAGATCGTGATGCCGAAACTGGACATAGGAGATGTCGCATTGAGTAAACGCAGCGTTGGTCAGCTTACAATCCATGAAGATCGATCCGGTCAGGCGACACGCCTCAACATGTACATCGAACAGGTTGCAGCCGAAGAATGTACAGCGAACGAACTGACTGCTTTGAATCCGCGAGGCATTGAGCCTAACGTCGACAAATGTGCATTGCTCGAACACGGCCCGTAAAAAGACCTGGTCGTCCCACGCGATTCCAGCAAACCGGCACTCCCAGAACGCAGCATCCGTCAACTGCTCGACCGGAAGCTCGTCCGCTGAAAACGACCGTCCCACGATTCCATTCTCCACTACCGCTTCTCTCCCTGCTCCAATCAGATGTGTCCACCTTACCAGAGTCACGGCGAAACACAAAGTGGATTACAGATTGGCGCCAATGTCCGTCCGGATGTGCTTGCCTGCAAACGAAACGGATTCGGCCAGCTGATAAGCGTTCGCACGTGCAGCCGGAAATCCTTTGCCGATCCCCACGGCCGACAGCACCCGACCGCCAGCGGTCAGCAACTGGCCAGCGTGTCGTGCAGTGCCCGCATGAAACAGAAGATGCTGGTTTTCGCTCGTTTCGGTGGCCGGCTTCTTAGCGAGATCGCCAAATTCAATTGGATCGCCTTTCCGCGGTGAATCTGGATAGCCCGCGGCAGCAAGGACGACGCAAACAGCATTCTCGTCTTTCCAGGCGACTTCGACATCAGCCAGTCGGTCGTCTGTGACAGCCCACATGATCTCCAATAGATCGGTCTTCAGCAGGGGCACGATGACTTGCGTTTCGGGATCGCCAAAGCGGGCATTGAATTCAATCACCTGCGGCCCGTCCGCCGTCAGCATCAGCCCTGCGTAGAGCACGCCGCGATAGGTGATCCCCCGCTCGTTCAGGCCGCGCAGCAGTGGACGCACAATGGTCTGCTCGACGACCGTAGCAAGATCCGATGACAGCGCATCGGGAACGGGTGCAAAAGCGCCCATGCCGCCTGTGTTGGGGCCTTATCGTGATGGAAGGCGCGTTTGTGATCGCGCGCTGGAAGCAAGGGTACGACGGTGCTCTTGTCGACAAAGAACATCAGGCTCAGTTCCGGCCCTTCCAATTTCGATTCAATCACAATCTGGCCGCCGGATGCGCCGAAGCGGCATTCCACCATCATGTCATCGATGGCAGCGATGGCTTCATCCGTCGTCTCCGCAACGATGACACCTTTACCCGCGGCCAGCCCGTCCGCCTTAATGACAATCGGTGTGCCAACCGCTTGCACATACTGCTTGGCTACCTCAGCATCAGCAAACGTCTCATACGAAGCAGTCGGCACACCACATGCCTTCATCAGCGACTTGGCAAACGCCTTCGACGATTCCACTCGGGCAGCAGCCTGTACCGGACCAAACACGCGGATGCCACGTTCAATACAGCAATCCGCGATCCCGTTCGACAACGGCACCTCAGGTCCAACCGCCACCAAGTCCATTCCGTTCGTAGCTGCCCACTCAACCAAGGCTGTCACATCGTCTGCCGGAATCGGAACACACGTCGCGATTTCCTCCATCCCCGGATTCCCCGGTGCGGCAAACAATAGCGGCTGATACGGACTTTGCGAAAGCGCCCAGGCGATGGCATGCTCACGTGCGCCGTTGCCTACGACCAACACTTTTGGCTGTGCTGGAATACCCATTTCGCTCATAGCCAACGCCTCCTCAGTGCAGAAAATGTCGCTGGCCGGTAAAGACCATCGCGATCCCATGCTCGTTGGCAGCATCGATACTGTCTTGATCCTTGATCGAGCCGCCCGGCTGAATGATAGCCCGGACGCCGTATTCAGCTGCAAGATCGAGTGTATCGCGCATCGGGAAGAAAGCATCCGATGCGAGTACGCTGCCGTTGGCGCGCGACTCTGCCTGTTCGAGCGCGATGCGAGCGGCACCCACACGATTCATCTGACCGGCACCGATACCGAGCGTCATCTCGCTGTTACCCACGACGATGGCGTTCGATTTGACGAAGCGAACAATCTTCCACATAAAGCGCAGCGCCTGCCACTCTTCGGCAGATGGCTCGCGCACGGTCACAACGTTCGGATCGATCCGCTCAGCCGTGTTGGCCTGCTGAACCAGCAAGCCGCCGGAAACACGGCGCAGTGTCAGATCGGATGGCGTCCACAGTGGCTTGTCCATGGCGACGGTCAGCAGGCGGACGTTCTTCTTACGGGCGAACGCCGCAAGCGCCTCTTCCGTAAAGGCAGGTGCAATCACGATCTCCAGGAACAGCTCTGTCAAGCGCTTCGCCAGCTGTGCGTCAACAGGGCGGTTGGACGCGATGATGCCGCCAAAAATGCTGACGGGATCGGCCTCGTAGGCACGAGTATACGCTTCATGGACCGTCTCGCCGATGCCAACGCCACATGGATTCATGTGCTTGACCGCGACCACGGCAGCCTTGCCGAGATCGTCCAGGCTGCGCAGGATGGTGAGCGCTGCGTCCGCATCCTGAATGTTGTTGTACGATAGCTCTTTCCCTTGCCATTGTTTTGCTGCTGCGATGGTGCTGGGGGCTGCGGCTTGCTCGACGTAAAAATGGGCCGCCTGATGCGGATTTTCGCCATAACGCAGGCTCTGCTTTGACTGATATTCCAGGTGCAGCACCTGCGGCCAATCGACTGCTGCTGGTTCTGCCGCTGCAGGTGTATCCGCTTCGTCAGCCGCCGTCAGATACTGGCTGATCAATCTGTCATACTCGGCGGTCGCCGCGAACACTTTGGCTGCCAGGCGGCGGCGCATTTCCATTGGCACGATTCGCCCGTCTACCAGTGCTTCGCCCAGCCACTGATAATCGTCCGGATCGATGACGGGCAGACAATACGCATGGTTTTTGGCTGCCGAACGAAGCATCGAAGGGCCGCCGATGTCAATCATCTCAATCGCTTCGGTGAGGGTAACATCTGACTTCGCAATCGTGTCTGCAAACGGGTACAGATTCACGACGACCACATCAATGGGGTCAATGCCATGTTCAGTCATTGCCTTGCTGTGCTCTGGATTGTCCCGCAGTCCGAGCAGACCGCCGTGAATTTTCGGGTGCAGTGTCTTGACACGGCCGTTCATCATCTCTGGAAAGCCGGTATAGTCTTCGACCGGTGTTGTGGGGATGCCCGCTTCCGCCAATGTTTTGGCCGTACCACCTGTCGACAGGATATCGTATCCCGCCTGAACCAGCTGCTCGCAGAACGGTACCACACCCCGCTTATCAAACACGCTCACCAATGCCCATTTTGTCACTGTCCGCTGCCTCCTTCAGTCATGCGTTCGAAAGCTTTCACGAAACCAGTCACAACCACTGCAGCGCAACCTCTCCCAGCACGACCGGGTACAAACTGTGTTCAACCGCGTGAATCCGCTCCAATAAGGCCTCTTCGGTCATGCCCTCAGTAATGGCGACCCGCTGTTGTCGAATGATCGATCCCGTATCGACACCGGCATCCACCCAGTGAATCGTCACCCCGGTTTCAGCGACACCCGCCACGAGTGCATCGGCAACGGCTTGTTTGCCTGGGAAAAGCGGCAGTAGGGAAGGATGAATGTTGACAATCCGATCCGGGTACGCCGACAGCAGCGTCGGGCCCAGAATCCGCATATAGCCAGCCAGCGCGATGCCTTGCACGCGATTTTTCCGGAGCAAGTCAACAACGGTTGCTTCAAATGCCGGCTTGTCCGTAAAATCCCGCGGTCGCAGCCCCACGGCCGGTACATCGAATGAGCGGGCAATCTCCAGCGCTCTGCAGTCCGGCCGATCGCTGAACGCCAGCGCAATCTCTACCGGCCAATCTGGGTGAGACTGGCCGTATTGAAGCAGGGCCTGCAGGTTGCTGCCACGCCCTGATGCAAACACTGCCACCCGACAACGACGCAAAGTCATGTTTCCCATACCACCCCGGAACAGTTGGACGCGGCTTCACCAATCACGTACGCTGTCTCGCCGTTTTCAGAAAGGCACGCCAGCGTCGGTTGTACTGCTTCAGGTGCAACCACCAAAACGTAGCCAATCCCCATGTTCCAGACGCGGCAGGCATCGGTAAAGTCCATTCCGCTTTGCTCCCGAAGCCAACTAAACACAGGCTGCACCGGCCAGCTGCCTGGGTTCAGCCGCACACCGACGGTTATAGGCAGTGTTCGTGGGATGTTGTCTACCAGTCCCCCGCCGGTGATGTGCGCCATCCCTTTCGGGGCAAGTCCCTGCTCCATCAACGATAGGATGCTGCGAACGTAGATGCGCGTAGGCGTCAGCAGCTCTGCTGCCACCGTCCCGCGCCAGCCGGGGATCACATCGTCCCAGGCTAGGCCCGCATCGGCAACCAACTTGCGGACAAGGGAGTAGCCGTTGGAGTGCACACCGTTGCTGGCCAGGCCGATCACCACATCACCATCCGTGATGGTCGAGCCATCAATACGATCCGATGCGTTAACAACGCCAACCGCTGTCCCCGCCAGGTCGTACTCGCCAGGCGCGTAGACATCGCCCAGCTCCGCCGTTTCACCACCGACAAGCGCACAGTTGGCCAAGCTGCAGCCCTCTGCGACGCCGCGGACAATCTCTTCAGCGATGTCCACATCAAGTTTATTGACACCGAGGTAGTCCAGAAAAAACAGCGGTTCCGCGCCGCAAGTGAGGATGTCGTTGACACACATCGCCACACAGTCGATGCCAATCGTGTCGTGTTTCCCAGCTGCGTACGCGATCTTCAGCTTGGTGCCTACGCCATCGGCGCCAGAGACCAATACCGGCTGCGGGTACTTCTGCACGTCGAGCGCAAAGCCGCCGGAGAACCCACCCAATCCGCCGATCACTTCCGAGCGGGTTGCACGTTTTGCGAGACCCGCATACCGACTCGCCGCCTCGTTGCCAGCGTCAATATCCACGCCAGCGCCCTTGTATACATCGTTGGCGTTCATTGGTGAACCTCCTTCGGACGCCGTTCGTTCATCAACTTGCTGGTGTTATGCACCTCTGTTGGATATTGGCCAGTAAAACAGGCATTGCAAAATGGAACTGTTTGACCTGGTTCAAAGCCAAACGCCTGCATCAATTCATCCACCGACAAGAATTCCAGGGAGTCAGCACCAATCAGGTCACGGACTTCCTCGACTGAATGATTGGCTGAAATCAACTGGCCTTTCGATGAGGTATCAATTCCGTAATGGCAGGGATTTCGATATGGCGGGCTGGAGATGCGAACGTGTACCTCAGTGGCTCCGGCTTCGCGCAGCAGCGACACGATATGCCGGCTGGTCGTGCCGCGGACAATCGAATCGTCAATCAATACAACCCTTTTTCCTTCAACCACGCTGCGAACCGCGTTCAATTTCATGCGGACACCGCTGGTGCGCATTTCTGCAGATGGTTGAATAAAGGTGCGCGCGATATAACGATTCTTGATGAGTCCCATTTCAAGTGGAATGCCAGTGGCTTCCGCATAGCCAGCTGCCGCAGAAATGCTCGAGTCTGGCACGCCAATGACGATGTCTCCCGGCGCGGGGTGGTACTGCCCTAGCAACCGCCCCGACTTTTTGCGGATGGAATGTACGTTCCAGCCGTCAATGTCGCTGTCCGGCCGCGCAAAGTAAATGTGTTCAAACGTGCACATCGCCCTCGCGACGGGCTCCTCAGCTGGAATCGACGTCAATCCGCCCGCATTGATGACCAGCATCTCGCCCGGATCGACATCGCGCAGGAACGTCGCTCCAATCGTTTCAAACGCGCACGATTCAGAGGCCACCACATACGAATCACCGAGTTTCCCCAATACCATTGGGCGCAAGCCATGGGGATCGCGGACGGCAATCAGCTCATGATCAGACAGCAGCACATATGCGTAACCCCCGCGAATCTCGCGCAGGCTCTCAAGCACATTCTCATGCAGCGTGGGACGCCCTGCGCGGGTAATCAGGTGTGCCAGCACTTCCGTATCGCTGGTCGATTGGAACAGGCTGCCCTGCTTCTCCAGACGAACACGCAGCACATGCGCATTCACCAGATTACCGTTATGCGCGACCGCCAAATTGCCTTCATGCGTGCCAAAAATCAACGGCTGGGCATTTTGGACTGTGTTCGATCCCGCAGTCGAATAGCGCACGTGTCCAATCGCGGAATCACCTTTCAGGTCGGCAACTTTTTGCGCGTCAAACACATCCGTCAACAAGCCCAACCCGCGGTGACCGTACATTCTTTCACCGTCTACGGAAGCGATGCCGGCTGCTTCCTGACCCCGATGCTGCAACGCGAACAGAGCGAGATACGTGAGTTCAGCCGCAGTTGGATGGCCAAAAATGCCGAATACGCCGCACTCTTCATGTGGGTGATCATCCAACTCCAGAGCTGCGTCCCGCCATTCCGGGTTCATACGTTCACCTCCGTACCTGCGGTAACCTGAATCTGTCCATTCATCTTCGCTGGAATCGCTGTTTCGTAAGCGTGCTTGAGCGCCGTCAACGGCAGATCGAGCCAGACCGCTCCGTCCACCTCGCCATCGCTTATCCGCAGATGGTCGCCGCCAGTCGTTCCAAGGACGGATACGGAAATCTGCTCGGCTTCAGCCAATTCCCGAACCCGCTCAACGTTGTCTGGTGACACCTCAAAGACAATCCGACTCTGTCCCTCGGAAAACAGCCAACCTTGGCGCTGCTCGGCCGAGATACCCACAGTGTGAAGCTCGGCCCCAATACCACGTCCAATCGCGAGCTCAGCCAAGGTGACCGCGAGTCCCCCTTCGCTAACGTCGTGTGCTGCCAGGATGAGACCTTCGCGTATCGCCTGTAGTGCAACATGCTGCACGCGCCGCTCGGTCTCGATGTCAAAACTCGGCGCGTCGCCGGCTGGTTTCCCTGCTGCGACCTGCCAGTACAGGGAGCCATCCAATGCCGTATCCTGCGGCCCGAGCAGTAATACCACACTGCCAGCCCGTCGAAAGGAACTTGCTGTCACATGTTTCGGATTGTCTATCACACCAACCGCTCCGACAACCGGAGTCGGGAAAATGTCTTGACCCATGCTCTCGTTGTACAGGCTGACATTGCCACTGACAATCGGTGTATCGAGCGCTCGACAAGCCGCGCTCATACCCGCCAGGGCATCCCGGAAATCTGCCATCACTTCTGGTTTTTCTGGATTGCCAAAGTTGAGGCAGTCCGTCATGGCAAGCGGTTTGCCACCTGAGCAGACGATGTTGCGCGCAGCTTCGGCTACGGCAATCGCACCGCCGCGTTCTGGATTCAAGTACACATAGCGGCCGTTCCCGTCCGTGCACATCGCTACCGCCCGATTACTTCCTGGCACAAAGACGACCGCTGCGTCCGATCCCGGACCCACGCGCGTCGATGTCCGCACCGACGTATCATACTGCTGATAGATCCAGCGCTTGTCTGCCACCGACGGCTGCATAAGCATCGTCAGCACAGCCTCTTCCAACGAGGCAGGCTGCTCCGGCAATGGCACAGAAAGACCAGGACGTCTGCTCTCCGGCGCAGTCGGGCGATGATAACGCGGCGCTTCATCCACCAACAGCGACACCGGCACGTCAGCGACCCACTCGCCGTTAAAGCGCAGCCGTAAGCGACCGTCAGCCGTCACGCGGCCAATTTCAGCCACCTGCAGTCCCCACTTCTGGAGGATCTCGAACGCCACATGCTCCTTGCCGCGTTCCATCACAACCAGCATCCGCTCCTGGGATTCGGACAGCATCATTTCGTACGGCGTCATTTCCGTTTCACGCACAGGAACCTTGTCCAGCTCCAGTTCAATGCCGCCGCCTGCCCGACTCGCCATTTCCGCCGACGAAGAGGTCAGTCCCGCAGCACCCATGTCCTGAATTCCGACCACATGCCCACTTGCAATCAGTTCCAGGCACGCTTCCATCAGGAGTTTGCCGAGGAACGGATCGCCCACTTGTACGGCGGACCGCTCCTTCGCATTCGGATCTTCCGCCGACGCGAATGTGGCGCCGTGAATACCGTCGCGCCCGGTTCGTGCCCCGACGACAAACACTGGATTGCCTACGCCGGTCGCCGCGCCGCGCATGATTTGATCCGCAGGCAGAACACCGACGCACATCGCGTTCACCAGTGGGTTGTGTTGGTAGGACGGATCGAAAATCGCTTCCCCGCCGACAGTCGGGATACCGACGCAGTTTCCGTAAAAGCCGATACCGGCAACGACATTGCTGAACAGGTGGCGCGTATGCGCATCATCCAGACTTCCAAAGCGCAGACTGTTCAGAAACGCGATGGGACGAGCGCCCATCGTGAACACATCGCGCAGAATGCCGCCAACCCCGGTCGCCGCTCCTTGGAACGGTTCCACTGCCGACGGATGGTTATGGCTCTCCATTTTGAAGGCGATGCCAATCCCGTCACCGATATCGACGACGCCGGCATTTTCGCCTGGCCCCTGCACTAGCCTGGCCCGGTCGTCGGGAAACTTTTTAGATAGACATACGAGCTTTTATAGCTGCAGTGTTCTGACCAGAGTACGCCAAACAAGCCAGTTTCAACGTAGTTGGGCAGCCGGCCAAGGCCATCGAAAAGGCGCTGATATTCCTCCTCCGTGAGCCCGAGCTGCAGGTACAGCTGTTCATCGCGAATTCGCTCAGCTGTCGGTTCAGCGCGCATACGCTACCTCCTCTGCAAATTGATGCATACTGGCGAACAGTGCTGCGCCATCGGCCGATCCCATCCAGTCAATGACGGCGCGTTCCGGATGCGGCATCATCCCGAGCACATTGCCGCGGGCATTCAGTATCCCGGCAATGCCAGCCAAGCTCCCGTTTGGGTTGTTGACATAGCGAAACGCAATCCGATCGCGATCGCTTAACTCGGCCAGCGTCTCCTCATCCGCATAGTAGCGGCCTTCGCCGTGCGCGATTGGAATTCGAATCGTCTGTCCGCGCTGATAGCCACGGGTAAACGGAGAATCGTTGTTTTCAACCTGAAGCTCCACAATCTCGCAGCGGAACTGAAGGTGATTATTTCGGAGCAGCCCCCCAGGCAACAGCCGAGCCTCGGTCAATACTTGAAAACCGTTGCAGATCCCAATCACAAGTTTGCCGTCTGCGGTCTGCCTGTGCCACAGCCCCCATCGCTGGCGAATAGCGGGCAATCGCGCCAGAGCGCAGATAATCTCCATAGGAAAAGCCGCCCGGTAGGACAATCGCCGCATAAGCGGACAAATCCGCCTGCTGGTGCCAAACCATATCGACCGGATCGCCCGTCACACGACGGATGGCTGCAGCGGCGTCTTCGTCACAATTGGAACCCGGAAACGTGACCACCGCCCACTTCATGCCCCAGCCTCCTCGGTCACCGGTTCGAGCGAAAAAGCGTAAGTTTCCATCACTGGGTTACACAGAACGGTATCGCAGATGACGCGAAGCTTTTCTTCAGCCTCCGCCCGGGTGGCGGCGTTCACTGTCAGTGACATATATTTGCCAATTCGCACGTTGTCGATCCCTTCGTGCCCCAATCCCGCGAGTGCCTGCTCAACCGCATTTCCCTGTGGATCGAACACGCTCGGCTTCAACCACACGTTTACCTCTGCCTGCCAGTTCATACGTCCGCCTCCAGTACCCTCTGCATCATTTCCTGATAAGCGTCTTCTACCCCGCCCAGGTCGCGGCGGAAACGGTCCTTGTCCAAACGTTCTCCTGTCTTCAGATCCCAAAAGCGGCAGGTGTCAGGGCTGATCTCGTCGGCAAGCCGAAGCTGCCCTTCCACATCGCGACCAAATTCAAGCTTGAAGTCAATCAGTTCAACACCGCACGGCTTGAAAAACTGGCCGCAGCACCTGATTGATTTTGCGTGCCGTCGATTTGATCCAGTCAATCTCATCTGCGCTGGCAAATCCCAGCACCAGTGCGTGATCATCGGTGATGAGCGGATCGCCGAGTGTATCGTCTTTGTAATAAAATTCGATGACTGGACGGGCGAGCTCTGTTCCTTCGGTCAGTCCCAACCGCTTTGCCATGCTTCCTGCTACACGGTTACGGACGACTGTTTCGAGCGGGATGATGGTGACAGCCCGCACGAGTGTTTCGCGATCGTTCAATTCCTCAACTAGGTGCGTCGGAATGCCTTCGCGCTCGAGTCTGGCAAACAAGTGATTCGTGATGCGGTTGTTGACGACGCCTTTACCCGCAATCGTGCCGCGTTTTTGCCCATTCAAGGCAGTGGCATCATCCTTGTATTCAACGATGTACAGGCCAGCCTCTTCTGTGGCATACACTTTTTTCGCCTTGCCTTCATAGAGCATCTGCCGCTTTTCCGCCAAGTCGCCGCCTCCTTGTTTATGCGCCTGCTGTTGCGTTTGACATCTCACTAACGCAGGCCGCTTACAGACCCAGCCTGTCGAAAATCGTATCCACGTGCTTCAGGTGCCAAGCCGGATCAAAACAGGCGAGCAGTTCTTCCTCCGTCAAGCGCTCCTCAACAAGCGGAGATTCCTTTACAATGTCGTAGAACGGACGGGATTCTTCCCACGCCTTCATAGCTGCAGGCTGTACCGTGTCATACGCCTCTTCGCGAGAGACACCTTTATCAATCAAAGCGGTCAATACGCGTTGACTGAACGTCAGACCAAACGTACGCTCCATATTGCGTTTCATGTTCTCGGGGTAAACATTCAAGTCGGAGAGGATTCGGTTCATCCGATTCAGCAGATAGTCAATCAAAATCGTGGCATCCGGAATGACAACGCGCTCCACAGAGGAATGGCTGATGTCGCGTTCATGCCACAGCGGCACATCTTCCAGCGCCGGCACGACGTAACCGCGCAGCACCCGAGCGAGGCCGCTGATTTGTTCACAGGAGACAGGGTTACGCTTATGCGGCATAGCCGACGAGCCTTTTTGACCTTTATAGAATGGTTCTTCCAGTTCGCGGATTTCTGATTTCTGCAGCCCGCGAATTTCCGTCGCAATCTTGTCCAGCGTGGTGCCAATCAAGCCAATCACAAAGATAAACTCAGCATGGCGATCGCGCTGCAAGGTCTGGGTACTGATTGGCGCAGGTTTCAGTCCCAGATTGTCGCAAACATACGCTTCGACGAACGGATCGACATTGGCATAGGTGCCGACAGCGCCGGAGATTTTCCCGTAGCGCATGCGTTCGCTGGCCGCATCGAAACGTTCCAGGTTGCGCAGCATCTCCGCGTACCAAAGCGCCGCTTTGAGTCCGAAGGTTGTCGGCTCGGCGTGCACCCCGTGCGTCCGTCCCATCATCACCGTGTATTTGTGTGCTTGTGCCAAGTGGCCAATGGTCTCAATCAGCGTCTGCAAGTCTGAGCGAATGAGCTGTACAGCGACCTGTAGTTGGGCGGACAGCGCGGTGTCCACCACATCCGTCGACGTGAGCCCGTAATGCACCCACTTCCGTTCTTCACCCAGTGATTCTGAGACTGCGCGCGTAAACGCCACGACATCGTGACGTGTCTCCTGTTCGATCTCAAGTACGCGATCGACCTGAAACGACGCGCGTTCGCGAATCTTCGCTGCATCTTCGCGCGGGATCACGCCCAGCTCAGACCACGCCTCACACGCCAAGATTTCTACCTGCAGCCACCAATGGTAGCGCTGTTCCAAAGTCCATAAATTGGCCATTTCCGGACGAGAATATCGATCGATCACGATAGCGACCTCCAAATTCCGACTTCGTCGATGGTGGCTAATGCCTCCTCGACAGTATCCGCCAAAACATTTACATGCCCCATCTTTCGGCCAGTTTTCGACTCTGCCTTGCCGTATAGATGAAGCCGAACATTGCCTGGCCAGAACGGTGATGCTTGAATCACGTCTTCCATATGCTGCCCCAGAATATTGACCATCACGACTGGCGTCAGCAGCTCGGGCACCGCCATCCGCCAACCGCAAATCGCCCGCAAATGCTGCTCAAACTGGCTCACATTACAGGCATCCATCGTGTAGTGACCGGAGTTATGCGGCCGCGGGGCCAACTCATTGACGAACAGCGTGTCATCCGCCGTTAAAAACATTTCGACGGCCAGCAACCCAACTACCCCAACCGATTCAGCAACTTGCCGCGCCATACGATCTGCCGTCTCCATGACAGCGGCCGACACGCGCGCTGGTACCATCGACAGTTGAAGAATGCCATTCACGTGTACATTTTCAGCTACAGGGAACGTCTCCATTTGCCCGTCAACCGATCTCGCCACAATCACCGACAACTCTTTCACAAACGGAACAAAGCCCTCCAAGACGTATGGCGCAAGTCCGTCGTCTGACTGTTTGTCAGGCTTTGCGGCGAGCGTTATGGTAAGCGTAGGGGTGAGTGTTCGTCCAGCCTGCTGGATGTCCTCGTCAGTGCGGAGTACCCATTGATTTTTTCCGTCGTAGCCACCGCGCGTTGTCTTGAGCACAGCGGGCAAGCCGATGGTGGCCGCGGCGTCGGTCAATTCTTTCAAGTTTGAAACCAGGGCATATGGTGCGACCTGCACGCCTGCCTGCTGCAGCGATCGTTTCTCTCGCAGGCGGTGCTGCGTGATTTTCAGTAACTCAGCGCCTTGCGGCACATATGCTTGCTGCGTTAGTGCAGAAGCAACGTCGGCATCCACGTTTTCAAATTCATAGGTGACGACGTCACTGATGCTCGCCAACTTGTTGGCCGCAGCGACGGTCACTGTATGGCGCCGTGATCTCCCGGTCAGCTACTTGACCACACGGCGAATCGGGCGTCGGATCCAGCACTGCAACGCGGAACCCCATCGCACGTGCGGAGAGTGCCATCATCCGGCCCAACTGACCGCCACCAAGGATACCGATGGTGGAACCGGATGGAACCACGTTGCAATCGGATCGACCGGACGTGGACCTGGATGAATCGACGGCGACGCCGGAGTTCGCACCCCGTTGTGCAGTTCGTGCCGCCTCATTCTCCCTCGGGAAGGGCATGGCTCAGAACCTCCTCGGTAATTCGTGCCCGGCGTTCGGCTAAGCGCTGCCGAACCTGCGGCTGGCTGGTACCCAAAATCTCTGCCGCCAGCAGACCGGCATTCACTGCACCGGCTTTACCAATCGCCACTGTGGCCACCGGAACGCCGCCTGGCATCTGAACGATGGAGAAGAGCGAGTCGAGTCCATTCAAGGCTGCCGACTGTACAGGACCCCGATAACCGGCAACAATGTTTTTGCAGCCACCATCCCAGGCAGGTGAGCCGCACCGCCTGCTCCGGCGATGATTACCTGAAGACCACGCTCCGCAGCGGAACTCGCATATTCAAACATCCTGTCCGGCGTCCGATGCGCGGAGACAATCTCCTTCTCATAGGGAACACCCAACTCATCTAACACAGAACAAGCATGCGCCATTGTCTGCCAATCTGACTGACTGCCCATAATCACACCTACCAGCGGCTTCAACACTGCATCCTCCCAACGCTCTCGAAACTTGTTAGCTTCCCATTCCCGACAGTGGTTTTAACCCAAGTACGTTAGCCCCAACCCAGACCATGAGCGACATAGAGCTTATCGTTTAGATTCAATTGAGCTTAAGAGCCTATTCTTTATCTGCCACCTTAGTCTACCCATCAGCCCCTGTAAAGGTCAATGGAAATTCCGAACATTTTATATTAAATGGACGGTAATGTTCGGACTTCGTTCGTTGGAAGAGGTCATTGTGGCAGATATTCGGGTTAGCAAAACTGGGTTACGGGGAATACTGAGACTGTCTCGGAGGCTTGAGAGGTAATTTGGCTGTGGCGGGCTTGGACTTCAGACGAGATTTAGACCGCGACTGGCTCGACGTCGGCT
>CAVWUS010000019.1:0-64131 GCA_963758235.1 uncultured Alicyclobacillaceae bacterium | reverse complement strand
GAAAGACTTCCTCTCAGAAATGACGTTGTTTAAAGCATCCGTTGGCGGTTCCTTCGGGCCGAGCTACTCCGTGGAAGTGAATCCGGTCAACCGTACGATTACATACGACAGCCGAGATGATTTATACACGAGCAACACGCAAACGCTCGCACTTAGCATCGAGACCTGGACGAAACTGCTTCGAGGATTAGTTAGGTTGCGAGTTTGCAGACTGGCTGGACAAATACAGAAATCCGGGTGTCTTGGATGGTACGAGTTGGAGCGTGGAAGTGATCTTCCCGCATGGTCAGGTCGTTTGCAAATCCGGAAGCAATGCATACCCCGGTAGGTGGAAACAGTTCTGTAGACTTATGTCCACTATATCCGGAGGTGAATTTAGTTAAATGAGCGAGGTATGGAACTGCCATTGAGCGGCTACTTCTCCCCTTCGTTAAGTCTTCTAGTGATATGATCCGAGCTTGCGTTGAACTTTGGGAAGAACATCCAAGCGTCCAAAATGACTCAGGTACGTGGTATCTCTAATCTTTTTTACAAATATAGCATCACGGTGCTTGCACATTCTATTTAAGGTTTTCTACCTTGGCTCAACGAAGAGGTGATTTGACTAAGGGAGGGCTGACAATGGGCGTGGCCGATATAGATGCGATTAGCCAGGTGCTTGAGTCTTTGACTACGGCGCATCATGAGGTTAAAGCGGTTTCTCCGCTCTTGGAGAAATGTGGGTCATTGGCAATGCTTGCGGGCCAGGTTGCAGAGGTTCAAAAGCGTCTGTCCGACTTGACAGAGATTATAGCAGCCGTACTGGATGCCACGATGCTGAAGGAAGAGCGACCCATGCCTGGGGCCCGTTGGCTGGTCCCCTACATCTCCGTTCGTTTTGGGCTCACAGTGGCTGAGCCTCCTCACGAATTTGATTTTGAAGCAAAGGATGCACTGATTCATCCGTCAACAAATCCACCGGGATGCCCAGTAGTTGCTGCAATTCCTCTTTCATCTCCATACGAATCGAACAGATTCGGCTGTTCAAACTCCACCAAGAAATCCACATCGCTGGCGTCTGTATTTTCATTCCGAACTTGGGAGCCAAAGATGCGAACATTCTTTACACGATACTTCTTTGCGATATCGAGAATTTGGTCTCTATGTTGAATCATTCGTTTGTCCATAAGTTTCACCTCATTCAAATTTAAGCGGAATGCCCTCCCGTTCTACATTTTCTTTCAGGAGAGGATTGATTTCGTCCCCGGCTTCCCAATCAGATTCGCAGTAATACAAGCATTCTAAAGCGACACCGTAGTCAATGTTAATTTCCGCCGCAATGTCAGACAGCAACCACCTGTCCTGTTTGTTTTTCTTCCTCCGTGTTAAAACAAGCAGGTCGACATCGGAGTATTCTGTTGCTTCATTTCGAGCTTTTGAACCAAACAATATGATATTTGAGACATCGAGTTTGTATTTGATTTCGGCATACAGGCGTTCGATTGCTGCTTTCTCATTATTAGTCAATGAAGAACAGCTCATCTCCTGTCACCCTTCCACATTTCGCAGTTTCACCGCTACCATCTTTACCCTACACCGAACTATAGCTGCGACCACTTGTCTTTATCGCCACCTTAGATACGCTTGATGAGCGACTCGATGCGACTTAAAGACGCCAGGAACGGATAAACGAGGGTTTAAAGCGGGCCACTGTCGAACCCAACGGCGTTACTAACCGTAAATTTGGTAGAATCTATACCGTCTCATAAACGGTATAGATTGTAGATTCTACATTTTACAATCTACATTGTACTTCCATGAGTTATGCAGTTGCTGTATGAATTTGGTTTTTGTTATGCGATGAAAATTTGGTGAAAGCGCCAAAAGACACTTGACTTTTTAGAAACACCCCAAAAATCGCCGAGGAGGCACCTAACTGCCTATCTCTTTGCGATTCGGGTGTGAAGCATGGCTCGTTTATGTAAACCTCAATTCAAGGGACTGTCGTCTTTTAGCAATGTCGGGGGAGCTCCTGTACTGCGCA
This sequence comes from uncultured Alicyclobacillaceae bacterium, assembly GCA_963758235.1. Classification (GTDB taxonomy): domain Bacteria; phylum Bacillota; class Bacilli; order Alicyclobacillales; family Alicyclobacillaceae; genus CAVWUS01. The sequence continues at coordinate 62,108 of CAVWUS010000019.1, read as the reverse complement.
CGCTTTGGGACGATTTGACTTTTCGCTGCTCTTGTCCCAGTCGGGTATCTTCAAAATCCGTGGTACAGCCACATGGATTCTTGCCTTCATCTATGTCGTCGGACTTATCAATCGTTGCTCGTCTGTCAATGCGGTCGCTTCCCTCTTCAATGGAGATGGTTTGCTTCAGCAGATGACCGGCATTCAGAAAGTCACACAATCAGCACTGAGCCGCTTTCTGACGGGGTTTTCTCGGTGGGACATGTTCAACCAGAAGCGTACAGCCCGCCTTCAGGAAGACCCCGACACTGCTCTCGTAGAAGGCGATGTCTTGGCACTTGACGATTCGCATGCTCCACACCCATACGCCAAGGAAATCCCGTTTCTCTATTGGCTCTATGACAGTTCAAGCAAGGTCTATACATGGGCGATGAACATCGTTGCATTACACGCCGTTCGTAGTAACGGAATCGAGTACCCCTGGTCCTATGCCATCTGGGCGAAACCTGAAAGCGATACCGATAAGAAACAGTCGAAACTAGATTTGGCGTGGCAGATGCTCCTGGCAGTTCGGAAACAGGTCACATGCCGCTTGTGGGTGGTCATGGACCGATGGTACTTTAGCAAGCCATTCCTACTCCAGTGTGAATCACGGAATTTTGACTGGGTCACAAAGGCCAAACGAAACACGCAGTTATTCCGCCGGATCATTGAACCCGGTACAGGGCGTGAACGCTTTGTACCGATACGCCCGAGGGATCTCATTCGGGAGGTCTATCCCATGCTCATGGCACAAGCCAATGTGGATGTTGCCTCTGTCGCCTGCCAGAACATCTATCTTAAGATGCCTAAGACTTCCGTGAATCGCAGGGGTGAGCCATGCACGAAAATGAAATACACCCCAATCGCTGCAGTCGTCGGCCGACGTATGAAGTCCAATGACAAGTCTGCCGCAGATCCCAACGAACTCGTGAACCCGAACGAGCCCGTAGATACAGACGAAGTGGCAGCCGAGTACGAAGGGGCCTATCTTCTGATAAGCAACCGCCACGATTCGTCCTCTGAGGTCATGGGGGCGTGGCTGAAGCGCTGGCGCATTGAAATCCTATTCCGTACCGCAAAGCAGGAACTCGGAATGTTAAACTGCCATTCGACCAGCGAGAATCATATACACGCTCATTTGACATTGCTGTTAACCGCAGAGACGCTCATCCGGTATCTACTCTGGCAACAACGAAAAACAGCGGGCGAAGAAGATTGCACCCACGGCCAAGTGATCCGCAATCTGCTCTGCATCCGCTGTCGAACCCGTCAAGCCGCTCGAACAAACGAGCCAGACTCGATCGTGATCGATCTTGACACAGTAGCGAGACGTTTTGCAAGACTCATCCGCAAATTTTGGCCAGCACAATTGGAATTGAGGTGGTTCGAACCGACCAACACCCAATTATTGAGAGCAACTGCATAGCTCATGTAATGGATGTACACAGGACAAGCATCCCCAAAATGAGAGGCTATGTGGAGAGCATCCCGCCTCATCTATTCAGAGGGGTTCTTCTTTCTTATTTCCCCTAGTCCTCACAAGCCCCGATTGCTGGATTGGAGACAGTGCTCGGAAAACCGCACCAGACATGAATTTTGAAAGGAATGCTCAGATGGCATGTAAACACAAATTCCCCAGTAACCATCGGACTTTTGTATCCGATTCTTTATTACCCCTACTCCTCAATACCGTTAGAAACAGCTTTCGGGTCTGACACTTGCATCCTCCATTTGAGGCTTGATAGGTTTTCCCTCAATCAAAAGGGGGGATGAAAATGTACGCCAAAGCCTTAACTGTATCGCAAGCCCAAGACCGGATGCTTCCTGTGTTGAAGGGGCCACCAGTACAGTGTGCTCTGTGTGGACGTGTTTTTGACCGGATCACACCTGGGCACCTCAAAACGCATGAACAATATTTGCGCTCCAAAAGAGGGGTGAAATGGTTTCGGCCAAAACCAGAACGCAAGGAAGAGAACGACGACGCAGAAGCACATTCCTCGCCAGATAACGAGCACGAGCCGAGACCGTGGGAATCACGTCCCGAGACGTTCCCATGGAAACGTACCAGCGCTCTATTCGGTTCAAAGGATCGGACTTACTGCTTGCATCAAGAAGTTGTTTGATCTATATCAACCGCATCGAGGCAAGTGGTTGTTCATGGACAAGCCCGTATTGCCCATGTACGCCACGTGGTATCAAGTGTCGGAAAATGACCCAGCTTTCAAACCGAATCGCTTGTGCGTCAGTATCTTGAAGGAACATTTAACGCTGAAATGTACTGTGGGGGGTTTTCCCAAGAGTCAGTACGAAACGCATTTTTTGTCCCTGGGACATCGATGCGGTGCGCTTGTATGACAATCCTTCGTGGAACGCTCCTGAACCGAAGCTCGAAGGGCGACGAAGGCCATCACCTCTCTCAGAAAATGGGGGCTTCACCCTCACATCATCATTAGTGGGAGAAAAGGTTATCATGTGACGGTCTTACTTTAGGCGTGGAGTCTCACTCAAAGTGGCAATGCAATTGTTTCAGGCTGTGCTCCAACATCGAGAAGGTCCGCAAATGGAACAGGTCTTAAAGTAGAATGCTTGCCGATTCAGCGTGGAAACAAGCTGCCACTCGGAATCAACTGGAGTGCGGAAAGGTATTGCGGTTTTGTGGATCCCTATACCCTGGAGCCAATCGCAAACCCGTATGAGTATCTCTTGGACATCGTTCCTGACGACCCTACGGTTCTGTACGAAATTGTGGATGAAGGGCTGAGCCAACGACAACACAAGAGCACCGTCATTTTGGAAAAATCATGGAGCATGGATCAGACGGAAGCGGCATTCAAAATGGGAATCGTTGCGCCAAGCACACGGCATGATACGCTTGTACGGGTTGCAGCGTATATTCAAACACACCATCGCTTTGCCCCGATTCCCTCGCTGAGTTCATCGATGTTCTAATCCATTGGTCTCGTAAGCAATACGAACAACATCGAAAGAACATTGGAACGACTTGGGCGGAACACATGAGAGACGTGCGTCGAATTGCAAAATATGTGTGGACACATCCTTTGACTTCTGGCGTACCGAGAGTCATAAAAGTGACGGCGGCTATTGTTCACTGGATTCGTGGTCAAACTACAGTGCTTGCCGAACAACAAGTGATGTTCGCTGCGTGGTTCCAAATGTCGAATGTAGGGGAATGTTTCTATCTGGGATATGAACAGGTTCGAGACATGACCCATTTAGCGAAGGATAGTCTTGATCGGGCTATGAAGGGACTTCGTGACAAGGGTGTCCTGGTTGTTCAAGAGGAATATTTCAATGGAGGGGACGGCATTTTCCCGTCAAAAACGAGAAAATATTGTTTCGGCAATCCGCCTGGAAAGTCCTCACATCAAGCCGTTCTCTTGATTTTGGCCAAGGAACAATGGGAACCAACCTTGTGGTTCCGCCTGTTAGTCTCACTTTTCACTAAAGAACAGTTGAAGAAATGGTATCCTTTCGCTTACCATCGCATCTGCCGGGTTGAGCCAATTCTTCTCGGGCGCTCCACCGCTTGAGTGATTCACACACCCTATGTAGAAGAAACGCATCTGCGTTTCTTCCATACATCCAAGCGAACTCATCCCCCATCCTGATTCGGTTTTTTACCCACCAGTCATATTTTATGTTCGGTTTTGCACCCGTCTAGGGATACCTGAATGGGTCACAATGACTTCGTCAGCTTCTTCAACAATGAAACGCACGTGATCACCCCGATGGTGAAGCGGATAAGGAGGCGTGTAACCTCCACTATCCCTATTCTACCGGAGAAATCTCCCGTCTTGGAGAGGTTTTGACGGTCAAGCCATCACGGATTCAGGCAACAATTCATTGGCCGCAGCAATAACGGAGTTAAGAGACAAAATCGGGATCATGACAGTGGCGAAAAACTATTCACACCAAACGGGATATTTTAAGGCACAGACCACCAATTATCGGCTAAGCGAAGTGCCCGACAAAGATGTCATCTCAACCACACTCGTAAGCGTTGATGAGGACAGTTGGTCAGCAGATTTGTGGTTTCATCTGCTAAAAGTTGTCTTTACGGTTGACGAACTGCGCAAGCTTTACCCGTTTGCATGGCATCGTATCGTCAACGCCCCATCAGTCCTCAATGTACCTGCATAAGGGCGATATGTTGCACGACGACAGTAGTTGCACGAAAGCACACCAAAACCTACAGAGATGCACCTAACGTCAATCGTCAGTCGAGAATCAGTGAACCGTCAATTGTCCTACGTTCCTGGGTCGATGTTACGTTCATGTATGCCGCCTTGCGGCGGCCGCACAGCCTTTCAGTTCCCTTTGAGCTCTGATACCCAAGTGTCAAACATATGCTGCACCATTGGGACCTTCACATAATATTTCCGTGCGGTACCTGATGGAACATAGCCCATATATTTGTCTCGCTCTATTTCCTCAAAGTGCTGATCCATATACGTTTCGACCGTCGCCCTGAAATCCTTTGGGGTGAGCCCTATAATGCCAAGCTTCTCTCCATATTTGCGCACGATGGTTTGGATTCCCTTTACGGTAATCCCGGTGCGGTACTGCCCGATAAATAAGGGTTGCGTTGGTGAAAGTCCGTATTGATATTCCATCTCACCAACCCACGCACAAAATTCATCTGGTACCCAGAAGCTCCCTGGATAATTACGTTTGGCCCGGTCAGACGAAAGTGTGTTTTTGAAAAGCGACGATGGTTGCATCCATGTGATTTCAATTGGTCGTACACCCCAAAACCCGAGCATGTGCAGTAGGAACTTATCACGCAATCCCCAGTACCCTTCTTGCTCAAAGGGATATGAAAGTAATTCCTGCAGTTTACCCGTCGACAGACGCAGCTCTTGAAACGGCTCACGCTTCAATCGCTGACGCCGGGTGTGTGACGTTTCAATCTGCTTGATCGGGTTTCTCTCGACAAAGCCCTGTTCAACCAGCACTTTAAACATGGCAGCGACGGTATTCAGTTTGAGCTGGACACTGCCGCCGGACAGGAAACCGCCGCCTTGCTTAGGACGATTCTCCAGAGCCCACCGATATCGTGCCAAAACGTGTTGATCGATCTGCATAAGCATACATGGGTGGCTCAGGTGTTTATGCGCCCAATTGGCAAATTCTCGGATGTGACGCATATAGGTTGACACCGAATCCGGAAATTTGCGTATCCAATAGCATTCGCAAAAATCGACCGCCTCTGTCAGCGTACGAGGCGCCGCCATCGGTGCGTACCGCTTTGGATTGCGCTCATAACCGCCTGCTGCCTGCGGTAATTCATATACTTGCTCCATGACCATCAGCTCCCTTTATGTTTGACTGATGGCATTCTACAAAACGGGATTCAAATTTGGCAAAGATTACGATTCACCATCGATGGCCGTATAAATTGACGGTGGATAGCAGGACACTAAAGTGAGGGCACAAGAGGTCAAATCACTGCGTTGTGCGGGTAAAATGATCGTATAAGTACAAAACCCGCAAGGCGAAAGCCTTACGGGTTATCGGTCTAGGAAAGAGCAAGCCTGTAAGCCGAGTTCTGTGCTCCCGTGCTGCAAGTCGGCGCGCGGTGCGCCTCGCACATGGAGCGGCAACCATCTATCTAGACCGACTGTTGCCAGCCGGTTCCAGCGACCTACCCGAGCGCGCGGCGGGCCACCGCATGTGCGCTCCTATCCGGTCTTGCTCCGAGTGGGGTTTACCTAGCCAGCCTGTCTCCAGGCTGCTGGTGCGCTCTTACCGCACCGTTGCATCCTTGCCTGTGCGCGCATGGCGGCCATCGGCGGTCTACATTTCTGTGGCACTATCCCTAAGATCGCTCTCGCCGGACGTTATCCGGCACCCTGCCCTGTGGAGCTCGGACTTTCCTCCCGTGCGGCCTTTCGGCACTGCACCGGCGATTGCCCAGCTTACTCTTTCCGTTTGCCTCAAACAGTATACCGCACGCAGTACGCAGCCTCAATGACAAATGGTGGTGGTGCAGGCATTCCTGGCTAGATCGATCGCACTTGCTAGACCCACCTAAAAGGATCTTCGTTCAAGTCGCACACTTCAATGTCGATGTCAGCTGCAGTGTCTGACAAGCCATCATTCAGCCATTGCTTTACTTGCTGCAGAACAGGCCGCTCCAGTGCAGCATGTGTTGCGTCGACAATGGAAAGTCCATCCTGCCAGGCTTCGGCGACATCATGGTGATCGACATCTGAAGTCACCAATACGTCTGCTTTCTTCGCCATTGCTGTCTGGATGAAGTCATGGCCGGCTCCGCCGACAACCGCCACCCGTGAGACCATGGTGTTCTCATCGCCTGAATAACGAATATGCGGCAAACCCAATGCATCACGTACGCGTACAGCAAATTTGGCCAAAGAGCAAGGTTCCTGCAAGTTGCCAATCCGTCCGATTCCAAATGTTTTCCCCATGATCTCGAGATTATAAAGATCATAAGCAACTTCTTCATATGGATGAGCAGCGAGCATAGCTCGCACCACTGGTTCGACCAGTTGCTCAGGTACGACCGTCTCAAGCCGTACTTCCTGCGCTCGCTCGAGCCGCCCAACCTGTCCAAGAAACGGATTGGTGCCTTCCGTCGGAACAAAGGTACCTGTGCCTGGCGTATTGAAGGTGCAGTGGCTGTATGCACCAATGTGGCCGGCACCAGCCTCGCAGACGGCGGACAGTACCTGTTCGTGGTGTGACTCTGGAACGAAGACGACCAGCTTTTGCAGTTTTTCATTCCGACTTCGTTCGAGCACCTCGGCCTGCTGCAGTTGCAGCAAACTTACGAGCTGGTCGTTGACCCCGCCGTCAGCCGCGTCCAGGTTCGTGTGTGCTGTATAGATGGTCAAATCAGCCGCGAGCGCTTGTCCAATCGCGCGTCCGCGTGCTGTAGCCGTATCAATCGATCGCGTTCCGCGGTAGATCATGGCGTGGTGCGTGATGAGCAAGTCCACCTGATGCAAAATCGCCTCTGTCACCACTTGAGGTGAGGGCTCGAGCGCGATCCACACCCGTTTGACTGGCTTGTTGAGACGTCCGACTTGAAGTCCGATGGGATCGCCCGCTTCAGCCAGGGTTGCCGGTGCATGTGTGAGCAGGATTTGAATGATATCGTGCGCAGTCAGTGTCTGTGTCACACGTCTCCTCCTTACAAAGGCTGTCCGAATAGGGGCCCCCGGGGCTATCGCCCGGCCTGAACGGTCCGACCGCTGGGACAGGCCCCCTGCTGCACGTTTCTGTGTCAGCGGACAACATCTTACCTTGACCCTTTCGGACACACAATTACAGCAAGACATCGTGCCGATTGTGCGTGTCATGCAGCCATGCATGCAGCCACTCGATTCGTGTTTCAACCGAGTGCTGCTTGATTTGTGCATCCGCAGAAGATGAGCGGCTCAGTTCCTGACGGGTGCGTTCCAGTCGATTCAGATTATCCTTCATCCAATGAAGAGAATCGCTCGTGGGACGAGTCAACAAGAGCGGGCCGTAATCGTATGCTGCTTCCAGTGCAGCTCTGTGATTGCGAAACGGCTGGTATGGATCGAATGTACGTCCGCGATCCGTTCGCAGCAGCACGTAGTGCCGCCCCATGTCATGAAACACCGTTTCTTGCGTGATGGCCCAGCCAAGCTGATCAAGATATGCGCGCAGCCGGCCGGCACCCATCATCGGCTGCAGAACCAGGTAATCGAGCCTGTCGACCACCGCGGGCGCCTCCTGCAGAATCGTCGCCATCAATGGACCACCCATGCCTGCAATGACGGCCGTATCTACTTCACCCGGCTCGACCACTGAAAGTCCGGAACCAAGACGAATATCAATATGCGACTGTAGCCCTCTTGCCTCTATATGCGCACGTGCCGATGCCAGCGGTCCGGGGTTGATGTCCGCTGCAATGACCTTGCGAACCATATGCCGTTCGGCGAGTAAAATGGGCAGCCAACCGTGATCGGTCCCGACATCAACTACACTCGCTCCAACTGGTACGAGCTTGGCGATCGACTCAATCCGCTTCGAATACTCCGTCAGTTCCTGTCATCCCCTTTACCCTTTGTCTCTCCTCATTATGCCATACTCAGCTGTCCAGACCACCAATACTTGGCGTAAGCAAACACTTCACGTACAGCATATTGAAACTCCCGGTGCGTCGACCACGCGGCGCAGCCAGACGCCTCAAGATTGAGCTGTTTGGCGACCGCCAATGCACGCGGCAGGTGATAGTCGCTGCTGACGATGACGCAGTCAAGAAATCCGAGCGATTTCATTACTGCTGAAGAGTTTCGCAGGTTCTCCCATGTATCGCTCGAGTGCCGATCTTCAATCACCACATCCGGATGCACCCCGTTGAGCACCAAAAACCGTTTCATTGAGCTCGACTCAGCTACGGTTTCGTTTTCGCCGCGGCCACCGGATACAATGATATATTCAACAAAACCCTGCCGATATAGTTGCAAACTGGCGTGCAATCGGGACATCAGCGGTGGAGCGGGATGAAAGCCATCCGTATAGGCGCCGAGCACAATCGCAGTCTTGGCCACTTTTGGCTGCATGCGCCGACCTTGCTGCCGGATCCATTCGGCCAAAATCACCAGGATCATAAGTAGTATACAGCCGACAATACAGAAGCTCGCCAAGATGAGCCAGGCAGTCATGGAGAGAGTCATAGACGAGAACACCGCCAGTTCGTACAATGTGGGCCAGACAGGCCTCTTCTAAATGTACGGATTGGCGGCGTCAATTAGACATGCGCTGATATGTGTTTTGTCTAGCAACCCAGTTGTCGAGCGATCACGAGCCGCTGCACTTCCGAAGTACCTTCACCGATTTCAATCAACTTTGCGTCTCGGTAATTCCGTTCCACTGGATATTCGCGCATATAACCGTAGCCGCCAAGAATCTGAATGGCCTGTTCACATGTACGCGTGCACATTTCGGAGGCGAATAACTTCGCATAGGACGCTTCCAGCGTAAACGGTCTACCGTGATCGTGCAGCCAGGCGGCCTTCAGCATCGCGTTGCGTGCGAGATCGATATGCATCGCCATATCGGCCAGCTTGTGCTGGATGGCCTGAAACTTGGAGATTGTCTGACCGAACTGTATTCGCTGCTTTGCGTAGTCGAGCGCTGTCTCAAACGCCGATCGCGCGATGCCAATCGCCAGCGCCGCAATCGCCACCCGGCCGCCATCAAGCGTGGTCAGGAACTGCTTGAAACCAGCGTTCAGCGGACCGAGCAGGTTCTCCTTCGGCATCGCGCACATCCTCAAAGAATCACTCCGACGGTATTCGAAGCGCGCATACCCAGCTTCTCGTACGCCTTGCTGACTTGAAAGCCTGGCGCATCGGTCGGTACGATAAACGCGCTGATGCCGTGATTCTCCTTATCCGTCACCGCCGTCAACACAACGGTCTTCGCGTAGCCGCCGTTCGTAATGAAAATTTTAGTGCCGTTGATAACCCATTCGTCACCGTCGCGCACGGCCGTCGTGCGCGTTCCACCGGCATCTGACCCGGCGCCTGGCTCAGTCAGGCCAAACGAGCCGAGACCCTTCCCCTGTGCAAGCGGGACGAGATACTTCTGCTTTTGTTCCTCCGTTCCATACAGATAGATGGGCATACATGCCAGCGACACGTGTGCTTCATAACTCAAGCCCCGTACCGCCACAGGCACGTCCGATTTCCTCAACCGCCAGGCAATAGCTGATCATGTCTGCGCCGGCACCGCCGTATTCCTCCGGAATCGGCAATCCCAGCATGCCGAGCTTGCCCATCTTTTCAAACGGTCGAATCCGAAATCGCTTCGTCGCGATCGAGTTCAGCTGCCTGCGGCTTTACTTCGTTTTCAGCAAAATCACGTACCATATCGCGAATCATCGTCTGCTCTTTTGTCAATTCAAAATCCAACGATGAGCCCCTCCTTGAGGTCGAGCACGATGCATTTCAAGCAACTCTATTATAATCGATGTCGAAAGCGCTTGCAACTACAAGAGGCCAAGGCGGATTGCTGTCGCGGCCTTGCATACAGAAAAGCACCGCATACAACGGGTAGCTGGTGGACAGACCACGTAGTTCAGCGGACACGCATTTATTCCAGAAAATCCTTCAATCGTTTGCTGCGGCTCGGATGGCGCAGCTTGCGCAGCGCCTTCGCTTCGATTTGACGAATGCGTTCGCGGGTGACACCGAACACCTTACCCACTTCTTCAAGCGTCCGCGTACGGCCGTCGTCCAGTCCGAACCGCAGGCGAAGGACATTCTCTTCACGCTCCGTCAAGGTATCGAGCACATCTTCCAGCTGCTCTTTGAGCAGTTCATACGCAGCTGCGTCCGCCGGCGCCGGCGCCTCGTCATCCGGGATGAAGTCGCCCAGATGCGAGTCATCCTCTTCGCCGATAGGTGTCTCCAGCGACACCGGCTCCTGCGCAATCTTCTGGATCTCACGCACCTTTTCCGGCGTCATATCCATCTCTGTGCGCAATCTCTTCGGCCGTCGGTTCACGCCCAAGTTCCTGCAGCAGTTGTCGCGAAATCCGAATCAGCTTGTTGATGGTCTCGACCATGTGCACCGGAATGCGGATGGTGCGCGCCTGGTCGGCAATGGCGCGTGTGATCGCCTGCCGAATCCACCAGGTCGCATAGGTGCTGAACTTGTATCCCTTGCGGTAATCGAACTTCTCCACCGCTTTGATGAGGCCAAGATTGCCTTCCTGAATCAAATCCAGAAACAGCATACCGCGTCCGACGTAACGCTTCGCGATACTCACCACCAGCCGCAGATTGGCTTCGGCCAGACGTTGCTTCGCTTCTTCATCGCCTGCTTCAATCCGTTTGGCCAGTTCAATCTCTTCCTGTGCGGAAAGCAGCGGTACCCGCCCGATTTCCTTCAGGTACATCCGCACCGGATCGCTGATCTTGACGCCTGGCGGCATCGTCAAATCATTCAGGTCGATCCGCTCGTCGTCGCCATCGTCCTCTTCTTCACCATCGTCCGCACCGTCTGACATAAAATTGCTGCGATCGCGTTCGTTTACAACCTCAATCCCAATCTCAGACAAGATGATCAAAAAACTCATCCAACTGATCCGGGTCTTGATCGAATGGCGTCAGTCGTTTCGCGATCTCGGCATACGTCAATGACCCACGTTTTTTCCCAAGCTCAACCAACATTTGCTTTACATCCTGAAGGGAGAGTCCTTGTTCCTCTTCGCGGGTTTTTTGTGTCTCTTTCATACCCCTTCCCGCCTCCTTCGCCCTAAACAAGCCGATCAGACTTTACATTGGGCATTTTCAACTGCTGTATCCGTTCCATCAAAGCCGCAACCTGGTTTCCAAGGTCGCGACTGCCGCCTCATGCCCCGCATTTCGAGCTTCCAGTTGCGCCTGCATCGCTTCACGCAGCGCTGCTTCGGCGTGGTGTAGCTGAATGGTTCGAAGATAGTCTGCCAATACGGTTGGATCCGTACTCGGCGGTTCCTCAAGCAACAGCGCTGAAGCAAGCTGACTTAACGATGAATCTGCCAACGTGTCTACAAAAGCTGTGACCCCAGCATCCGGGTGCTGAAGGTGAAAACCGTAGTACAGGGCCAACAGCGCGGTTTGTTCCGGTGTTGCCAGTTCGTCAACACCTTGATCAAGCAAATACTCAAGCGCAGCCACATCGTGCAGCCCTGCTTGCAGCAGCCTGCGGGACGCTGCTTCATAAGCTTCGGCAGCGGCTTGGCCACAGTACCGTGACGCGCTGCAGCCGCACTGGAATCAGCATCAGGCTTCTGAAACCTACGTTTAGATCGTTTCGCGATCAGACTGAATTCTTCCTTCAACGCCTCTACTGAGACTTGAAAATCCTGTGACAGGCGTTTAAAAACAGCTTCCTGCTCAATCGGAGTCGCCCATGTGGCCACAACTTCGAGCGCTTTTCGCAGAAATTCGGTTCTGCCCGCGACATTCCGCAGATCCGCTCCGTCGCGCAGACGATTCAAGAGAAACTCGACAACCGTCAACGTTTGTGCGGTAATCTGGTTGCGAAACGCGGCCGAGCCGTACTTGCGGATGTAGTCGTCCGGATCGAGACCATCCGGAAACTGCACAATTCGAAGATCCAGACCTGCAGCGGACGCGATTTCAATTCCACGCACAATTGCCTTTTCTCCCGCTGCATCTCCGTCATAAGCCATCACCAGCCGATTGGCGAACCGTTTCATCACGGCCGCCTGTTCCGCTGTAAACGCAGTGCCGAGTGTCGCCACCACATTGTCTACACCTGCCTGCCAGGCCGCTATGACGTCCATGTACCCTTCGAACAAAACAACAGTTCCTGTTTGACGAATGCCTTTGCGTGCGAGATACTGATTGTAAAGAACCTGACTTTTTTTAAAAATCGGCGTTTCCGGTGAATTGAGGTACTTTGGCTTACCGTCTGGAACCAGTGTCCGCCCGCCAAAGGCGATAACTTGACCCTGAGCGTTTGTGATTGGCACCATCACCCGATCGCGAAAGCGATCGACGATGCGCGAGCCAAATCGAACTGCAAGGCCTGAGTCCAAGCAGCTCCTGCGGAGTAAAACCTCGGCGTTTCAGAAACGTAACAATCGCATCTCCGCTCGCAGGTGCGTAGCCTAACTGATGGTCTACCATGGTTTGACGATGAAGGCCTCGATTTTCTAAATACGCAAGAGCTTGCACACCAGCGCTGGTATTCATTAAAATGTAGCCATAATACTTGGCAGCCAGATCGTGCGCTTCCTTCAACCGCGCAAGCGTATTGTTCGAGTCAGCCTTTGGTGACTCAACGTCAAACGGAATCTGCATGCCGGCTCGTTCTGCGAGCTCAATGACTGCAGACGTAAAATCAATTCCTTCGATGTCCATAACGAAGCGAATGACCGTTCCGCCTGCACCACAGCCAAAACAGTGATACAGTTGCCGATCGGCTGATACGGAAAAAGACGGACTTCGCTCGTTGTGAAATGGACACAGTCCTACATACGATCGCCCTGTTCGACGCAGCTGAACATGTTCAGAAACCACGTCTACAATGTCGATGCGTTGTCGAACGGCTTCGATAAACTCCTCCGGAATGCGCGCCATCCCATCACCCTCTTATCTACTCGCGCAAAGGGCGTTTCCCGGAGTTGGGATGACAATCCATTACGACTCGAGGTCGTTCTACTGTTTTCTACAAATGACGCCCCATTTCCTCCTTTCAGCATAAAACCAGCCGCAGAATTGTTGTTCATCACGGCCTCACTGAAGAAAACACCTTTACTCATACCACATCTGGGCGGCAAACAACCTCTAGTATCGACGGTGGTAGTTAAATTTATCCACGCCCAGCCCACGTTGCAGTATATGGTGTGAGTGCTGGTGTTATGTTTGCGGATGTTTTCCTCACTTTTGTACGTGTCCGAAAAGGGTTAACCCTTTTCGGACAACCTCTTTTTACCGCGCCGCCGCGTGACATAATCAATAATCAGACCAGCGGTCTCTTCTACTGCTTTGTTGCTTACGTCAATCACATGGCAATGAAGGCGTTCCATAATGGAGTCTGCGAAAGCTTAGTTCCGTCAGAATCCGATCATGATTGGCGTAGTTTGCACTGGCTGTGAGGCCGAGCGATTTTAACCGTTCCTGCCGGATCGCATTCAATTTTTCAGCGTTGATCCGCAAACCAACGACTTTGTTGGGATCGGAGAGCTGAAATAGTTCTTCAGGCGGCTGTACTTCAGGTAGCAATGGCACATTGGCGACCCGAAAGCCGCGATGGGCCAGATACATGCTAAGCGGTGTCTTTGAAGTACGGGAAACGCCGATAAGGATAATGTCCGCGCGCTCGAGACCACGAGCGTCACGACCATCGTCGTATTTGACCGCAAATTCAACCGCATCGACGCGACGAAAATAATCTTCGTTCAATTGATGCACCGAGTCCCGCTTCGTGCCTCGGCTCAACGCCCATATTATGCGCAAATGCATCCACCATCGGACCCATGATGTCGACTGTTTCGACATTCAGTCGTTCTGCCATCTGCAGCAGATATTTCTTGAGTGATGGAATGACAATGGTAAATGCCACAATAGCATGCTCTTCCCGTGCTGCCTGCAAGGTCTCGTCAATCATCGACGGTTGATTCACGTGAGCAACACGACGCAGTTCGCATTGACCTCCGTCAAACTGGCTGGCCGCTGCACGGACGACAAACTCGGCCGTTTCACCAACTGAATCAGATACGAACATATACGATGGGCATCTTCGACACGAACGATCTGCCTCCCCGGAAATCTCTCTACACGTCGTGAAATGCGCCTAGTTCGACGAACGCCCGTGTAATGGTCGTTTTCGAAACACGGCCGAGGATCTCCAGTTCACCATTTTCCGTCTGGCGAACCACAGGCAGTGCGTCCACCTCGTTGTTGACCATCAGTGAAGCTGCATCATAGAGCGAAGCATCTGCGTCAATCGTGATCACGTGGGGGACGCGCGTCATCGCCAAGTTCACCGGTATCTGGTGAATGTCACCGCCGCCAATGGCGACCTTCAATAAATCTTTACGGGATGCCACGCCTGCCAGAAAGCCGTCTCTCGTTACCATCAATGTCCCGACATCTTCCATGAACATCATGACGATGGCATTGTAAACGGTCTCGGTGTCAGAGATGACAGTAGCGGTTGATTTGTAATCCTTGACCTTTAGCTTCCGCAGTGTATCACCGAACAGATCGGCGTTCTTCTTGCCGCTGTAGAAGTACCCGACACGAGGTCTTGCATCGATGAATCCAGACATCGTAAGAATCGACAAGTCCGCGCGCAGTGTAGCCCGTGTCAGGGACAGCCGCTCAGCAATCTGATCGCCTGTAATCGGCCCATTGCGCTTGACAATATCAAGAATTGTTTCCTGGCGTTTGGTCAGTTCGATTTGAGATCACCCACCAACCGAATATGACATACGATATGTAAAAAGGATACACCATCCGACCATCGTTTGCACACTATTCTTTCAACCGCAAATCGTGATTGAGATCGTCCAGAAACTTCATAGATTTTGGCGAGAGCCCCGCAAACTCCAGCAACTGTGTACGCAGGATTCTCCGGACGGCCATTTGTACAGGCTGTGACAGCCGAACATTACCTACTTTCGACCATGGTGTGCGAACAAATGCCGTCAGGATAGCTGCAGTTGCCGCAGGCACCAACTGCGTGGATTCGGTCTGTCGGCGCCTTCGGCCACATTGCTCACAGAGCAACCCGCCAGCATACGGGCTGTAATAGACTTCCGCGTCAGATTTGCCCTGATCCGACAGCGGCATGCTGCAGTCAACACAGCGTGACCAGTCGGGACTGGCACCAAGCAAATGCAATACCTTCGTTTCCCACAACATGGCCGTAAGTCCTGCTTCTTCCGGCTTCACCGACAGTCTGTCCAGCCCGGCTTCAAGCAAATGAAAGACAGCTTCCGATCCGTTCGGCCGCTCTTCAGCGACCGCTTGAACAAGTTCACAAAAATAAGCGGCATAGGCCGCCAGGACAATATCTTCATGCAGGCTTCTGCGCGATTGCAGTAGTTCTGCCTGTTGTATGGTACCCATGCCTGAACCCTGATAGAGCTGATAGATCCCCTGTGCGCACAACTGAACAGAGGCAGCGAGGCGACTTTGTGGTTTTTTCGCCCCGCGCGCCATTGCCGCTACTGTGCCAGCCGGCGTCAGTAATGTGACAATCGCATTGGTTTCTCCATATCGAATGGATCGGATGACAATAGCCTCCGTATTGTAAAGCAAATATGCCACTCCTTAGACCGATAACCCTGATGAAACAGAATCCGATTCAGACCAATCTGTCGATGTTTCTCCAGAGGATGCTGAATTTTCTTCGAGCTTTGACTGAGCATGTACACGGTACAGCAAATATGCCTCGATGCTCCCGGTAAGTGTGAAGTATTTCCAAGAAAACTCCCGCAACTCAACCACCCCTTATCATAAGCTCAAGTTCATGATGCGGGTCTAAGGAGATGCTTGAGATTAATGTGCCCTGGGTGGCATGCGGTTCATACGAAGAAGAAGCTGGCAGCAGTGCCTTTACATCCTATGTCGCATCACTGTCCGTCGAAACCGAAGCGATGCAGCAGGCCAGGATGGTTGCGCCAGTCTTTTTTCACTTTGACCCACAGTTCGAGATAGACCTTGTTCCCGAACAGTGTCTCCAGCTCCTGGCGCGCTAACTGACCGACGCGTTTCAACATGTCACCGCGTCTGCCAATTAAAATTCCTTTCTGACTGTCCCGTTCGCAGTAGATGACGACATTCGCATAGATTGTATCGCTGCTTTCGCGGTACTCCATTTGCTCGATATCTACCATCACGGAATGGGGCACTTCCTCACGTGTCAGATGAAGCACCTTTTCCCGGACAATTTCAGCGATGATGAACTGCTCTGGATGGTCTGTGACCATGCCTTCCGGATAGTACTGCGGACCTTCTGGAAGTTCCTGAACAATCAGCGATTGTAGGGTATCGAGCTGGATGCCTTGCTTCGCTGACACCGGGATCACCTGTCGAAATGGCAGTTGATCGCGTAATGCATCGATACGGCTGAGAATCTGTGGTTTCGGTACGAGATCGACTTTATTGACGATGAGAAAAATCGGCGTCTGAACGGACTGGAGTCGTTCAACGACCATGGCGTCGGCGTCCGGGCGCGGATCGGCGACATCTACCACGAACAGGATGAGGTCGACTTCCCGCAGCGTATTCACCGCGGCCTCTACCATATATGTACCCAATGTATGCTTGGGTTTGTGAATGCCAGGTGTATCAATGAAGATAACTTGGGCTTCCGGTGTGGTCAGTACACCCCTGATTTGATGGCGCGTGGTCTGCGGCCGATTCGACATAATCGCTACTTTTTGCCCAACCAGGGCGTTGAGCAGCGTCGACTTACCGACGTTCGGCCGACCGATCAAAGCAGCAAAGCCTGAGCGGTATGTCGACTTTAGATCATCCTGAGTCATATATGTAAGTCCTCCTGCGCAACACGTTTTTGGCTGAACGTGGCAACTGCCGCTATACAGCCACAAGCGATGAACACGACGAAATTCAGCCAGGCAGCACCTTCATGACGGGCTGACAAGAGCTGCCAGTGCCAGGGATAGGTGCTGATGAGCATTCCGATGCCAACAGCCACTGCAGCACAAGCCGCCACAAGTACAGCGCCTGCCGCCGTATCCTTGGCGATTCTCGCCAAGCTTGACTGCACTTTGCCAGCGATGAGATCGACGGTGCGTTCGATGGCCGTGTTGACGAGTTCAAGCGCAATTACGGTGGCGGCAACCAAGATGACGGACAGCGCCATCGTCAGGCACGGCCGCACAATCAGTTCCACGAACAGTGTACCCATAATCAATGCCCAGTGGATCCGCATATTACGCTCGACCCGAAGTGCATATAGCACACCTGCAAACGCGTACCCAAACGCTTTGTAAAGCGACGTCCACATGGTTCGTTCTCCATCCACCCGCGTCCCTGGTTCAGCCTTGTCGTGCCAAACCTGCCTCAGAGAGGATTTGTTCCTGCAGATCCAAACATAATGGACTCTCTCTCCGGCGTATCGTGATCGAAACCAATTAAATGCAAAAACCCATGTACCAACAGAAAACCGAATTCCCGCGCAACCGAGTGACCATATTGCTCTGCCTGGCGAACGGTCGTCGGAAAACTGACGATGATATCACCAAGCATCACAGCCGGAGCATCGTCCCCGTACACCGTCTCCGACTCATCTTCGTCTTCCGTCAGGGCAAACGAGATGACGTCCGTTGGCCGATTGACGTTGCGCCAGGTGCGGTTGATCTCGTGAATTTCCTCGTCATCTACAATCGACACGGATACTTCCCCGTCAATCCCCTGATGTTTTGCCGCGAGCTTCAAAATCCGTTCGACAAACGACTCGTCCAAATCAAGATCGGCCGGGATCTCTGTGCGCACATCTACGTCCACCGTCAGCATGCTTTACCTCCGCCTTACGATTTCGCCACTTCTTTGCGTATCTTGTCCGCGTCTGGATATTCAATCCGTGAATGGTAAATGCCCTTCAGCGTCTTCATGAAGGCCCCGACCATGACATCCAGATCTTGCAAGGTCAAGTCACACTCATCGAGTTGACCGTCTTCAAGCCTGTCGCGGATGATTTTGCGAATCACGCCTTCCACCCTGTTCGGTGTTGGTCGCGCCATACTTCTGACTGCGGCTTCGACAGCATCGCAAATCATCACAATAGCGCACTCGCGGGTCTTCGGTTTTGAACCTGGGTAACGATAGTCATCAATCTTAACCGTACTATTTTTGTCCTGTTCACGCGCCTTGTTAAAAAAGTACCAGAGAATCGTCGTGCCATGGTGCGTAGCGCAAATATCCCGAATGGGTTTCGGCAGTCCTGCTTTCTCAAGCATCGCCAGCCCATCAGAAACGTGAGACGTGATGATGAGGTGGCTCAAGCTTGGTGCAATCTTGTCGTGTGGATTCTCTTTCGTCATTTGATTCTCGACGAAGAATAACGGCCTCTTCGTCTTGCCAACGTCGTGATAATACGCACCTACGCGACAAATCAGCGGATCCGCACCGACGATCTCAGCGGCAGCTTCCGCCAAATTACCGACAATCAAGCTGTGGTGATATGTCCCCGGCGCCTCCATCAGCACTTTTTTCAGCAGGGGATTGTTTGGATTCGACAATTCAAGCAGGCGAATGGCCGTCAACAATCCGAACGCGCCTTCAAAGAAGGGCAGAATGCCGATTGTCAAGATGGCGCTAAGGATGCCATTGAGCGCGCCTAAACCGACGTGCATTACAAATGAGTGCAGCGTCGCACCATCATCATTTTGTAAAAGATGCATCGCTGCGATTGCAACGACATTCGTCATTGCGACCAAAAACCCAGCTCGCATGAATGTTCCGCGGCTCGTCACACGGGCAACGCTGTAGGCACCGACCAGTGAACTCGTCAATCCAAGAAATGCGTACCAATAGTTGAATTCAAGCGCAGCCCCGAAGAACAGCGACAGGTAAAACGATGTGACCACAGCCAATGAAGAGTCCGTCAACACCGTAATCAGCATGGCGCCGACAGCGAGCGGCATCAGATACGCGATGGAATTTGGTCCGCCTGCCGCAATAATCGAATTAACGACCGCAATGAAAATCGCCATCAAAATAATGACGAGTCCAAGAATGATCAACATGAGATTGTCAAGGCGCCGCCGCGGTGCACGGCGCTCGATGTACGCAGCCAAAAATACAATCGAAATAATGATATAAAGAGCAAATCCGGCGGCAATGCCATAATTGGCCGCAGCCGATATAAGCCGACATCCTTCAGCTGATTTAATACTTGCTGTGTGATAATCCCATTCTTTTCAACAATCACTTGGCCTTGTTGAATCAGGACGCTCGGGACTGAGTCCGCCACTGCCTGTCTGGCTTCTTCTGTCTTTTGTTTTTGGTACACCATGTTGGGCTGCAATACACTGACGACCAAATTTTGTACCAGCAGCCGTGACGGTTTGTTCAAATCGTAATCAATCAGCTGGTTGTCGACCAGCGAGTTTGCCTGCGCCTCAGACTGTTCATTAAACGGCACACTTAATAGATCTTTCGTGATGGTCTCGGACACGCTCTGGACATCCGCCAGCTGCTGCTTGTTCAACTGTGCCAGCGTGTTCAACGATGCGGCCGACACTTCCTTCGGCGCAACCGCCTGCAGCTGGATCACTTTATGTGCAGTCGTCATCGATGGCTGGCTGGCCAGATTATTGGCAAGGTTGAACAAACCATCCAAAGTGGACAGCGCATTGGTTTCTACTGTCGTCGACATGGCATACTGCTTCGGCACCTTGGCCATCGCTTCATCTTTGGCCCGCTTCGTCGCCTGTGTATCGACGGCAGTCACAGGTGCTCGAATGGTCATGGGCGCCGTATCTCCAACCGAAAAGTCATACCGCGGCGGGAGAATACTGCCAATTAAAATGACATACATGATGATGCCAAGCAGGATATACGTCCCAATGCGAATTCGCCGATTCGAACGAAGAAAATCGCTATCCAAGAACTGTCGGATTCGCCGTCCCCAACTGCGAATATCCATTTCATTGTCCCCTTCGCCCATTCGAATCTGACCGTGTAACGACCAATTGAAAGGTCGAATGAATTACATCAGATGTCTCTCAGGCACGTTCGTACGCTTCAATGATCCGTTGCACCAGTTCGTGGCGCACGACATCTTGTCCAGTAAAGTAGTGAAACGCAATCCCTGGAATGCCGTCCAGAACACGAATCGCGTCGTTAAGTCCCGACACTTTCCCACGCGGCAAATCAATCTGTGTGATATCGCCAGTGATGACCATTCGTGAATCTGTTCCGAGTCGGGTGAGGAACATTTTCATCTGTTCCGGTGTTGTATTTTGGGCTTCATCCAGAATAACAAACGCTTCGTCCAGCGTCCTCCCGCGCATATAGGCCAACGGCGCGATCTCGATATTGTTCCGCTCAAGCGCCCGCGCAACCTGCTCGGGGCCATACACATCATACAGGCCATCATATAAAGGCCTTAGATATGGATCGACCTTTTCCTGCAAATCACCAGGCAAAAAACCCAGGCTTTCGCCTGCCTCGACGGCTGGCCGTGTCAGGATAATGCGCTTCACATCACCACGTTTCAGGGCCATTACCGCCATCGCGACAGCGAGGTAGGTCTTGCCTGTACCCGCCGGTCCGATGCCAAATACAATATCACGTTTTCGAATCGCCTCCACATAGCGGCTCTGGCCAATCGTTTTGGCCCGCACGACTTTTCCGCGAAATGTCGTCGCGATTTCCGCCGTAAAGGTGGCCAGTAAAGCGTCGACATCGCCCTGTCCTTGGCCAGCTCGATGGCGTATCGGTAGTCGCCTTCAGACAAATGTACGCCAAGCTGAGTCAGTTGTGTCACGACTCGCAAAATGGCGTACATCTTTTCTACATCCTGTTCATTTCCAGTCAGCGAAACTTCGGTACCGCGCGTCACAACTTTGGCAGTAAAAGCTGTTTCAAGCTGCCGCAACAGGGCGTCATTAGGTCCTAACGCAGTTAACGCCTGCTCATTGCTTGCAAACGTCCATTTCCGGACCGTAGTCTCTTGCATCAACCAGAAACCAGCTCCTTGTCGCATGAACGGCGCTGGCTTCCACGGGTCACCAGAATCAGCCGTCATTCTCCTGCTTCGGTGGCTTGGCCTTTGGAATCGACTTCGCCACGCCAATATCTTGCTCGACTTTTGTCAAAACAGTCTCGTATAGCTTACCATGGGATACTTTCTGGTGTAAAATCTGTTGTTCCAAGAGCGTACCATCTTCACCCATACGGCCCTGTACGTCCTGAAGCGCCAGACTCAGCGCTGTACGCTCAGCCTGTTGCTTGGACAGCGTGTAGGCCGTTGTGGTCGCCTCCTGTTCGATCACCTTGCGGTATTGGATCGGCAGCTGAAAACTGCCGATATGCCAAGTGGTGTCTTCCGTCTGTTCGACCGAGTCTTGAAACTCGATTGCCTTCCAGCCCCACACGCGCAGTGGAAAGTTGCCAATGAGCACATAGTCTCTGCTGACTGACTCGCCCGTTAAGCCGCTATGCGGCACTGTTAGGGGCAATGTAACGTTGGATGTATACCAGACCTCAGCCATGACTTTTCCCTGTGCTGGCACTTGTGTGCCATCCTCGCTCAAGTTGCCGGTAATCAGCACATCTCCCGGTTTGACGACTTGACCAGCCTTGGCCACAACTTTGCCACGAGTGGCGTACACGTGCTCGATGACGCCTGGTTCCCGTGCAACAATGTCCTGCGGTTGCAACGGCTTTTTATCCGTTCCTGGAATCTTTTCAATCGCTTCCAGCTTCGCCTTGCTCCCGGTGATTGTTGCGCCAACCCAAATCAGGCTCGGTACTTTTGACAGCACCTTGTCCTGTACAGCCGTCAGATCCCCAACCGACCATTTCCACGCCCCGACTGAAATCCCCGCTTCGGCGGCAGCGTCGCGTACGGCTGCCGACGTCTCCTCGGAGACGCCATTCACGCTCACTTGCCAGATGATTGAACTGGCTGTGTAGAGAATGGCGAAAAACAAGACGGGACCAAGAACCATTGACTTGCGCCTGCGAATGCGTTTTAGCCAGAACACAAAGCCAATGCGCTCGATGAACCGCATTTTCACCCGATGCCTGCGGCAGAGTATGTACAGGTCAGAAAAATCGCCGAGCGACACAATTAACGTCGCAGTCTTCCGGTGAACGCGTACGCGACGCAGCGTGTGCCCTGTTTGCTGCAACTGCGTAATAATCGCTGCAGCCGCTTCTCCACGCAATTCAACATGGAGGGCACCACGCAGCCACAGTCCCGCATTTGCCCGGCTCATGATGACAAATCCTCCCGGCGCACATACTGTAGTTGAGCAATCTGTCCGCTCAAGTGAACCTCAGCATCTGAAGCCAAGTTCACTTCAAACGCCTCGCCAACAATCCGCAGCCCGGCATGGCCGAGATCGATTTCAATCAGACGTTCATCCACATGAATCAGACCAGCGATGTGTTCCACAATCACTTCACGTCCGTCCAAAATGGTCACGCGGGTTATAGTCTCCATGGCGTCCGGCGGCAATGATAACCACTCTGAAGCAGCCTTCTTTAATCGTCTGTTCCATGCCGGCATGCCGGTTCCCCCTTGTCATATGACTCAAGTCCTCACATGCCATGCTATGAAAAAAACGGTCAAGCTATGACAGACGCGCCGCAGGCGGTCGCCTTCATCAGACCCGGGTGTGGCTGCGAATACTTGGTCAAAACAAAACGGCCCGTCGGTAGACGGACCTTGATAAACGATTATGAGAGGGAAAAGATGTTTTGCTACATGTTCCAAAGCTTGAAACTAGCCGAGGAGCCGTGTCACAACCTGCTGTGCGGCTTTGCCATCCGCACGGCCGCGAATCTTTGGCATCAAGTCTGCCATCACCTTGCCCATATCCGCCTTGCTGGCAGCGCCCACGGCTGCAATCGAGGCAGCGGCGACTTCTTCCAGCTCGGCTTCGGTCAGTGGCTGCGGCAGGTAGGACATCAGGACCGCAATTTCTGCATGCGCTGCTTCAGCGAGATCGGCTCGACCAGCCTGATCGAATGATTCCAGTGCATCCTTCCGCTGCTTCACTTCCTTTTGCAGCACAGACAGCACTTCATCGTCCGTCAGTGCACTTCCCCTCACGATCTCCTGATTTTTGACAGCCGACTTGACTAAGCGAAGGACATTCAATCGCAGTTTATCGCGATCTTTCATTGCCTGCTTCAAGTCTTCCTGTATCCGTTGTGCCAGTTCCATCGATGACAGCCTCCTGATTCAAGCCAACACTTAAAATGCGCGCCTCTTTTTCCGAGCAGCCTCCGCCTTTTTCTTACGGGCCACGCTCGGCTTCTCATAATGCTTGCGTTTGCGAACCTCAGCCAAAACGCCGTCCTTGGCGGTGGCTTTCTTAAAACGGCGCAGAGCGCTGTCTATTGATTCGTTTTTGCGTACCTTGATATCGGACATCTGTTTCCCTCCCTCCGACCCTTGCAAATCGCCGATCAGACGTAATTATAGTACAGCCCTCAGAGCATGGTCAAACTTCGTCATGATTGTCATCCCCTGTCATAGGGTAGACAAGGGGGTGCTTGGCTTGGAGTGGTCGCTGTTCAGTGCTTTCATCTCTTTGCTTGTGTTCATTGCCAGCCTGCAGGTGATGCGCAGCGGACTGGAAGGTATGGCCGCTGGCCGCTTATCTGTCATTCTGCAATCACTTTCAAAAACGCCGTCGCGCGGAATTCTCACTGGCACGGTCGTGACAGGCATTCTGCAGAGCAGCGCGGCCGTGACCGCCATTACGGTCGGTCTCGTCTCCGGTGAAAGCATGACATTTCGCCAAGCCCTCGGCATCGTTCTTGGTGCGAATGTGGGGTCGACCATCACACCGCAGTTGCTCACCATCAATTTGATGAGCCTCGCCATCCCATGCTGTATCGCGGGGCTTGCCTGCACACTGTTTGGTCCTTCCCGCCTGAAGCTTCCCGGAAGAGCCCTGGCCGGTTTTGGCGGCATCTTCATCGGTCTGCACTATCTCACAAAAGGACTCGGACCAATCGCGCACAGCGACTGGTTCGTTCACTTTCTGACAAGTGCCGGCAAGCAGCCGCTCCTCGGTATTGTCGCAGGTATGGTTACAAGTGCAGCTGTGCAGTCCAGTACGGCGACGACCGTGATCACGATGGCGTTAGCACAGGATGGCATCATCTCATTGCCAGCATCAATTGCGATTGTTTTCGGCGCGAACATCGGCACATGTCTCACGTCCGTCATCGCCGCGGTTGGTCAGTCACGCGCGGCCGCACGCGTCGCATTGGCACATGTCCTGCTCAATATCGGCGGTGCAGCTCTGTTTCTGCCGTTTCTCGCCTGGTTTGCAGAGTTAAACCGATGGATCACGGACCAGCCAGCAGGCCAAGTCGCCAACGCGCATTCACTCTTCAATCTCGGCTGCATGCTGTTCGCGTGGCCGGTAATTGGCTCGTTTGCCCGTTTCGTCGAGCGCTTACTACCGGACCAGCGCCACGCCTAAACTCGTACCCAGGCGATCGGCGCCAAAACGCAGGAATTGGCGCGCGGTCTTTGCATCGCGAATTCCGCCTGCCGCCTTGACCTGTGCCGCATCTCCGGCAATCAGACGCATCAACGCTACATCGGCCAAGCGTGCACCGCTCGCAGCAAAACCGGTTGACGTTTTGAGGAAGTCCGCGCCGGCTGCCAGTGCAGCCAGCGAACATTTCGCCACCTGATCATACGATAGAAAATGCGTCTCCAAAATGACCTTTACTTTGGCCCCCGCCGCATGTGCTGCCTCTGTGACTGCCTGAACATGCTCGAACACAGTCGCGATGTCATCTTCGCGGGCAGATCCGAACGGGATCACCATGTCCACTTCAACTGCCCCTGCAGCCGTGACAGAACGTGTTTCGGCCGCAAGTGCGTCGGCTCTGGTCGCGCCCAGCGGAAAGCCGACAACAACACAAGGTATGACAGATGTCCCCGACAAGTATCTAGCCACCGTCTCGATGTGCTGCGGATTCACGCAGACAGCCCGAAATCCGTGTTCCACGGCTTCCGCCGTAGTCCGTAAAATGTCCAGTTCGGACGCTTCCGGTTTGAGGAGCGTATGTTCAATCGCATTTTTTAAGGCTGTTCGCTCGTCCCGAAGCGCTCGAGGCAGCGTCGTTTCCGTCGCGACTGGCAGATTCAGCGCTGGCATCGTCACGGACAGTTCCTCGCGTACGGCAGCAATCAGCTGCTTTACAATCGGCTCAGCGGTCGGCCAGAGCTGTTCAAACGACTCAGGTGTTGCCGACTGGCGCCATTGCTGCTCAAGATTGGCATCGTGCCATGCGAGCAGGGCTTCCGCCTTGTCGAAAATGAACGACCAGTTCGCATAACCGTTTGCTGCGTGATCGCGCTTGGCATCTGCCCACTTCAGATAAACCGCGGCGCGCACTTCCTCTTCCTGCGCGACCGGTTCGTCCGCGTCATCGATCGCTTCAAGCAGGAACAGCCGCACCTGCTTGCGAACGGGCTGTCCATCCCGTTCAATCGGATATTCCACTCGGCCAAGCGAACCGATGATATGCGCGCGAATGCCCGTTTCTTCAGCGATTTCACGGATCGCTGCGTCTTCCCACGCTTCACCTGCTTCGAGATGGCCGCTTTGGTACCGCCAAATGACCATATGCATCGTGAATCATCAGTACTTCCCGGCCCTCTTCCGTGTTGCGAACGACAAGTCCGCCAGCTGCTCGTTCAATCGTTGCCGTCACTGTGCATAGTCCCCTCAATTCGTGATTTGAACAACTTCCATCGGTTCAGCAGATGCGTGGAGCTCCGAAAACGTCACCTGGTGGTCGAACGTTCCAAACTGTTCAACCGATCCCGTACGTGTCAGGCGAATGGCGCTGACTTCGCCAATGAGCGATTCGCCAGGTATGCCCTCCGGCAATGGATAGGCAACACGCAGATAATTGTCGGCGTGACCGACCACCCAGAAACCAGGTGCTCCATTTGGTCCGACGCCAGGTGCCTGCCCCTCCGCGTGATACGGTTCTTCAGTGACCACTTCGACCAACTGCCCGAGGTGCTCTTTTGCGTACGAAGCGGTCAACTGTTCAGAAATGGCAATCATGCGTGCCACACGGGCTTCTTTCACGTCTTCCGCAACTTGGTCCGTAAATCGCGACGCAGCTGTTCCCTTACGGACTGAATAAGGAAAGACGTGCAGCTGCGCAAACGCCTGATCCTGCACAAAGCGTTCTGTTGACTCGTAAAATTCGTCGGTTTCGCCAGGGAATCCGACAATGACGTCACTCGTGATCGCGATGTCCGGCAGCGCTTTACGCACCTTTTGCAGCTTCTCGGCAAACTCAGCTGCAGTATAGTGGCGGTTCATCCGCTTTAACACTTCGTCATGACCTGCCTGCAGCGGGATGTGCAGGTGTTTGCAGACTTTCTTGGAACGACCAAGCACTTCAATCAAATGGTCATCAATCTCGCTCGCCTCAATCGAAGAAATTCGAATGCGATAGAGATTGTCGATTTGTTCCAAGTCCTCGAGCAAATGAGACAGCCGGTAGCCATCCAGATCTGCTCCATAACCGCCCGTGTGAATGCCTGTAAGGATGATTTCACGGTAACCTGCATTGGCGAGCTTGCGCGCCTGCAGCATAATATTTTCCGGCTTGCGGCTGCGAATCAGGCCGCGTGCAAACGGAATGAGACAAAACGTGCAAAAGTTGTTGCAGCCATCCTGGATCTTGAGATTCGCGCGAGCCCGTTCTTCGAAGTAAGGAACATCCATTTCCTCGAACTCACGGGTTTTGAGGATGTTGCCAACCGCTTGAATCGGCTGCTGTTCCTCGTACGGTTGCTGCTCCTTGCTTACTTGCGCGACCAAGTCGACGATGGTCGCTTTGCGGTCATTGCCAACGACGACATCGACCCCGTGAATGGCGGCAATCTCCTTTGGCGCCACTTGTGCGTAGCAACCGGTGACAGCGACCACGGCATCCGGGTTCGTACGCACAGCACGGCGGATCATTTGCCGTGACTTCTTGTCGCCAGTATTCGTGACCGTGCACGTATTGATGACGTAGACGTCCGCTTTGTCGTCAAACGGCACCTGCTCATAGCCTGCTTGTTTAAAACGCTGCCAGATGGCTTCTGTATCATAAAAGTTTACTTTACAGCCCAGCGTATGAAATGCCACCTTCGGCATCGGCTCAACCTCCCAACTCATTGTGCTCATATAAAATCGCCGAAACCCCGACCAGTCCGGCTGTTTCCGTCCGGAGAATGCGCGGTCCCAGCGAAACCGCACTGGCGCCAAGCGATTGCCAGTGTCTGCGTTCCTCCTCCGACCAACCGCCTTCGGGTCCAACGAGCAGCGCGTATGACGTCCTCTTTGCGCTCTGTAACACGCGCTTTAAGCCGATAGCCCGCTCTTGTTCATCGAGCAGCAGCACCGATGTGTCTGGATGTGCGTGCAACCAGTCAGCGACGGCTGTCGTATCAGCGCAGAAGTGAATGTCTGGAACGCGATCGCGCTGGCTCTGGGACGCAGCTTCTCTGGCCACTTTGCGCCAGCGTTCTACGCGCTCCGGCACCTTCGCTGCGGCCAACTGAACGACTGAGCGTTCCGTCTGCACGATGACGATGCCAGCCGCGCCAATTTCGGTGCACTTTTGAATCACGGTCTCTATTTTATCACCCTTGGCGAGCGCCTGTATGACGTACACTGCTGTCTTTGGTTCCTGTTCTGGCTGCCTGTCGCCGATGGCGAGCACCGCCTCAGCCTTTCCAATCTCCTCTACCGCCGCGGCAAACACTCCGTTTGGCCCTGCAGCCGTAAGTTGTTCGCCAATCCGCACACGAAGGACGCGGACCAAATGGTGCCCATCTTCGCCTGTTACCGTCAGCCTGTCTCCAGGCTGCAACACGGTCTCCGTAAAGATTCGACGAATCATGCCTGTTTCACCGCCACCGTTGCACTCCAGTCCGACTGGCGCAATACATCGACAACCGTCAGGCCAACTGCGCGCAGTCGTTCGTGTACGAGCGGTTCGTCCTGCTGCAAGTAACCCGATGAGAGAAACATGCCGCCTGGTAAGAGACAGTTGCAGGCGTCAGGCGCCAGCGCAATCACAGGATCGCGCAGGATATTCGCAATGACGACATCAAACCGTTGTCCCTCAATGCCAGTCATCAGATCTCCGAGGCGCACCGTGACCACGTCGCTGACCTGATTGTCGGCGATGTTTTCCGCTGCGGCTTCGACGGCGATGGGATCGAGATCGACCGCAAGCACTGTGCCTGCGCCCAATTTTGCCGCGGCAATCGCCAAAATCCCAGTGCCGCTGCCAATATCAAGCACACGCGCAGTTGGCTGAACGACCTGTTCCAGTGCGTGCAGGCAGAGCTGCGTTGTGGCATGCATGCCCGTGCCGAAGGCTCGTCCAGGTTCGAGGTAAATCGGAATGCGCCCCTCCGCGTCGGGTCCGACTCGGACCGCTGCCAGCGCGGAACAATCACAAATTGCCTGCCCACCTCAATTGGCTCAAACTCCTGCTGCCACGCATTTGACCAAGCCGATTCATCTAAGACTTTCAGGCTGATCTGGACATCGCTCGACTGTTCGAGCAACCCACCTTCCACCACTTGGCTGATGGCTTTGTTTACCCGTTCCAAGACGGCCGCTCTGTCATTTGCATTTGTCGGCAGGTACACTGTGACGGCCAATTCAGCCGCCTCTGTCAGCAGGCTGTCGTCCAGAAATTCACCGTATTCTGGATGCGGCGCGGAATCCGGGTTGTCATTTTCAATCATCACACCCTGTACATCCGGCCAAGCCTGCAACACGGCCGCCAGTGCATCCGCTGCGTCACGCGGAGTGGTAAGTTTGATTTCCCACCACTGCATTTCAGCACCCCTCATTCAAGTCCGGCTCAATCCTCTAAGGTAGTCCGATAAGGGGCAAGAACTCTGCTGCACGTTGCTGTGTCAGCGGGCAAAAATGCTCCGTCACGTACCAGGAACGTACGCTCCGCACGCATTTTTGTCCTCTTCCTTGCACCGTGCGGCATCTTATAAGGCGAGACTTGGCGCTATGCGCCAAAGCGAGAACTATCCTCTTGTGGGGCCTTGACCCTTTTCGGACATTTACTGATAACTCGAAAACAGAGAATGGCTGCTCCGCTGAACAAACCGTGATTCAGCAGAGCAGCCTTGGCATTCACGCTCAGGAATTATCCGTGATCGCCCAAGAAGGCGCTTCTCATTCGCTCCATAAACGTCCTTGACTGTTCGGCTGGATTCTCTCCGAGTTCCTTACCGAGCTCACGGAGCAGTTCGCGCTGCCGCTCCGTCAGGTTGATTGGCGTCATCACGTGTACACGGACATGCTCGTCGCCCCGATGATTCGAATTCGGCCGGACGATACCTTTGCCGCGTAATCGGAACGAGGTTCCTGTCTGCGTACCCTCGGGGATGCGCAACTTAACCTTCCCATCCAGCGTCGGCACTTCAATTTCGTCACCGAGCGCCGCTTGCGCAAATGTCAGTGGCACATCGACGTAGACGTTGTATCCATCCCGTTCGAAAATTTCGTGCGGCCGTACGCGAATGACAATGTGCAAGTCACCGGGCTGACCGCCGCTTGGACTCGTTTCGCCAGCACCGGGCATGCGCAGCCTGGTGCCGGTATCAACACCAGCCGGAACGCGAATTTCGACTTTGCGGCGGACACGCTTGCGCCCTTGACCATGGCAGTCCGGGCAGGGCTGCGTAATGATGGACGCCGCGCCCGTGGCAGACCGAACACACGCGGCGGTTGACCATGCGGCCGAACGGCGTATTGACCACCGACTGCTGCTCACCTGTGCCGTGACAGGCAGAGCACTGCTCCACCTTTGTTCCTGGTTTTGCCCCACTGCCATGACAGGTCGGGCAGGTTTCCGTTCGCGGAATCTGAATTTCCTCCTGCACGCCAAAGGCAGCATCCTCAAAGTCGACCTCGAGTTCGTATTCGAGATCGGCTCCGCGCTCGGGCCCGCGACTGCGGCTCCGCCGCCGAAGAACATGTCAAAAATATCGCCGAATCCGCCGAAGTCGCCAAAGCCCTCAGCGCCTCCGAAGCCAGCCCCGCCCATGCCGGCTGCGGGTCTGCATGGCCGAATTGATCGTAGCGCGCGCGCTTCTGTTGATCGGACAGATACTTCGTACGCTTCGGAGACTTCCTTGAACTTGTCTGCGGCAGCAGGGTCGTCCTTGTTCACGTCCGGGTGGTACTGGCGCGCCAGTTTGCGATATGCCTTTTTGATTTCGTCCTGCGCTGCGTCTCGCTCGACGCCCAGCACCTCGTAATAATCCCGTTTACTCACGCACGACCTCCTCCCGCGAAGATTCGGGCAGACCGCAGCTGCTTATCTTGTCGTCGTCAACCACCTTATAGTCAGCATCTACGACGTTGTCATCCGCTTCTCGCCTGTGGCAGCGTCCTGCGGTTGCACCGGCCTGCCGTCTGCTGCCTGCGTTGCCTGCTCATACAATTTCGTGGACAGCTTATGCAGCACCTACGGTCAATTCGTCTGACGCCTGTCTTGATGGCATCCGTATGTCGCCAGCAAGTGCATCGCGCAGCTTCTGCTGTTTCTCCTCGGCCTGTTGTTTCAAGTCGGCATCGACCTTGTCGCCGAGGTCCTTCAGGCTCTTGTCCGTCTGGTACAGCAGTTGGTATCCGCCTGGTTGCGCATTTCAACCTGCTCGCGGCGTTTCTTGTCATCTTCCGCGTGCAACTCCGCTTCCTTCATCATACGATCGATTTCGTCCTGTGACAGGCCGCTCGACGCCGTGATGGTGATGCGCTGGCTCTTGCCTGTGCCGAGATCCTTCGCGGACACGTTGACGATGCCGTTGGCATCGATGTCAAACGACACCTCAATCTGCGGGACACCGCGCGGTGCTGGCGGAATATCGGTCAGCGTGAAGCGGCCGAGTGTCTTGTTGTCGCGCGCCATTTCACGCTCACCCTGCAGTACGTGAATCTCGACTGACGTCTGATTGTCAGCAGCCGTCGAGAAAACTTGGCTCTTCGAGGTCGGAATCGTCGTATTGCGATCAATCAGACGCGTGAAGACACCGCCCAGTGTTTCAATGCCGAGCGACAGCGGCGTCACGTCGAGCAGGACGACGTCCTTCACTTCGCCCGTCAGCACGCCAGCCTGAATGCCGGCGCCGACTGCCACCACCTCGTCCGGATTCACGCCTTTCGACGGTTCCTTGCCGATCAGCTTCTTGATTGCTTCCTGGACAGCCGGAATGCGGGTCGAACCGCCGACGAGAATCACGCGGTCAATCTGGCTCGCAGTCAGTCCCGCGTCGTTCAGTGCCTGCCGCGTCGGACCAAGCGTCTTCTCAACCAGATCCGCGGTAATCTCTTCAAATTTCGCACGCGTCAGCGTGCACTTCCAGGTGCTTTCGGGCCGCTCGCATCCGCCGAAATGAATGGCAGCGAAATCGTCGTCGTGAGCGTCGATGACAGTTCCTTCTTCGCCTTCTCTGCCGCGTCCTTCAGACGCTGCATCGCCATTCGGTCGTTTTTCAGGTCGATGCCTGTCTCCTTCTGGAACGTTCAATCAGATAATCCATGATGCGCTCGTCGAAATCGTCGCCGCCGAGGTGGTTGTTGCCGCTCGTCGCTTTGACTTCAAAGACCCCGTCGCCCAGTTCGAGAATGGAGACGTCGAAACGTACCGCCGCCGAGGTCATAGACGAGGATGGTGTGTTCGCCTTCCTTGTCCAAACCGTACGCCAGTGCGGCCGCCGTCGGCTCATTGACAATGCGCAGCACTTCAAGCCCAGCGATCTTACCGGCATCCTTCGTCGCCTGACGCTGACTGTCGCTGAAGTACGCAGGCACCGTGATGACCGCCTGCGTGACCGTCTCACCCAGAATACGCCTCTGCATCCGCCTTCAGCTTTTGCAGAATCATGGCGGAGATCTCCTGCGGTGTATACGCCTTGTCGTCGATCGTCTCCTTGTGGTTCGTACCCATATGGCGCTTGATCGAGATAATGGTACGATCCGGATTCGTGATCGCCTGGCGCTTCGCGACATCGCCGACCAGACGCTCTCCGTCTTTCGCAAACGCGACGACGGACGGCGTCGTGCGATTGCCTTCCGCATTCGGAATGACGACGGCTTCGCCGCCTTCCATGACCGCGACGCATGAGTTCGTCGTACCAAGGTCAATGCCAATCACTTTCGCCACGTTGGCTTCCTCCCTATTCAAGCACCACTGTGGTGCCAAACTGGATACACACGTACGTTGTACACTTCATTCGTACGTTCGCTATTGTGATACCTTGACCATCGCTGGACGCAGGACTTTGTCCTGAAGCATATAACCTTTCTGAAGCACAGCAAGCACGGTGCCTGCCTCTGTGCCTTCAGCAGTTTCCTGCATAACAGCTTCATGAAGGCGTGGATCAAACAGCTGTCCCTCCGGCTCCATCGCCTTGACGCCATGCTGCTCGAGGACACCAGTGAGCTGCCTGTGCACCATTTCAATGCCTTGCCGGACATCGTCGGATGCTTCCGTCAAAGCGGCCAGCGCTCGTTCAAAATTATCGAGCACCGGCAACAAGTCTTCGAGGACGCGCTTGGCCGCAAATTTCTGCAGATCCTCTTTTTCCTGACGGGTTCGCTTTCTGAAGTTATCGAAGTCCGCATGCACGCGCAGGAGCTGCTGCTGCAGCTGATTCAGTTCAGCGGTAAGCGCATCGGTTTCATCGGCAGTAGCCTGCTCCACCGCTTCAGCCGTGTCCACTGAATCCTCAGCGGTTTCCGTCTCTGCAGCTAAGTCCTCTTGTTGACCGGCCTGGTTCTGTTCCTCCTGCGTCATTTCTTCATTTATATCTGACAACGCCAATCCTCCTTCTGACTTGCGGCAGTCCGTACGGATGGAAACACCCGCTTACAACTGTTCCCGCGAGGACATCAATTTGCTCAGTGCTCCGGAAGCGTAGTTCAGAATCTGCATCGCTCGCGCATAGTTCATCCGTGTTGGTCCGACCACACCAATGCGTCCCACAGGAATTCCGGAAAGCGTATATGCTGCCGAAATCACTGTACAATCCTGCAGGGTCGGAACGTCATTTTCACGCCCGATGCGCACCTGCATTCCATCGGCTGCTGGCAGAACGCGCGACGCATCTGAATGTCGTTCCAGCATGGCGAGCAGCGGACGCACTTTGTCCACGTCGCGAAATTCCGGCTGCGACAGCATGTTGCTCGCACCTTCAATGAAGACCTGCTCCTGGTCGGCCTCGGCGACCCTTGAGAGTTCATCCAATACCTCGATGGCGCCCTCATATTGTTCAAGCGCAGTCGCCAGTTCCTGGGCCACCTCGCGTGTCAGTTTCGAACGAACACGTGTTAACGGCGTATTGACAAGCTTGGCGTTGAGCAGGTTCACCATACGCACAAAATCGTCTACTTCAAGATTTTCCGGAATGCGAATCTGGCGGCTTTGCACATGGCCCGTGTCCGTCACCAGGATGGCCACAGCCCGTCCGGACACAAGCGGAATCAACTGAACCTGCCGAATTCGCTCCTGTGCGACCTTCGGTCCCAAGACGATGGACGTATACTGGGTCAAATGGGAGACCATCTTCGCAGTTTCTTGCAGCACCTGTTCGACTTCGTCCATCCGGTGGCGGAACACTTGTCGAAGCGTTCCAATGGCCATTGGATCGATTTCCGCCTGGTCAAGCAGATGATCGACATAAAACCGATAACCTTTCTGCGACGGTACACGGCCAGCCGACGTGTGCGGCTGATCCAGATAGCCCGAGTTCTTCCAAGTCGGCCATTTCATTTCGAATGGTCGCTGCGCTGTATTGAATTTGGTCGTGTTTAGACAGTGCGCGTGAGCCGACCGGCTCAGCGGAGAGCACATAGTCTTCAACAATAGCGCCCAAAATCATCTTTTGCCGATCTGTCAGCACCGCTGAACCCCCTTTACCGATTCACATCACTAACATTTGTCGAAGACTCCGTGTCCAAATATCCGGAGATTAGCACTCGACCATACTGAGTGCTAAGTTCTCTTTGACAATAGCAAGTGAATGTTGGATTGTCAATTCTCCTCAAGTACGCCGACAAACTCGGAAAATACCAGATTGCCGAGCGGCCACGCTGTTTCCGTCAGACACAGCCGATTGTGCTCCCAGTGAAGCAGCCCCTTATCCTGCAGCTGTTTGACTTGCGCGCCAAATAAATCACTGATGGGAACGCCGTGCCGGCTGACGAACGTATCGCTGCTGATACCCTCCGCGAGTCTTAATCCAAGCATCATCGTATCTTCCGCATATTCGGCTGGTGACACAGGCGTCTGTTCTGCGACTGGCCGCCTGCCTGCTTCAATGGCCTGTGCATAAGGCAGCAAGCGAAGACACGTTTTCATAGCGTGTACCCAAGGCATAGCCGTGCGCGCCGACGCCTGCCGCAAGATACGGCTGATTGTGCCAATAGACAAGGTTGTGACGAGATTCCCCACCAGGTTTGGCAAAGTTACTCATTTCGTAGTGATAGTAGCCTGCAGCCCGCAAGCGCGTCGTACCGTGCTTCGTACATATCGGCTTCCGGTCTTCGCCAGGCAGCGACAGCACGCCCTGTTCCTGCCACTGCGGCGAACGGGCGTGCCTGCCTCAACTTTTAACCAGTAAGCAGAGATATGTTCAATGTTCAATTCGAGCAGGGTCAGCGATGGACGCTTCCACGTCATCCAAGCGACTGGTCAGGTAATCCGAACATCAGGTCGACGTTAATCCGCTCAAACCCAGCAGCCTGTGCCATCCTGACCGAGCTCCGGACAGTCTCGGCGTCATGCAGGCGACCGATGGCCATCAGCAGGCGATCATTAAAGGACTGCGCGCCAAATGACAGTCGGTTGACCCCAAGCGCACGCATCGTTTCGAAGCTTCTCTTCGGTGACTGTACCGGGGTTCGCTTCAAACGTGATTTCCGCATCTGCTGCAATTGGAAAGGACGCGTGCATCGCC
Organism: uncultured Alicyclobacillaceae bacterium; assembly: GCA_963758235.1. GTDB lineage: Bacteria > Bacillota > Bacilli > Alicyclobacillales > Alicyclobacillaceae > CAVWUS01. Next base: position 26,861 of record CAVWUS010000019.1, on the reverse strand, counting down.
CGGAGCACGCGTTCCAGTTGAGTCGGCGACAGAAGTGTCGGCGTCCCGCCACCAAAGAATACCGATGACAAAGGAACGCTCGCCTGCGGAGCCAGTTGCTCAAACTCCCGGCAGAGCTGGTCGACATAGGCATCCCACATCGGCGCTGGCGCCACAAACGTCGTGAAATCGCAATAGAAACAGCGGCTTGAGCAGAACGGAATATGCACGTACAGCGCGCGCGGCGGCTCCGACATCGGCAACAAACGCGTCGTGGCGTTCATTCCATTTTCAGGACAGCCATAAATGCCTCCTGCGGCACCTCAACCCGTCCAACCTGTTTCATTCGTTTTTTGCCTTCCTTTTGCTTTTCCAGCAGCTTGCGCTTGCGCGTGATGTCGCCGCCATAACACTTGGCCAACACGTTCTTGCGCATGGCCGAGATGGTCTCGCGCGAAACGACCCGATTGCCAATCGCGGCCTGAATCGGCACCTCAAACATTTGCCGCGGAATCAACTGTTTCAGCTTCTCACAGAGTGCACGGCCACGTTGGTATGACTTGTCGCGATGGACGATAAACGACAGCGCATCGACAATCTCGCCGTTGAGCAGAATATCCATCTTCACCAGGTTCGATGGGCGATAGCCAATCAGTTCGTAATCGAGCGACGCATAGCCTTTCGTCGACGACTTCAGCCGATCAAAGAAGTCGTAGACAATTTCTGAGAGCGGCAGCTCATACACGATGGTCGCGCGGGTTGCGTCGAGATACTGCATGTCCTTAAACATTCCGCGTTTTTCCTGGCACAGTTCCATGACCGCACCGACGAAATCATTCGGCACGATAATGGAAGCCTTCACGTACGGTTCTTCCACCCGCTCGATTCGATCCGCTGGCGGCATTTCGCTCGGATTATCGATCTCGATTTTCGTCCCGTCCGTCTGATAAACGTGATAGACCACGCTCGGTGCGGTCGTGATGAGTGTCAGGTTATATTCCCGTTCAAGCCGCTCCTGTACAATTTCCATATGGAGCAAGCCTAAGAAATCCGCAGCGGAAACCAAACCCAAGCGCACTTGAAGTCTCTGGCTCAAACGACAGTGCAGCGTCGTTAAGTCCCAGTTTCTCAAGAGCATCGCGCAAGTCGTGATATTCGTTGCTGTCGACAGGATACATGCCGCAGAACACCATTGGATTCACTTTCCGATAGCCAGGCAGCGGCTCTGCCGCGGACCTTGCTGCCTCGGTGACCGTATCACCGACACGCGTCTGTTTGACGTCCTTGATACTTCCGGACAAATAACCAACCTCGCCTGCCGACAATCCATCGGTCGGCGTCATCGCGGGCCGAAATACGCCGACTTCTGCCACTTCGAATTCTGCACCAGTCGCCATCATGCGGACTTTCTGCCCAGGCTTCACTTCACCGTTGACGACGCGGATGTAGATGATGACGCCGCGATACGGATCGTAATGTGAATCAAACACCAGCGCCTGCAGCGGCGCCTCGATGTCGCCTTGCGGCGCGGGCACTTTGGCGACGATTTGCTCGAGTATCTCTTCAATGCCGATGCCTGCTTTGGCCGAGGCAAGAACTGCGTCACTGGCATCGAGGCCGATGACATCTTCAATCTCCTGTTTGACCCGCTCTGGTTCTGCACTCGGCAGATCAATCTTGTTGATGACCGGGAGAATTTCGAGATCGTTCTCGAGCGCGAGATAGACGTTCGCCAACGTCTGTGCCTCAATCCCCTGCGCTGCGTCCACCACCAGCAGCGCGCCTTCGCAGGCAGCCAGGCTGCGCGAAACTTCATACGTAAAGTCGACGTGGCCTGGCGTATCAATCAAGTTGAGCAGATAGGTCTCTCCGTCGCGTGCGGTGTAGTTCAAGCAAACCGCCTGCAGCTTGATGGTAATGCCGCGTTCACGCTCAAGTTCCAGCTGGTCGAGCAGCTGGTCCTGCATCTCCCGCTCAGAAACGGTATGTGTATGTTCAAGTATGCGATCGGCAAGCGTGGACTTGCCGTGATCGATATGCGCAATAATGGAGAAATTGCGAATTCGCTGTTGACGGTCGGGCACTTCCAGATCCTCCTCGGCGCATTCCTCGACTTCAATATAGTCCGAAAAGGGCTAGCCCTGTTCGGACATCCTCTCAGTGCATAAAATCGGCCGCACCTGTGGGTGCGGCATTCTTATCCGTTTGTCCTTGATATTATAGCAAACAATGATTTCATCCGACAATGACGGCAGCCCAGAAGACAGCAAGCAACTAGTGATGTCCGTGGGCGTGTACGTGCGTGCCGCCCCAGAGCATAGACAATGAGTCAAAGCCCTCCCGAATGACAAAGCCAGCGATTAAGACAGCCGCGAGCGGATCAACCCACCAGCCAATGTGCAGCTGCTCCAGCAGCAGGCCAGCAAGCAGCGTCCAGGCCATCAACGCGCAGGTCATGGAACACGCCGCATCGCCGATTAGCGCTGAGCTGTGCAGCAGCACACCGAGTTTGCGCTTTTGAACGGCCAGCCAAGGCGTGACGACGCTCGATCCGAACGCAACAACCAGCGCCAGCCAGTTCAGCTGCGGCGCCTGGCGCAATGCGGCGGCTTGTCCGGCACGCAGCGAGACCCAGGCGGCAAGCGCCAACAAACAGCCACCGACGAATATTGAGGCAATGCGCTCCAATCGTGCGGGAATCTGTCCTTGCAGCGATACTTCCGCCATGAATCGAATGAGCACCACGATGCCTGAAATCAATTCAATGGCGCTGTCGACAGAGAAGGTAGAGACAGACAAGGCACCGCTGGCAATGGCAGCGACCATTCCGAGGCTGGCCTCCAGCGCGATCCAAACGAGCGACAACAATTCAATCTGAATCGCTGTTCGTACAAACTGTTTTCGTTCTGCAGTCAACATATCGTTGGACGTATCTGGCGTCATGGTTGGCTGCCTCCACCCGTGGCTGTGTCTTGTTCCATGAACAGCACATTGAGCACGTGAGAAAGCAGGTTGCCAAAAGCGGACTGAACATGCTCGCCAATGACCACGCCGCCGGTGTCAATCGCTTCGCCAACGGGACTTGTCAAACCACTGCCTGACTGCTGGCCACCCGATGCGGCTGCGGGCGTGGACGAAGCTGTGGTCGATCCCGATGTCGCTTCCGTGCTAGTAGCTTGACTCGGCGCTGTCGTGGTCTTTGTGGGTGTAGTCGCGGTCTGTGCAAGTGCAGTCGCGCTTGGTACGGACGCAATCTGCTGCGACACGGCGACGTGTCCACCAGCCAGCGCGTTCAGTCCGGCGCCCAGCGCAGTCAACGCCGCGGCGCCGCCGCCAATGACGAGGCCAATAAACAGCAAGCCTGATATACCAACCCGAAGGTAACGTCCCCATACTGACAAATCGTTTTCCATCGTGATCCCCTCCGCGCGAATCAGTCCGTATCGTGCGTTTCTGAGGGATTTATATGAATCTTTGATTCCTGATATGCAGGCCATACAATATTTCATAGATTTTTATGAGGTTGTCCGAAAAGGGTTACCCGGGGCTATCGCCCGGCCTGAACGGGTGCGGGGTGTCCACTGGACACCCGGCTTCGCCCCCCACAGGGGCCAGACGTAATACGCATTTTTGTCCGCTTCCTTGCACTGCACGGCATCTTATAAGGCGAAACTTGGCGCTACTCGCCATAGTGAGACCTATCCCCTTGTGGGGCCTTAACCCTTTTCGGACCACACATTTTAAGTGAATCGAGATTTTCACGTGGACAGAGGAATCTACCAGTTAGAGGCGAACTAGATTTGCAGCAGAGAAAGATGCGGGCGTTGCAGATGCGTTGTCATTCGCCACGCACCGAACGGAGGGAAACGATGACCGAGCCAAATCAGTCCATTACGACCCTGGGCCACGGGCAGTCTGCTGTACAGACAGCGAATCGGGTGACGCAGCAGCCAACCGTACAAGATGCAGGGTTCTCGAACGCGCTGGCGGCAGCGACCGAGCCAAGCACGACAGAAGACGCAGCACAAAGTGCCACTTCGACAATACAAAACAGCCAGGCAGCGATTGCGGCTGCACAGTGGCTGGCTATGTTGACGCTGGAATCACTGCCAATGCCAGGGGCCGATAGTCTAGACGCAACAGACTCAACGGATTCACTCGCTGGCTTAACCAGTTTAACTTCGACCGATCCGCTCGCCAGCCTGACCGGTTTAACTTCGACCGATCCACTCGCCAGCCTGACCGGTTCGTCAGCGCTAGGCGGCACCTCGCCCATCTCTGAACTGACCGAGATGTTGCCACTGCTGCTTGAACTGATGAGCGGCGCACAGACACCTTCATCGTCAGCAGCCGGATCAACGGCTGATGTGCCGCAGGCTACACGAAACAGTCTCAGTCAGACAGATGTGTCGCAAGCGATCAATCAGGCCAGTGCTGAATATGGTGTTCCCGCGTCGCTTATCAAAGCGGTGATCACGCAGGAATCCGGCGGCAATCCGAACGCTGTCAGTTCAGCAGGCGCAATCGGCATGATGCAGCTGATGCCGGCCACAGCGGCTGAACTAGGGGTCACCAACCCGTACGATCCCGTACAGAACATCGATGGCGGGACAAAGTATCTAGCCCAGCTGCTCAAAACATTCGGCGGCAACACGTCACTCGCCTTGGCAGCCTATAACGCTGGGCACAACGCTGTCCAAACCTATAACGGCATCCCGCCTTATGCCGAGACGCAACAATATGTTCAGAATGTGCTCTCCCTCATGAGCAGCTACAGCGACAATGGAACAAACAGCAGCCAACTATAGGGTCAAGACGAGTTCTTGACCCTTTTCGGACAGCCTTTTAATGCGCAAGAATAGCCGCCTCTTCCATCGTCATACCTTCATGCAGCGCGAGATTGATGCCCTTCGCCACGATTCCGGCCGTATCTTCAATAAACTCGTCAATCTCCTTCGGCGTAACCATCAGATTGTTGCCGAGCGGCTCGAGCAGTTCACGGATCATCTGCCACTTCTCCTCTGGTGACAGCTTTCCGAGAACGGCACTCGCACCATTGCCGGGAACCGCTTCCGCCAACTGAGAGACGACCATCTCCATCGATTCGCTCGCAATTGTGGCTGCGTCCACGACCGTCGGTACACCGATTGCAATCACAGGGACATTGAGCGTCTCTTCCGTCAGCGCCTTGCGATGATTCCCCACACCACTGCCAGGATGAATGCCGTTGTTGGCAATTTGGATCGTCGCGTTCACGCGGCTGAGCGAGCGGGAAGCAAGTGCGTCAATCGCAATCACCAAATCGGGCTTCACATGTTCAACCAGCCCGCGCACAATCTCCGACGTCTCGATGCCCGTCAATCCGAGCACTCCTGGCGCCACAGCCGCGACGCTGCGATAGCCTTCATCCAGCAGTTCAGGCATGTGGTGGAACAAGTGGCGTGTCACGAACAGCCGTTCCGCTGCGAGCGGTCCAGGGCGTCTGGCGTGACGTGATGGTTCCCGAGGCCAATCACGAGGATGGTCGCCTGCTTCGGCAGATGATGAATGGCGCGCAGTTCCTTGGCGAACCGGCCGCGACCTCGGTCTGCAAATCCGGATCGCGGTGGCGAAGCTTCGGGGCTTCCAACGTAACATATAGTACCGACGCGTTTACCGATGAGCCTTGCACCTTCTTCCGATTCGACCTCGACGCGGGAGACCTGAATGTCCCCGTCGACTTCGCGTTCGATGTCGCACGCCGGTCAAAGCCTGTGCACGGTCTGGACCAGCAGCCAATTCATGCGCTTCGATTGCCAGATCGAGCCGCGGACTGAGAAGTGCAGACGCTCGTCGCTCCTGCTCCCCTATTGCTGACCGCTCCCGAAGCCAAACCGCGTGACGATGTTTTTGAAAGTTGACCATCGAATATTCCCTCCGTTTACTCCGCCCATCTTGCGGTTTGTCAAAGCTGTATGGTACACTGTAGTTCGTCTGTAAAGGCCGATCCGTTCAAGGGAGGTGAGACTGTGCCGAATATTAAATCTGCAGAGAAACGCGTCCGAATCACAGAGCGCCGCAATTTACGCAACGTGTCCCTGAAGTCGGCCCTGCGTACAACTCTGAAGAAGTTTGACACTGCGGTTGCCCAAGCGGACGTTGAGCAGGCTCGTCTGGCCTTGAAGGTCGCGACACGCGCACTTGACAAAGCCGCGACGAAAGGTATTATTCACCGGAACAATGCCAGCCGTCGCAAGTCTCGCTTGACGCATCGCTTCAACAAACTCGCGAATGCGTAATGTAATAAGAAGAAAAACGGCCCATATCGGGTCCGTTTTTATGTTTGATATCCGTTAGATTGCCCGCTTGCCTCGCCTGGTACTCTGACTGCAGGCTACCAACACCCAGGTCAGCGCATGATCCGGATCCATTCGGCCGCTCTTCACTTCAAATTCAGCATCCGCAACCGTCACAATCAGCCTTTCAATCTGCTGCAGGGAAAGGCTCCTTACTTGCCCCAGCGCAACCTTGACTGCATATGGGTGCGCGCCTGCGGTCTTGGCGATGTCAGGTGGGCTCATCCCGCGGCTGCTGCCGACTTTTGCATACCAGAGCAAGCGAAGCTGGCGCTGCAAAAGAGCAAACAGCGAGAACGTATCATAGCCGGCGTGTTCCAGATCTGCGACTGCCCCTACCGCTTGCTGCAGCCGACCATGCATCACACCATCAATCCACGCAAAGACGTTGTCCTCAGGCGCAGGCGTAATCAGTTCCTGTACATCCGCAACGGTCATAATTCCCTGTTCTTCGATATAACTTTTCAGCTTCACCAGTTCATTGGCTGCTGCAGTGATGGACCGTGAACGGCGCCAGACCTCCGCGAATGCACCAGGCTCGGGCCGAAGAGCGAGATCGCGTGCCATTTGCTCCAACAGCTGAACCGCCGCCGCATCAGCTGGCGTATTGCAGTTGACCACCGGATATTTTTTGAGAAGCTTGGCCACTTTGCGCCGCTCGTCCATTTTCTCGGCTGGCACAATGATGACGAGCGTTCGATCAGCGGCTGGCTGGGCCAAATAGGCCTCGAGCGCAGACAAATCGATTTTTGTTTTACTGTCAGATGAAAGCGAAGTCGCCTGTTCCAGAACGGTCAGCGCCTTGTCGCCGAACAGCGACAACGACTGCAAGTCGAGTAAAGCCGCCTCCAGGCCGGCTTCGTCCAGCCAGAAACGGTGCACCTCACAGTTCGCAGCAACGGTCTCTGCCAGTCGGTCGACAAATGCCCGCGCCAGATACGCTTCCGTTCCTACCAGGGTATAGACCGGCTGAACCGGCTGCTGACTGAGTCCGTCTACAGCGTACTGCCATTCCATCAAGGCGGCTCCCCTCACATCTCCCAATTACGATCGATGAACGATTTGACCTGTCTTTTCTGCAGTTAAACGAATTCCACCAAGATCCCAAAGATACTTCACTTTCGTCGCCTCTTTGGCCAAGCTGGCAATGACACCGCGCACTGGAACCCCAAACATGTCGCCGACGCCGACTTCACGTCCAATGGACGCGAGCGTTCCTTTCAGATGTGCGTGGAATGTTTTCAACGGCTGGCCTTTGCTGGCCGCAATCACGTTATCCGCCAACGCTGGCCCCATCTGCATGGCGACCTGGGCGGTTGGCGGCAGCGGTTTACCGTCGTCCCCTTCACAGCAAGCGGCGTCCCCGCCGATAAAAATGGCTGGATCGTCAACCGATTGCAAGGTCTTGTGCACCATCGCCCTGCCTCGACGATCAACGGTGAAGCCAGCGTTTGTCAGCAACGGGTTTGCGCGAACACCGCCCGTCCAGATAATTGTCTTGGCGCGCACGACTTCGTCGCCTTCAAGATGTACCTCGTCCTGTTCCACTTTGACGATTTTTGTATTCGTTCGCAGGTTGGCACCTTTGCGTTTTAACGTTTCCGCTGCAGTGCCGCGCAGTGATTCCGAGACCTGCGGCAAAATCGATGGCATCGCTTCGATATTCTGCAGGTCAACTGCCGATTGTTCCACGCCATAATGCTGGCACAATTCTGGTATCCAGTCGAGAATTTCGCCAGCCAGCTCAACGCCGGTCAAGCCAGCGCCGCCAATGACGATGCGCAGTCGTTCCGGATCTTTATCGTTCACATAAGCGGCAAACTGTGATTCAATATGCGACCGAATGGACTGGGCCGCTTCCAAATTATCCAGCACCAGACTGTGCTCAGCCAGACCAGGAATACCAAAATACTCGGGTACCCAGCCAATCCCGACAATCAAATAATCATAGGGGATTTCGCCCGCGCTGGTCTGAACCTTCTTTTGTTCACGATTGATGCCAGTGACTTCTGCAATCTCAAACTTGGAAGTCGGTTTATGCAGCACATCGGCCAGGCCAACCGTATAATCCATCGGGGTACCACGCCCCCCCGCTGCTTCGTGCAGCAGCGTCGTCAAATAGTGATACTGATTTTTATTGACAAGCGTAAACGGTTCGGAATTGCGATCGAGTCTGGCGGCAGCCATCATGCCTGCGTAGCCAGCACCAAGAATGACAATCTTCGCCATGCCTACCTCTCCTTCGTCTGCAGGCACACAGAAAGTCCATCCTGCAGATCTGCGTTATATCCGTAATCTATCCTGCACACCAAATCACATCCAAGTGTTCATCTGGCACATTTTGGTCAGTCAATCAGGTAACCCTCAGCGGTCAATTATAGCAGACCGATGGTACCTTTTCAGATAAATCCGAACCGAATGGACAAAAACAGCGCGAGATACCATGCGGAGACATCCGACCAAGTGAAATTGGGCAGCAGGAGAAACGATACCGGCCAGGCAGCGAGTGCTTTCGAACCGAAGAGCAGCCCGTGCAGCAAAACGGCAACGGCACGCGCCAGCCAGTGTGCCACTAGAACTGTCGCGCCCCAACTAGGTAATGCAGTCAGCACAATAAGAAGCAGAATCGCCGGCAGCAGCAGCATCGTGATTGGTTCAGCCATCAAGTTTGCCAGCACAGATACGGTGGACAGTTGTCCGAACCAATGCAACAGGAATGGAAGCGTCATCAGTTCAACAACCAGCGTCGTTTTCATGAGCCGTACGCCGCCTTGAAAAACCCGGTAAAGCCAGTTCCGTACGGCGGACGAATCAGTGACTTTTTCCCGGCTGTTGTCACGACGCTGCGATTGAATGCCCAGCCCAACGGCATACGTTGCGGCAAACGACAACCAGGTGCCTGGCTGGCGCCAGACTGCGGGCTGCCAGAGTACCATCACGTAAGCGGCAAACAGCAGGCGATCGAACAGCGGACTCGTACGCCCAAGGGCTTGTCCCACCAGACGATAGGTAGACATGCAGCCCGCACGCACAATCGACGGCTGACTGCCACAGATGGCCACAAACAGCCACGTTGCAGCGGTCGATCCGATGACACGCAACAGCCTCGGGGCAGGCAGTCGCCGACAAATAATGTCCCCAGATGGCGATAAAACAGCGATCGACCAGCAGCACATTGGCCCCGCTTGCGGCCAGCAGATGCATGAGGCCAGCTCGAAGAAAGGTGGTCCGGCCCCGGACGCCGCAACATCCGTTCCGCCAAACAGCAGACTGATGAGCAGGCTGCAATTTGCCGCAGCCAGCCCTGTACGTGCCTGCAAACGCTCGGGCAGACTGGCCCGAAAACGTAGTATGGGGCTGGTACTGGGTCTGATCGACAGGACGGACCTTCGAACTCCACCTGAATTCCTTTGCTTTGAAGCATTTGTGCAACAGGTGCGCCGGATGATGACCGTACGGGCGGCTGCATAAAGAAGCCGGACATGGTGACATCCGCGCCGGCAAGCACCACGGGTGCAGACTTGTGCAGCAATGTTTCGGTCAGAAACGATGTACGGCGGACAGGCGTTGCTGCATCTTGCATCCTGACAGAAGTCACGTGAATCGTGAGCGACTGTCCTGCAGTATTCACGGAGCGAGCTGTCACCTGCCCGGTTAATACGCACATGGTGCCGTTCGGAACAGGAGGAACGGGTGATAATACAGTAATTTTCACAGCTGTAATCAATGTGCCCACCAAAATTGGCGCCAGCAGCCGGATACCAACCACAGTCCATATCGGCATCACCCGTTTCAACGGCGCCAAAAGGCCAATCACGAGACAGCAGCCGGCGGCTGTTGCCACCTGCTGCTGCCAATCGGTTTGTAAAGTTAACCACTGTATTGTAACAATTGCTGCGCATAAGCCAGCGCGCCACCAGATCTGAGCGTTCAGCTGCCACCAGCCTTGATTTCAATGATTCGCTGTGTCGCGTGCGTAGCGGAGAAATTCGGCGGGTTAAACCAGGCATCCTGTTCGGCACCCCAGGTCGTATCGACGTTTAACCATTGCTTCGTCTGCGCATCGTACACACGGTTCCACGCATGAGCTCCATTGTCTGTTGGCGTACCACCGATGCCTTCCACAATATCGACTGTCAGTCCGACGCTGTGCGCCATATCCGCATACAGGAGCGCATAGTCTGCGCACACGCCCTCTCCCGTTTCCAGCGTCTGCAGCGGCGTCTGTGCATCCCACTGGCCGTGATAGACATAATCGTCGTATTTTTTCCAGTCATAGCGGATGTGATGAATTTCCCACTCGTACAAAGCGTACGCCTTTTGTTCATCCGTATGATCGCCTTTGACAATCTGCTTCGCAAGCGCAGAAACCTGCTTTGGTACGACGAGGAAACCTTGTTCGTTTCCGTTTGCATTGGTAGGCACAGCGAGCAGATCGATGTTTTTCGTCAAGGGTTCAAGTGCACCGGCCTCGAGTACTGGCAAGTCGCGATTCAGCAATGGCTGCAGCCAAGGTTCAAAGACGTTATGTTTCAAATATTGATAAGGTGCCGAAGCGTTTGCCTCAGCAGCAACTGTCGGCAAAGTTATATATTGTAGAGCCACAAATAAGAGTGCTGAGATGACAATCACGCGGGCGCCTCCTACAACCAAACCGAGCGTCCCGCCTAAAAGGCGGTTTTTGCCAATGACGTTCGGGATCAGGCGGATGGCCACAAATGGCAGTCTGCCGAGAATCGCCCGCAGGATTGCGGACACAATAAAGTAGACGATAATGAATACAACCAGTCTCGCCACGCCAGGGGACGACTGCCACGCTTGTATCATCTGGGTGCTCCACCCTGGCAGCTTGCTCTGATTCGCTGTTTGGGCGATGTGCGCCACTTTCGTGGCCCCCACCAGCCGGCTATCATTGCCGCCAGAGCCGCAGCAATTGAAATCACTTGCGCCAGAACATACCCAGATTCCTGAGCAAAACCGCGGCGTGCACCAGCAAACAGCGGCCACAGCGTGATGACTGCCATCACTACGGTCACCCAATTGACATGCATCTGCACACCTCCTTTATGCTCTCTCTACGATATCAACCATTTGATCATACTTTATTCGTTCGGTGACAACAATTTCTGACCGTTTACGAGCCAATCGTTACGTACGGCTGAATTCGAGCCAATGTGGCATTTCCGATGCCTGGAACCTGGAGCAAGTCGGTTATTTGCTTAAACCGACCATGTTGCTGGCGATAGGTCACAATGGCTGCCGCTTTGACCTGCCGAATGCCGGGAATAGTCTGCAGGGATGTACTGTCCGCTTGGTTGATGTCCAGCCTGTTCGTCGCTGGTGCGACAGTAGCATTACCAGGCGTAGAATTTTCACCTGCGGTCGATGCACTCCCCGCTGCCTGCACATCCACTTCAGCGCCGTCATCGACCGGCGCAGCCATATTCAAAAGGGCAGCGTCGCCAGGGTGAATTAAACCGCCTGCCGCCTGAATGGCGTCTTGAACGCGCGCATCCGAAGTCAAGTGGTATACGCCAGGATGATGGACGTCGCCTTTGACGTCAACCACGATTGTGGGCACAACCGTACCTACGCTTGAAGGCTGAGCTGTCACAGCGTTTCCGCTCACATTTGCGCTCGTTTTCAGTTGCATCATTGGGTGAACCAAGTAGCCGAGACAGCATCCAATCAGCAAGACGGCAACTGACCACAGTTTTCCCCAGTTCAGCGCACTTGACTGCTTGGGGAGCGAAATCGGTTCGGTCTCGTCATCCTCGCCGCCTTCATATTGACGGACGGCGGCAAACAATTCGTCTTCGTCGACTTCATCTGACCAACAGGCTTTTGGAGGCTCCGCAGCCTCAGCCTTAAACTGAAAGTCATCCACACGCCTCGCCCCCAATACGCTAGAAGAAACAGATTGGTTGGGCTACACCATTTCGTCGCAAATGGTCATGTGACCTGTTTTCCGTACGTCAGATGTTGGATCGCTTTGGAGTGGCAGATTGGGCGGATAAGTCATTGCCCTCGTGGACGGTGAACGGTAAGATAGAGGTACTGGAGGTCGTCCGATTGCTAACGCCGAGTATGGAAGACTATTTGGAAAAAATCTATGAATTAATGGACGAAAAAGGATATGCACGCGTCTCCGACATCGCGTCATCGCTTGATGTGCAGCCTTCCTCCGTTACGAAAATGATTCAAAAGCTGGACGAAAATCAGTATGTGACCTACGAGAAGTACCGCGGCATTGTCCTTACCCCTCGCGGTCATCGACTCGGCAAACTGATGAAGCAGCGGCATGCGATGCTGGCTGAATTTTTGCGTATGCTCGGAGTTGAAGAAATCATTATTCAGCAAGATGTCGAAGGTATCGAACATCATGTCAGCCCGACAACGCTTGAATCATTACAGGCGCTGGTGCTGTTCTTTGAGGAGAATGAGCACGCGTTGAAGGGCTTTCAGGCATTCCAGCAAGCGCGTGTACACTCATCTCAATCCGAATCTTAACGTTCAACCTGTGCCTGAATCACAACACGCAAAGCCTCCGTTGTGACGGGCGCAGAAAAATCCCCAATCATCTGGTGTATCTCAAAACCATTATCGACAAGGGCCTGTTCAATTTGTTCGATTGGATACCACTGCTGCCTGTGTTCCTCTGAAACGCGCGTGTAGAGACCATTTTCAGTCTTCCTGAACGCATTCAATTCATAGGTGATGGGCCCCGTGTCCGTTACGGTCGTCTCAAAGATGGCCGCAGCGTCCTCACGTATGTCATACGACAGCCCATTACACAATTGATGCAGACGACCCTGTCCAATGACATCAAAACAGAACCAGCCACCTGGTACAAGCTGATCGCGAACCCGCCGAAACAGCTCTGTCACTTCATCCCATGTCTTCAGGTAGTTGATCGCGTCACAGGTCGATACAATCAGTTCACACGGCCATGGCAGTACCAACTGCGTCATATCCTGGCACAGCCATTCAACCCGCAGGCGGGCACTTGCAGCCTCGGACATGGCGATGCCGAGCATATCCGCTGACAGGTCGATGCCGACAACACGCCGGCAGCTCTGAGCCAGCAGCCTTGTGAGCGTCCCCGTCCCACAGCCCACGTCCGCAACCGACCAGTTTTTGAGATCTGGAAAGGATTGCTTTAACCAATGAATCCATTCGTCATATGGAGCGTCCTCCATAAACTGTTCATACAAGCTGGAAAACGATTCATACGCATTCATGAGACGGAAAACGGCAGCTGCTGTGCATCGCCCCATAGACGTTCCAAATGATAAAAGGCACGTTCTTCAGGCGTGAATACATGTACGACCAGACTGCCAAAGTCCAGCAGTACCCACTTTGCCTCCTGAACGCCCTCAGTACCTCTGCACGGAACGCCGAGTTCATCCAGCTTCTCACGTACGGCTCTAGTGACAGCGTCCACCTGAGTACTGGATGTTGCAGAGCAGATCACAAAGTAGTCTGCCATCGGTGTCAATTCATGAATATCGAGGACAACAATGTCCTGTGCTTTCTTATCCGCCGCTGCACTTGCAGCCGCAGTCGCAAGTTCTTCAATGCTGTAATCGGATGGTGCCATTTATTCCCCTCCCGCATTCGTTCCTCGGTTGTCTGAAAAGGATTAAAACATTCAATCAGTTGGTGTTACCCAGTATTGTTTCCCATAAGTGATTGCGCGCCATGACAGTTAACGGAAAAATGGGTTGATGTCGCGCAATCAAATATTGTATCGACTGGTCAAATGAAGTCGCCAGTGCTTTATCCAGATTTGTGAATGCGAGTTCACGCAGCGTATCGACGCCCTTGTAACTCCGTCCCGGCTCAATCGCGTCCGCAAGACAAAGCACCTTATCCATGTCCGTCATACCAACCCGGCCTGTTGTGTGATACCGAATCGCGTCGAGTACGTCGGCATCTGTGCAGCCGAATTCAGCCTGCAGCAGCGAAGCGGCAACTGAGCCATGCAACAGAATCGGGACCTCAGCGAAGCCAGCTGGGACATCAATCTCCTCTGCGGCAGCAAGCAGACGGTCGATCGGCCATTCGCGCGCAGCGTCGTGAATCCACGCTGCTAGTTGAACGCGTTCTTCGTCCAGTCCATACTGGCGAGCCAATCGTGCAGCGGTCTCAACTACGCCGCAAGTATGCTGAAAACGTGCCTCTGATAACGCTTGTCGGGCATATGTAGAGACTTTGCTCAAGTCCATGTCGATCACGCTCCCTGAGGAGGTCAAGTTTCCACTGTATCTGCATACTGCGTCCACAACGCCGCGACTGCTGGCGGACATAAGTCACAGGTCGGCAATCCAGCTTCGAGCCGCGCACGCAGCCACGTCGACGAAACATCCAACAGCGGCATCGACAGCTGACGCGCGTCGAGCTCCGGCAGGCGCTGTTTTGTCTCTTCATATGTCGGTGCAAACGGGAACCCTGTTCTGCTTGCAACCAGAAACGGAAGCAGTAAAGTCAATCGAGCCGCTTCATGCCAGGATGGCAGCTGGGCAAGGCTGTCGGATCCGATGAGAAATTCAAAGCGATGGTCTGGCCAGCGCTCCTTCACAGCCGCAATCGTATCTACGGTATAGGACGGCGCCGGCAGTTCCTCTTCGATCAGGCAAAGGTCGAGCCCTTCGTAACCACGGATGAGTTCATGCACCATGGCTTTACGTACAGTCAAATGTGGTGTGGCGAGGTGCTTGTGCGGCGGCTGCGGCGCCGGCAGAAACCAGACAGCGTCAGCACCTGACTGTTCCAAAGCCAGCTGCGCCATCGTCAAGTGGCCTACGTGCGGCGGATCGAATGTGCCGCCGAATAATACAATGTGTTTTCCCGAGCCGCCCATCGCAGACTCCCTTTCGCAACAGTATAGCACAGGGAACGTACTCGACTTCGAAAATCCTGTTAAGTGCGCCCGCCGAGCGCCCTTTCAGCAGCTTCCATCATTTCGTCAATCGGCGCAGTTTCTCCAGTCCAGAATTCAAACGCGGCTGCACCTTGTCCGACCAGCATATACAGTCCGTCGACTGTAATCGCACCTTGCCTGGCAGCCGCCTGCAAGAGCTGTGTCTGGCGAGGACGATAGACCATATCCTGAACCACCTGACCAGGCGAAAAACAGCTGCCATCTGAAACCGGACTTTCACCCTCTCTCGGCCACATGCCGATGGATGTTGCATTCGTGACGAGCTCAGCCGCGGCGATTGCTGTCTGACGCTCCGACCAGTCAACCGCACTGCTTCGGAGGCTCTTCGCTGCCTGTGCAGCCAGTGCCTCACGCTGGTTGCGATCACGCGCGCAAATCACAACCTCACAGCCCGGAGCGTAGTGTGCCAGTGCGGCGACGGCCGCACGCGCTGCCCCGCCGGCACCAAGGATGCAGACCCGCCGCAGCCGCTCTGGCAAATGCGGTTTCAGACCGTTCCACCAACCGACGATATCGGTATTGTGGCCAATTGTACGGCCATTCTCGTCAAAGCGAACGGTATTTACAGCGCCAGCGAGTTCTGCCTCCACCGTTCGTTCATCCACCAGTTGGTAGACCGTTCGCTTGTGCGGGATGGTTACATTGACGCCACCGGCACCAAGCGCGGCCAGGCCCGCGAGCGCCGTCTGTACCTGCTCTGCAGGCACTGCGAATGGAAGATAATGCCCGTCGATGCCGCGAACTTGAAAGGCTGCTGCCATCATTGCAGGAGATACGCTGTGTCCGACGGGCCAGCCTAACAAACCATACAATCGTTCCACTGTCTGTCACCTCCGACATCTGCCTCTAGGTCCGCGGTGTGATGGACAAGGGCTGCTGCGGGCGATTGAGCTCGCCAATCAGGCGCGGACGCGTACTTGGCGACAAGTCGATGGGCAGCCACAGTACGGCATCGAGTGCACGGCCGCTGCAGGCAATCCAGCCCAGCCCCGGCAAGACCAGGTCCGCGCCGCGCGCTGGGACGGTCAAAGAGTGAATGGCATCGTCGAGTGCCCGCTCCTCACCCGTCGTCGAAACCGAAACCGGATGCAGCGGTCAAGTCGTTCACGGCAGCTTGGGCAGGGTACTTTGAGGATGTCATCTGCATGCAGTTCCCCTATCGCGTCTGCGCGTTCGAGCTTGGTTCGGTGAATGACGAGATCGTTGCTGACATAGCAGACAATCGGCTGGTGACCGCCCGCTTTGAAGTCAAACCGGCAGACGTTGCCGAACCACAGGGACTGTCCCGGATCGAGCTGGAAGATGCGTGGTTTCAACCGCTTGGACGGTACCACAATGCGCAGGCAATCGGCACAGAGGTAATCAATCAGACGGTTGCCCTGCATCAACCCTGGTGTATCCGAGACACGCATGCGGCCGTTCTTGCCAACTGGCCACACCATTTGTACAGTCCCGAGCGTCGTGCCAGGCAGCAGCGATACGGTCAAATCACCTGTTTCAGCTGCGGCCAACCGTTTCAGCCGATTGAGCAGGGTCGACTTGCCGACATTCGCCATCCCAACGACATACACCTGACTTGGTTGCTGCTGTTCGAGCCATTGATACAGCTCCGGTACGCCCGTGCCCTTGCCCGCGCTCACGAAGTGAATGCCCTTTGCGTGAATACCGTTGTCCGCCAGTTCACGCTTAATCCAGCGGGACAGCCGGTCCGAATCGACGTCGCTTGGCAGCAGATCTACTTTATTGACGACCAGATGCACATCGCTGCCACGCAGCACGCGCGTCAAGCCAGTGGCGATGGAGCCTGCGAGATCGAATACGTCGAGAACATACAGAACCAGGCCAGGATGCTGTTCAATCACCGCAATTTCGCGTTCGTACGCTGCCGGATCGACCATTTGTCGTGAGAATTCACCGTAATGGCGAATCCGGTAACAACGTCGGCAGACAACATCCGATCGGTTTAGCGCACATGCAGGCAGGTAACCCGGCTCATCTGGCCGTTCAGACTGAATGGCCACGCCGCATCCCTGGCAGCGTACGATGTCTGTCATCTAAACTCCTCCTTGACCCATTTACCGCGCAGGACGGTTCGCAGCAGCAGCCATTCAATGCCACGGTTCAGTTTCGTGCCCCACCACTCACGCGGATTGATCGGCATCACCAAAATGGTGTACAAGCCACAGCGATTGCCGCCGCGAATGTCCGTCAGAAGCTGATCGCCAATCATCGCAGTCTCTTCAGGTCGAGCGCCAAACTGCTGCATCGCCTGCAAAAACACTTCAGGTTTTGGTTTCCGCGCATTGCCGAAGGCGAAACTGCCAAGCCCCTCAGCAAATTTTTGTACTCGATCGGCTGCGCCGTTTGAGACGATGCAAAGCTCAAAACCGCTCTGCCACGACCTCCTTGTACCAATCTATGAGCGTTGCCGGTACTTCGGCGCCGCGCCACGGTGCCAGTGTATTATCGAGATCGGTCAGCAGCAGCCGAATGCCTTGCCGCTTCAGCTTGTCCAAATCAATATCGTGAACCGACCGAACTTGCTCGGCCGGTATCAACGCTTCAAATGCCATGAATTCGCCGCCTCCACGTTCAGCGGGCGGATGCCCGCCAGTCAACCAAAACTCTATCACACGGCAGCCGGCGGGACAAACGCCGTGGTTTATCTTGTCGGGCGCGCCTGCCGCATGCGTTCAGCCAGTTTGTCGAGCGCTTTCTTTTCGATACGCGACACATAGCTTCTCGAAATGCCAAGGTCCTGGCGATCTCGCGTTGGGTCTGTTCTTCTCCGCCCGGGAGCCCGTAGCGCTTGCAGATCACTTCGCGCTCGCGTTTGCCCAGGGCCGGCAGATGTTCGTACATCTTCTGTTTTTCCCACGCAAAGTCGACTTCATCGACAACCGTGTCTGGTTCTGAGCCAAGCAGGTCGGACAGCGTCAGCTCGTTTCCTTCCTTATCCGCACCAATCGGATCGTCCAAAGAAATATCTCTACGATGCTTTTTGGAACTGCGAAGATACATGAGGATCTCAGTTCTTATTCCAACAGTCTAGCGGAAGATGTTTACACTTTGTCGGTATTCCCGACTAACTGGACATGTGTTACTATTGTACGGAAAGAATATCCAATAGTGAAATGAGGGGTCAAATGAGGGCGACAGTCAAGCAGCAAATCTACGACCTTGTGTACTCAATGCTCGCTAGAAAGATTGAAAATTACAGTCCCGAGTCCGAGCACAAGCCATTCTTTACGGCTATATTTTCCGAAGACATGGTCGCCACTCACTCGGTTGTTCACTCGTTTTACACTTCCTTTGGAATGTCTGTATACGAACAATTGGTTGAACTTTTGGCTACGTCTGCAGGCTTTGAGGTTCATCGGCAGTATAAGTTAATTGGAGACATCGACATGGGCACGATGAACTTAATAAACACCCTCTGGGAACACGATAAAGAACATGGTTCATACAGCAAGTTAGACGAAATTGAACAGATTCGTCGCAGCATTTATCCGAGTCGTGATGCAACTGTTCAACCCGACTCAACAGTGGATGTTTTCGTAAAACGTCCAGACGGTGAGGAGTTTTACATTGACATCAAGACAGTCAAACCCAACAAAACTGAACTCGAGGGATTTAAACGAAAACTCTTGTTGTGGGTTGGCTTCAGGCTCTCAACTGACAGGAATGCAAAAGTACACACAAGCATTGCTTTACCTTACAACCCGTACCATCCAAAACCCTATCTGTCAAACTTGCGTGGGAACATGGGGAAAGTTCTAGACCCAAATCACGATATTCTGGTACAAGAAGATTTTTGGAACCTAGTGGGCGGTGCCAACGATACATACGATGAACTGATGGGTATTTTGGCGAATGTCGGATGGAATATCCGAGACCGCATCGACACAATGTTTCGATGAAGATGTACGAAGGAGCCGCGATTTTTGCCGGCTCCTTCCTTGTTACAACAAGACGAGTTGTTCAGACCGCTCAAGACTGGCTGCCACTTCATCATATGTTGAAACCGGACGTGTAAGGGCATCGACTACACTTCGTCCTAGTTTGTACGCCAACCGAACTGGGACAGCATTGCCAATTTGCTTGTATTTATCACTCATTGTGCCACAGAATTCCCAGTAGTCTGGAAATGTTTGGATTCTAGCGTACTCCCTTACGGTAAATGGGCGAGTTTCATCTGGATGGCACCGCTCTGTTTGCTTTTGGGATGGAGATGTCGTCAGGGTGAGTGACGGTTCATCCCACGATAGTCGCCGAGCCATCCCAGTGCGTCCTCCGCCAGAATAATAGCTCTTCCCCATGAATTCTTTTTGAACATCAATTGGCAGGTGTCTCCAACATCCTCCGGGCGGAACCAAGTCCAAAACTCGCTTTCTTTTAGGAGAATAAAGCATGCCTTCTGATGGTGGAACGTCCTTCAACGCCTTCCGTAGAGTCACAATTTCCTTTTCCGGCTTAGGAAAGTTGTACTCTATACCCGGTAGAGTTCCAACAATGATTATGCGCTCACGTTTTTGGGGTACGCCGTAATTGACCGCATTCAGGAGTTTGTAACGAACGTTGTAGCCGAGGTCAGTTAATATATCAATTATCGTGTTCAGAGTTCGTCCCTTGTCGTGCGAAATAAGTCCGCGTACGTTTTCACCTATGAAAATTTTGGGTCGAATTTCCTTCACTGCTCGGGCAAACTCAAAAAACATTGTTCCACGCACATCATCGAATCCAAGTTTTTTTCCCGCGTAACTAAATGCTTGGCAAGGAAATCCGCCAACTACCATGTCCACGCCTGCGAATTGAGTAAAATCAACCTCACGAACGTCCCCTTCAATTACGTTCCATTGAGGTCGATTACGTCTCAGCGTTTGACAAGCAGCCGCATCTATTTCAATCAACGCCTTATGTTCAATACCAGCAAGCTCCATCCCTAGAGCCAATCCGCCAGTTCCAGCGAATAACTCTACGCTTGTGAATCCTGTGGGCTTGTTCGGGTATGTAACGAGAAAGTCAAGAGAGTCGTCCCCGACATTACTGTTCGAGATGGCGTTGTCTCTCACATCGTCCAGAAGTTCCATTACTGACACGCCGAGCACTTCGGCAAGGTGATTGACATTACTCTTGATTGGGTCAAATTTGTCTGATAAGACAACCGATAGCTGGTGCTTGGTTATGCCGAGCAAAGAAGCAAGTTCCGTTTGCGTTGCAATTCCCTTTCTAGACATGGCTTCCTTGACCTTGAATTTGTTTATTCGCATGGCATGTCCACCTTTTAGAAAACTTGCGAGTTATGAATTTATATTAACACGCTCAACCGTCGAATGGAATCACATTTTGCCTGGAATAGCGAAAATATGTTCGCATCTTGTATTCTCTGTCCACGTACGCTGCGTCCGATAACTCATCATGGTGTACATCCGCAATCTCCCACCTCCTTGTCGCTAGCGTACTACGTACAAACAAATTGGTCGATTACGCTTGGGGAAGGTTGTATAATTCCAGGAGGAAACACTCCGAACACCCCACTATTGAACGTTGAGAATAAGCGAAATGCATTTGAAGGGAAAATCCCGTCCAGGAAGGTATAGATTCAACGATGCTGAATCCATCGACTATTTCTCTTGAGCTTGAAGGATTAGAAAGTACTTGGGCTGATAATGAACTTTCCACCCTGTTGTCCAGTTCCCGAACCGAGATGACTATTAGAGATAAATTCACTCTACACTTTCAACGCAAATTTGGAGAGAACGGCGACATATTTGCCGTCAGAGAGTGGAAAAGAGTTGACCTCGCACTTATCGAGAGGATTGGACGCTCTACCTCACCCGCTGCACTTTTCGAATTCAAAGCCCGCCATTCTGCTTTTATTGCCGACCGCGACAAAGGACGACGAGGGGGACTCAGCGGTGCGGAAAAAACTTTTTACGGTGATGGTCTCGTAAAAAACGGCGTACAACAGGACGTCGAAAAACTTCGTCGACAGTATCCGAGAGTACCTGGGTACAATGTGTTGATCGGGGTTCATCCGTTGGCGAGAATCCCAGAGCGGTACACAGTATTCACTAGCGATTGTCCAGACATCGGATTTGTGAATAAGTCTTTTGACCAATACGGAGGCGCCGAAAAGCACGCGGTTTCTAAGATGAAAGCAAAGTGCTTTGAAAACGTGGAATCGTACTGCGACGAGCAACGACTTGGTTACGTTTCGAAGGAGTATGGCATTGGAACCGCTTTAGGTGTGCAGTGGGAGATAATCATGTGGATTATGTTTAGAAAACCGGACAATGACGCTAAGAAGGAATTGAATACTCCGGCAAAGAATACAAGCCCGAAGCAAGCGAACGGATGGTGAAGACAATGGACGAGTTCAAACAGGCACTTGGCAAGGTGATTTCGTCTTGTTCGGCATTAAGCGAAGCATGGGAAAACTCGATGATGAGGCGATGGAATCCATTCTGGACAAGTATCCGTTCAATAAAGATTTTCGCGAAGTCATTCAAAGCCTTGTCGATTGGAAGGAATCTTTGCAAAAGTGACCGTACAAAAAAGGGCGACCGCGAAGGTCGCTCCTTCTTTTTTGTCTTGTGTCGAATGAATCATTCTTGACGTTAGGGGTCTGGAACGTAGATGTCCTTCGGTTCCATGTACTTCGTGTTCACTTCACTCGGAGGAGTGATTCGTCGAACTCCGTCACGGTCAATGTGTAATGCTCGACGGATTCCGTTCTGGAGAACCGCTGACAAATTGAGACCTTCTAGTTGTGCTTGCTCCTTCATCCAACGTGGCAAAGTGACGTTCGCTCTGACCGTCTTGTTTCGTTCGTCCGCGTCATCCTCGACCCATGCTTCGACAAGCGTCACGAAACCTCCGAGACCGTCCTCGTTGACGACTTCGATGTCCTCCGGCTTGCTCGGCTCTGGAAGCGTCTCTCCATCCTTCAACGCGAGATACAGCCAGCCTTCGAGGACTTCGCGAGTCATGTGATGAATTTCTTGCATCGTCTCTCCTTGCGTCATGCAACCGTCCAAATCGGGGAACTTAGCGAAGTATCCTCCTTCTGGACAGACGAGAACGACCGCTGGATAGATGAATCGTTCCATTTGTCGCACCACCATTTCAGAATCTCAACAACATACTAATACACATTGGCAATACGTATCAATACGAACACTAGTTCGTAAATTTGCTATAATGGGTGCACCGGACGTTTAGTCCCCAACGCAAAATCGATGTACAGTCAATTGCATACGACGATAGCCCGTTCGTTTTGTTTACCGCGAACAATCGCTTCGAGTCGTCGAGATAATTGACTCATGGGTAGAGTCCGGGGGATGGTGGAACAATGAGCCATCGCGAACAATCTATCGCGTGCTGATTGAGGATTGTTCCCTCTTTGACATCGAAAGAGTCGAAGCGAAATGGTACGTCTACAGAGTTTGGGATTGATGTCCATTAGCTCAAGAGACGTGCGATAATAGGACAAGTCAAATCGACACGGTTTCGGCTCTAGGATGGGGAGGTTACAGTACAATGATTTCGTTTCACCATGATGATGACGGGTACACCGCGTGGTGTAGGGAAAACCGAGATGGATTCGTGTTTAACTACTTTGGCGGCTCTGAGGCACAGGGAGCGATGCACAAAATCCATCGAGCAGATTGTAGGCATCTCTGGAGACCAAGTGACGAAGGCAGACGAACCACAACCTACGTCAAAGTGTGTTCAAACAGCCTTGCCAGTCTCACGGAGTATGTGATTGGCGAGCGTAGATTCTCATGGTCGTGCTGTGAAACGTGCAACCCAAAGGAGATTGATTAGATTTGACAGCGAAAGAGTATTGGAATTTGCAGACGCAACATGATGAATTAGTGAAGGTGTTTCGCGAAATGGACGAGGCAAATTTCAGAGACGGTTCGGTTTCCGATGAAGAACTTTTTAAGGTAATGGACGAATTGAGTGAGATGAACAGCCAAATGTTTGAACTCGCCTGTTCGCTCGGGGCTAAGTTTCCAGATGTCGTTAAGAATGAATGGGACAAGCTGGACGGGCGAGAAGAACGAATCAACGAGATGCTGAATATGCCGGAAATACCCGCAAGGGAACATCCCGGACTTTACAAGCGTTTGGAGCAGGTTGAAGCGGACAGAGCACGGTTGCAGACTGCCGTTTTCCATAGTGTAATTGCGGAAGTGGCGACGACGAAGGAAGGTGACGACTGAGACGCCTACTTTACATCACGCGATATTCCATTTGGAGTCCCAAAAAGTTGTCCGTTCTATAGCCCTTTTCCACAGGCAAGGGGAGGGGCTTCCCCTGTGCCGGGTCTACCCCCAGATTGCCTTTTTGGCAGTTTCGCTCACAATGTCGACGAGAATATCCCGTGCCGCGTCGCAGAACGTCTTTCCCGCCTTGCTCATGATTTTCTTTACTTTGGCAGCGGCTAGTGTACCCCGTGGAGAGTCCTTGACCAACTCTGCGACACTTTCGGCGAAAACAGCACTATCCTCTTCCGAGAGCTCCAGTTCAGCCAGTTCTTTCGCAGCTTGAATACGTGCCTCAGTCCATGGAAAGGCATGTCCGCAACCGATGCAAAATGGCGGTGCCTGAGGGTCTGAATAATCAACCATCCCTTCCACATGATACGCACCTTGTATCGGTTTTGAACAGTTCGGACAACTAGTGATAGTCGCTGCTCCACACTGTTCGCAGAAAGCCTTGTTGAATTCGGGGTATCTTTGTGTGGAATCATTCGCTACATGACCATTTAGGCAAATTTGTGCCACATCGTGTCTTCCCATCAGTTTGCCCCCAATCTTTGTCAATGGCTTTAATTCTATCACTACAGACAACGAGTAGACTATCTCATTTATGAATTTTATGGGAATTGGATTCGCGAAATTTTCCCGTACGTTTTGAACCCCTTTCTTACCGCAGACACCCCCGGCTCCCCCCTGTGGGGCGGGGTCTGTCCAACGTCGCACAACTTGAGTTGTACGCAATTATGACGTAGAATATAGACGTGAAATCAACGAAATGAGGACTCGTAATGGAACGAAATTATGTCGCACAACTCAACGAGTATCTCGCTCACCTATCCGACAAAGGAAAGAGCCAGAACACCATCGACAACTACACTCGTACATTGACCGAGTTCACTCGGTGGCTCGATGAGAACCGAGGAGACTTCGTCAGACTCACGAGAATAGACGTCCAGCAATTCGTGAGCCACCTACAGGACAGCGGCAATAGTCCGACAACGGTGAAAAACAAGTTCGCTTGTCTCCGCTCGTATGCCCATTATATCAAGCGTCCAGACATCATCGAGGATATTCGAGTGCCAGAGGTTCGCGAAGTGCGAAATATCGCTCCGAAATCGCTTGAACGCAACGAGAGGAACGGTCTCCTTCGTCAAGTCGAGCGAGACGGAAATCTTCGCGACATAGCGATGACGTATACGCTTCTGATGACTGGACTTCGAGTGTCTGAACTCGTCTCATTGAATCGAGATGACGTGACGATGTCGGAACGCTCCGGCTCTGTCCTCGTTCGGAACGGAAAAGGAAACGTCAGTCGGAAGGTTCCTCTGTCGTCGGAGGTTCGACTCCATCTTCGACGATACCTTGAGCAACGAGACGACAGCGAGAGAGCATTGTTCCTCTCGAATAGAGGGCAGCGAATCTCCGTCCGAACCGTACAACATACACTCGCGAAGTATGGCGTCCATCCTCACGAACTACGTCACACATTTGCGAGAGAATTAGTCTCGAAAGGAATCGACATCTCGACTGTCGCTGAACTCGCCGGACATCGCGACATCAACGTGACCAGACGCTATTCGATGCCGTCAGAGAAGGAACTGGAGGACGCGATTGACAAGGCGTTCTCGTAAAGACCAAGATACGAAGTGAAAGGATGGAATCATGATGAATCTGGATAACGCTTATTCGATACAAGGACTGGCATACGCCTTTCAAGAGTTGAATGAACACAACACGGTTCTAATCTCAAAACTTCGGGGAAGCGGTTGGGATGAGTTAGTCGAAACGGTTGTCGGACTGCTTCATGGCATGAAATGTGGTGTACAAACCGAAGAGGACGACGAGAACTTTCGTATCACTGTTCTTGACTGAGGTCGATAAACGAACAAGCTGGCGACGTTGTCGCTGGCTTTTTTCGTGTTTGACGTTAGTCGAGATTCCCGGCAAATGTGACGCGATGTGAGCGTCCAACCGATTTTGACTAGCCCAGTCCACCACGCGACGGGAACTGCAAGTCCGCGTCACGACGACGATTGTAGGCTTTCTACACGGCAATCGAGCAAAACCGAATGGACATAACTTTGTGTCACACGAACACTCGTTCACGCCAATTCAGCGATATTGTGACAACTTCTTTCGAAGCCCCAACAGAACTCGTCGTGCCATCTCTTTGTGTGAGATAGCTAGGGAGGACGCCATTTCGTCCAACGTCGCGTCTGGTTTGTCGTACAAAAACGCGAGAAGCGAGCGTTCTTTCTCCGTCAACGACTGTTCCTCGAACATCTCTTCGACCGTCAGCCGATTGACGACTTCGTTCTCGATGTCTTGCTTGTCCGCGAAACGAATGTCTCTGCCTACGTTCTCCGGCAATTGAGCAGCGGTGTATTCGTGTGCTCTCTTGTGCCGCTTTGCCCATCGGATTTTGTCCAACGCCCTAGATTTGAACGCGAGTTCCAGCGTCTCCAACAGATAGAAGTCCTTTCGCCAGTCATAGGACTCAATCACATCCCAAACTACTCCCCAGAAGAGTTCCTCGAAGTCATCACGGTATAGCCGGATACCGCTCGACTGAGCCTTCCGTTCCCAAAGTTGCGAGTAGAACTGGACGGTCTTTTCGACCATCTTTCTTACCTTTGTCCAGTCCTCGTCATCCCAATAGTCGATGATGTCCTCGAACCAAACGATTTTTCTGACCTTCCAATCTGGATACGTGTCGTTGATACGCTTGAACATTCTTCTGATACGTTGTCTGTCTGACTCGTGTCTGTTCTCGTAAGTTTCTGGCGTCATCTTCCCTCGAATCCACGTTGCTCCCATTGTGTTTTTCTCCTCCTGTTCGACTACAAAAAAGAGGGACGCCCCTTTCAGGACGCCCTGTCTCTTGAACTTTTAATTGCTCCGACGTTCTCTGTACAGAATCGGAGTGACCATCCAAAGAGCAATGAGGACGCTTGTAGTGAACATCAGCGAGCGTCCCCTTTTCCTTCGACCATCGCCACATACTCACGGAATCTCTCGAAGTTGTGTTCCTTCCGAATCCCGACGTGCTGCTCCCACTCCAGACGACAAACGACCGCGTCATTCGGGTTGTTGAAATACCTCCACAGTTTCTCGTGTCCCTTGCAAGTACCAGACGCAATCTATACTGGCCGAGAGTCAACCCAGACAAATGGTGTGAGTTAAAATGAATGGTGAGGTGTTTGACTCATGCCAGGACGTAAGTGGACCGTGGATGAAAAATTGAGCATCGTGTTGGAGGGCATGATCCCCGGAGCGAATATTAGTGAAGTATGTCGTCAGCATGGGGTTGCACAGAGCCTATATTACAAGTGG
>CAVWUS010000018.1:0-17863 GCA_963758235.1 uncultured Alicyclobacillaceae bacterium | reverse complement strand
CAGTGAAAAGGCCCAAGCGACTGTTTATCAAAAACACAGGTCTCTGCTAAGCCGAAAGGCGACGTATAGGGGCTGACGCCTGCCCGGTGCTGGAAGGTTAAGAGGAGGGGTTAGCCGCAAGGCGAAGCTCCGAATTGAAGCCCCAGTAAACGGCGGCCGTAACTGCTGTTGTTGACGGCGTTAAGGTAGCGAAATTCCTTGTCAGGTAAGTTCTGACCCGCACGAAAGGCGTAACGACTTGGGCGCTGTCTCAACGAGAGACCCGGTGAAATTGTAATACCTGTGAAGATGCAGGTTACCCGCGGCTAGACGGAAAGACCCCGTGGAGCTTGACTGCAACTTGATATTGAAGATGGGTATCTCATGTACAGGATAGGTGGGAGACAGAGAAGCTGGGGCGCCAGCCTCGGTGGAGTCACCCTTGGGATACCACCCTTGAGATGCCTGTCTTCTAACCTGGCACCATGAAACTGGTGTGGGGACCGTGTCAGGTGGGCAGTTTGACTGGGGCGGTCGCCTCCTAAAAGGTAACGGAGGCGCCCAAAGGTTCCCTAGGCGCGGATGGAAATCGCGCGAAGCGTGTAAAGGCAAAAGGGAGCTTGACTGCGAGACGGACAGGTCGAGCAGGGACGAAAGTCGGGCTTAGTGACCCGGCGGCACCGAGTGGAAGGGCCGTCGCTCAACGGATAAAAGCTACCCCGGGGATAACAGGCTGATCTCCCCCAAGAGTCCACATCGACGGGGAGGTTGCGGCACCTCGATGTCGGCTCATCGCATCCTGGGGCTGTAGTCGGTCCCAAGGGTTGGGCTGTTCGCCCATTAAAGCGGTACGCGAGCTGGGTTCAGAACGTCGTGAGACAGTTCGGTCCCTATCTGCCGCGGGCGCAGGATACGTGAGAGGAATCGTCCTTAGTACGAGAGGCCCGGGATGAACTGACCGCTGGTGTCCCAGTTGTTCCGCCAGGAGCACAGCTGGGTAGCTAAGTCGGGAAGGGATAAGCGCTGAAAGCATCTAAGCGCGAAGCCCCCCTCAAGATGACGTATCCCATCCAGCAATGGAGTAAGACCCCTTGAAGAAGACGAGGTAGATCGGTCCGGTGTGGAAGCACAGCGATGTGTGGAGCAGACGGATACGAATCGGTCGAGGGCTTCACCAGGGCATACCCTGGTTGACAGGAGAGATGACACTCGCATTCAGTTTCCAAGGTATCTACCTTGTGAGTCAGGTAAGCACCTGAGTTACAAGTGAGATAACCGAGGATAAAGGGCGTTGCACGGAACGGCTCGTGTAAACGCAGAAGTGGAGTGCAATACCCTTTATCCAGTCTGGTGACTATGGCGGAGGGGAAACACGCGTTCCCATCCCGAACACGACCGTGAAGACCTCCAGCGCCGATGATACTTGGAGCGCGAGCTCCTGGGAAAGTAGGACGTTGCCAGGCATGAGCAGAGAAAGCCCAGTGCATTTGCACTGGGCTTTCTCGTTATGCATGGTGAGTTGTATCCATGGTGAAATAACAGCGTAGAGCAGCTTATTCGCTCAAAATCGGTCGTGTGTGTCGTAAATAAACGGTTCCCGATGGCTTAAGCGCCGTTTAGAGTGCGAATGGACATGTGTTTTGGGAGTTTAAGCGGTTCTGAGCATCTTAATGTGCGGCACTAACCTTGAAACAGCACAATAAGCTGTTCTGGGCCGGCTATGAGAAGACCGTATGCAAGGCTCCGACAAATAAAGTTGTCTGAACGCGCTATTTGAATCCGGGGCAGGTGCGGGGCCGAGAATAAGGTTGTCCCAAAATCTTATTCCGGTAGATGCGGAACCGGCAAGTTGATAACTGGCCGGATAACGATCCAGCAACGTCTTATCCGCCAAAATCAAGGCTGCCGGAACAAAATAAGGTCGCGGGAAAGCGTTATTCGGCAGTGGTTAACGTGGCCAACAACTTCCCCACTATCGTTGCAGTCGAAGTTGAGCCTGTTTCCGGTCCAAATCCGGGCAGTGTGGTAACCTAAATCGCAACCTACGTCGCACCCTACCGAACGCGAGTCCCGGCCACCTCCCCCACCATATCCTTCACCCGCTGTGATCGCCATAGCGAATCGACCGCGCTGGCGCCCAGTTTCGGGCCTTCCTCCAGGTACAACTGCAGCGGTGGTAGTTTAAAGTACTCCCGTACGAGCAGTGCGTCGGGCTCACTCTGCCACAGCACAATGTCGGACCACTCTGCCGGAGAGTAGCGGCAGAGTGCTGACAAGGTGTAGAGCAGCCCATAGTGCGCGAGCCAGATTGGTATGTTCTGTTGATCGTGCAGGTAGGCGACACCTTCATAAGACCCATACCACGGGTGGTTAGGCTCTGGTTGTCCGATCCGCATGAGCCCGCGCGGTTCCGGCTCTTCCGCGGCCTGCGATCCCGCACCCGAACGGCCTACATCCGCTGCCGCGTCCAACCTCACCGCACCCAACGTTGCCGCGCCCTCAGACGCCGCACCTACAGAGCCCCTGCCGACAGGCCCTGCGCCCAAATACGCGCGCTTCCACTCATCGACTGTCAGTCCCTGATTCGATGCAATCTCGCGTGAAATCAGGCACGTCTCGGCTGATTCAGGGTGCAACGGGTAGGCGTGCAAAAAGTGTTTGTCAAACAAGTGAATCGACGCGTGCATTTGTGGAAACTGGCCGAGCAAGTCGCCCATGATCAGCCGTGCGGGAAGTTCCTGTTCGGGTGTGCACAGTGCATTGAATGCCTGTGCAATCCCGTCCTTGTGCAGCATGACGGATTCCCATGTCCACTGATACGCAGACCGTTTGCTCCGACGGACGGATACTCCGTGCTGCAAGACCGTTGTCGATTGTGGGAATGTTAAGTCAAACAGGTACAAGAGCGCCTTCAGTGTATTGAGCAGGCTGTAATAGCGGAGCAGTGGTACGACGGTCAGATCGAACTGGGACTCAGATTCCCGGTAGGCGACCGCTTGCCTTGCGCACGCCGCCGTATTTTGTGCCTGATGATACAGTTTCCCTTGTGGCGCATCGGTCTCGGCGTGAATTTCCCGAACCAGCCGCAGTGTCAACGCGTCGCTTTGGAGTTGTGTAATGCCAATGCGTTTGATGATCACGAAGCAAATCCTCGCAGTCTCACCGGCTTCAAGGCAGGTTGTCCCGATGAACAGAAGTTGGTTTGACACGCTATAGGGGCGTTGCTATACTACGCATAATATCTGCAAGGCGGACGGCTTTTATTTCTACAGGAGGGATACAGTTGATTGGCTGGGAAAACAAATTTGGTCCGGAGGGACTTACGTTTGATGACGTTCTGCTGATTCCTGCTGAATCTTCGGTGCTGCCGAAAGATGTTCAGCTTGAAACGCGACTTACCACCGATATTCAATTGAATATTCCGATTATAAGCGCCGCGATGGACACCGTCACAGAAGCGGCGCTTGCTATTGCTATGGCAAGAGAAGGCGGCATCGGTATTATTCACAAGAATATGTCGGTCGAAGAGCAGGCTGAAGAAGTCGACAAGGTGAAGCGGTCAGAGAGTGGTGTTATTACCGATCCGATTTATCTCACACCGGATCATCCAATTTCCGACGCTGAGCAGCTGATGGCGAAGTACCGCATCTCAGGTGTCCCCATTGTGGCGAATGACACCCGCAAGCTCGTCGGCATCATCACGAACCGGGATTTGCGGTTCGAGCCGAATCAGGATCGTCCGATTGGAGAAGTGATGACCAAAGGCAACCTGGTTACCGCGCCAGTTGGCACGACGCTTCAGGACGCCAAGGACATTCTTCAGCGTCACAAGATTGAAAAGCTTCCGCTTGTCGATAGCGAAGGTGTGCTGAAAGGCCTTATCACCATCAAGGATATCGAGAAGGCACGCAAGTTCCCCTATGCGGCGAAAGATGGGCATGGTCGACTGCTTGTCGGTGCAGCGGTGTCAGTTTCAATAGACATGCGCGATCGCGTAGATGCACTGGTTGCGGCCGGCGCAGACGTCATTGTTGTGGATACCGCACATGGTCATTCACGCGGCGTCCTTGACACCATCCGTGACATTCGCAAGCAATACCCGCACATTCAGCTGATTGCGGGCAATGTGGCGACGGCAGAAGGAACGCTCGCCCTGATTGAGGCAGGTGTAAATGCAGTTAAGGTTGGCATCGGGCCGGGATCAATCTGTACGACACGCGTTGTCGCTGGTATCGGTGTCCCGCAGATCACCGCTGTGTACAACTGTGCAACAACAGCACGGGAGAAAGGCATTCCCATTATCGCCGATGGCGGTATCAAGTACTCCGGCGACATGGTCAAAGCCATTGCGGCGGGCGCTGACACGGTGATGCTCGGAAGCCTGCTGGCTGGTACGGAAGAGAGCCCAGGCGAGACGGAAATCTTCCAGGGTCGTCAGTTCAAGGTTTATCGCGGCATGGGCTCCATCGGGGCCATGCGTCGCGGCGGCGGTGAGCGCTACTTCCAGGAAGATCGGAAGAAACTTGTCCCGGAAGGGATTGAGGGACGGGTTGCCTATCGCGGCCCATTGTCGGACACGCTGTTTCAACTTGTTGGCGGCTTGCGCGCAGGCATGGGATACTGTGGCACACCGACCATCCGCGATCTGCAGGAAAACGGGCAATTCATCCGCATCACAGCAGCAGGTCTCCGGGAAAGCCATCCGCACGATGTGCACATCACGAAAGAAGCACCGAATTACAGCATCTAAATTGTTTTCATCACAGATTCCATGGCACAAGAATAATTGGGAGGGCGACACCGTGGCGCCCTCCCTTCTGATCTAGATTGTTCCATCCAAACCTGAATCCTGGCTATGCTATACTTGACGTACTTTGATTTTGGAACATCGACATGGAGGAACATCATTGAATTTTCAAGCGACGAAAGCCGCCTTGATCACTTTAAGTTCGGCTGCCATCATTGGATTGACTGCTGCACCGACTACCGCATTCGCAGACAGCAATTCGGATATGACCATGCCGCCGGCACCTTCCATTCAGGCGCCATCCGCCATTGTCATTGACGCAGCGAATGGGCAGGTTCTCTATAGCAAGAATGCAGATGAACGGCGAGCGCCAGCTTCGACGACGAAGATTATGACGATGCTGCTCGCAGAAGAAGCTGTAAAATCTGGACAATTAACCTGGAACACCATCATTCCTGTCACGCCTGACGCATATCAAGTCGCAATCGAGCCTGGTGTATCCGATGCATATCTCGATCCGAAAGAGAAATTCACACTCAACGACATGATGAAATTCATCGGCGTTCTCTCTGCAAACGATGCGACCGTAGCCGTTGCAGACGCCATCGGTGGCAATCAAAAACACTTCGTTCAAATGATGAATGATGAAGCGAAAAAGATTGGTCTGAAGAATACACATTTTGATAATCCAGATGGACTGCCTGCGCCCGATCACTATTCAACAGCGCGCGATCTCGCAACCTTGGCCCGTTACTTGCTCACTAAGTTTCCAAATATCGTCCAGTACACGGACAAGAAGACAGTGCATGTCCGTAAGGGAAACACCTGGACTTCTACGGATCACCTTCTGGGGAGCTATCCTGGGATGGACGGCTTGAAGACTGGGTTTACGGATGCAGCAGGATACTGTTTTGTCGGCACGGCTGTGCAAAACGGAGTACGCCTGATTACCGTGGTCATGGGTGACCAGACAGAGCCGGAGCGGTTTGCCGACACCAGGGTTCTACTCAACTATGGCTTTCATGACTTCCACGAAGTAACATTGGCACCAGCCGGAAAGCGTTTGCCGCAAACGCTTTATGTGGCGAACGCAAAAGAACAAAATCTTGCGATTGCACCGAAGTCAGCTACCGTTGTTGACCTTCCGACAGGCGATACAGGGAAACCTGTCCTAAAGCTGCAGAAGAACATCAAGGCGCCGATTCAAAAGGGGCAGGTTGTCGGCCATCTCGACTACATGGTAAACAATGAAACTGTTGCTTCAACACCTGTGATCTCGCTCAATCAGGACAACAAGGTAAATTGGTTCGTTCGGACATGGCGCGGGGTTAGCCACTTCTTTGGGCATTTGCTACATTCATTGTAATGTAATAATGTAGTAGTAGAGACATCACGTCAGGTGGCGATTGCGATGCCTTGGTGGTTTATCACAGGAATGATTCTGAGTGCAATTCTCGCTGTCCTGTTTATTGGCGGATGCATTCACATGGTCATGGTATTCCTGCGCAAACTGAATGAAAACAATCCATAATTCGTTTGCATAGCACCCGCAGCTTGCAAAAGCCAGCGTTTAGAGATGGGGAGGAATTTGTATGGCAAAAACCGGGACGGATCTTGTAAAACGCGGTATGGCAGAAATGCAAAAAGGCGGCGTCATTATGGACGTCGTAACACCCGAGCAGGCAAAAATCGCTGAACAGGCCGGAGCCGTTGCAGTTATGGCGCTGGAACGCGTGCCATCTGATATTCGCGCCGCTGGCGGTGTCGCGCGTATGGCCGATCCAACCATTGTAGAAGCCGTGATGAACGCTGTATCCATCCCAGTGATGGCCAAGTGCCGCATTGGTCACTATGTGGAAGCCCGTATCCTGGAATCACTCGGTGTTGACTACCTGGATGAAAGCGAAGTGCTCACACCAGCGGATGACAAGTTTCATATCAATAAAAAGGAATTTACTGTGCCGTTCGTATGCGGTGCCCGCGACCTCGGTGAAGCGCTGCGACGGATTGGCGAAGGTGCCTCGATGATCCGCACGAAAGGTGAACCAGGCACAGGCAACATCATCGAAGCGGTAACACACCAGCGTATGATGCAGGCGCAGATTCGCAAAGTGCAAAATATGACGGAAGATGAACTGATGGCCGAGGCCAAGAATCTCGGTGCACCATACGAACTGCTGCTTGAAGTCCATCGTACAGGTTCGTTGCCGGTCGTCAACTTCGCAGCTGGCGGCATTGCGACACCTGCCGATGCGGCGTTGATGATGCACCTTGGTTCAGACGGCGTGTTCGTCGGATCCGGTATTTTCAAATCCGAAAACCCAGAGAAGTTCGCACGCGCAATCGTTCAGGCGACAACGCATTACGAAGACTACGGCCTGCTGGCTGAACTGTCGAAGGGTCTTGGCACACCGATGAAGGGTGTCGATTTGAATACACTTCGCGAAGAAGAACGGATGGCTATACGCGGCTGGTAATCGAACCAGTTCGCCAAGTACGCATTCAACTGCCGCGGGTGGCCTCAGCGCTGCTCGCGGCATCACTATGTCGGACTGTGAAGGTGTGGATGATGAAGATTGGAATTCTTGCGCTGCAAGGCGCTTTTCGGGAACATGCCAAAGCGATTTCCAGCCTCGGTGTAGAAGCCGTGCTGGTGAAACGCCATTTTCAGTTAGATGATATCGATGGGCTGATTGTCCCGGGTGGAGAAAGTACCACGATGGGCCGGCTGTTGCGTGAATATGAGCTGATTGAACCGATTCGCAACAAAGCTGCAGCGGGGTTCCCTGTGTTTGGCACATGTGCTGGGATGATTGTCCTGGCCAATAAGATTCAAGGTGCAAACGGCGAGGAAGAAGCCCATTTGGGGCTGATGGATGTGGAAGTCAGCCGGAACTCGTTTGGTCGGCAAAAAGACTCGTTTGAGACCGATCTCGACATTCCGGTCATTGGACCTGAACCGTTCCCGGCTGTATTCATCCGTGCCCCGCATATTCTGTCAGTGGGCAAGGATGTGGAAGTGTTAAGCAAATACGAAGACCGCGTAGTGGCCGTACGACAAGGGCATTTGCTGGCGCTGTCGTTCCATCCTGAACTGACGGGTGACTATCGACTGCACAGCCTGTTCCTCGATGCCGTAAAGGATCACCTTGCCATTACACAATGATGACGCAGTAGAAAAAATGAAAGGTGGATACCGTCGCCTGGCGATATCCACCTTCTTTATGCATCTTTCACGTTGTCCATGACGCAGCCGTCGACCCGGACAAGTGTGCAAACGCATACTGCTTCCTGCCTCTATGTTTCGCTTCGTAGAGGGCGCAATCAGCAGCCTGAATAACTTCCATGGCCTTGGCGCCGTGGATTGGATAAGCCGCAATTCCAATGCTCACAGACATGTTCAGGTTCAACCCCTGATAGAACCAGGGCTTTGACAGCAGGTCGAGAATACGATCCGCAAGAATGACGACATCCGACCTGTCTGCCACATTGGCGATGACCAAAACTCGTCGCCACCAAACCGGATAACGGAATCTTCCGCGCGTACAGCCTTTCGAACCCGGGCGGCCACATCCCGCAAATATGAATCACCGATTACATGTCCATATCGATCATTGACGTACTTCAACGCATCCACATCAATCATCAGCAAGCAGGAGACCGTCGCTGTGGCTCGAGCCTGTTTAAAGGCCAAGTCGAGTTTTTGTTCAAGCCCGCGACGATTGAATAGACCTGTCAAAGAATCATGCAGTGCCTGTTGCCGAAACTGCTCTTCTTCCTTCATTCGATCCGTTATATCACGCACAGTTCCGATGATGTGTGTACATTTGCCATTGCACGAATATGACGTTCAATATTGTCTCGCCCACTTGGCCATTGTGATCCAACGTAAAGGGAACTGGCCGGTTTGACCGCAGCGCACGCTGATAATGCGCCTGCAGTATCTCTGCTTCATCGGCTTGTACAACATCGCGAAAAGTTGCGCGATAGGCATAATCGTTGAGACCCGAGCCTTTCATCGCAGCGGCGTTCATCTTCTCGTAGCGACATAACCCATCTTCACCGACAGCCATTAAAAAAACCATATCTGACATTTTGATTGATGACCAAATCCAGTGTCATCACTGTAGACACGTGCATTTCTCCTCGACAGTCAAATCATCAGCGGTTCACATTGTTTTCTGTATCTCTGCTTTAATTGGATAAATCGATTTTATACCAATTTATATGAAAGATGTATAGATGACCGATGTATTTATTTCCCGGGGAATCGACAATTTTCGCCATGTCCAACCCAGTCGTATCCATCATGATAGGATTCAGAATTCTTCAGATTTTCCCCTGTCGAGTGAAGGATGGATTTGTTATGCTTGGAGACAAGACGTTGACGAGTGGGAGAGGATTGAATGCCGTCAGAAGCGCAATTGAAAGCGTACGCCAATCTAGCCGTTCAAGTCGGTGTCAATGTCCAGCCCGGGCAGACGTTGCTCGTATTCGCGGACGTTGAATCAGCACCGTTTACGCGAAAAGTGGCCGAAAAAGCGTACGAGGCTGGTGCGAAGCATGTGTACATCGAGTGGGACGATGACCAAGTCACGCTCACCAAGTTTCTGCACGCACCCGAGGAAGCATTTCACGAATTTCCGCAGTGGAAAGCAGAAGGTTACACGCAACTGGCGCGTGAAGGATGCGCGCTGCTCGCGATTCTTTCACCCAATCCCGATTTGCTTCAGGATGTCGATCCCGCACGTCTCGCTACCGCACGCAAGACCGGCGCGAAAGCCCTGAAAGAATTTTCCGACTACCAGATGCAGCGTAAAATTCGCTGGTCGATTGTCGCCATTCCAACGAAACCATGGGCGCAAAAAGTCTTTCCGGAGCTGCCTGTTGACGAGGCGGTTGAAAAACTGTGGGATGAAGTATTCAAAGTTACCCGTGTCGAACAGCCGGATGTCGTCGCCGCCTGGAAACAACATCTGGATACGCTTAAGCAGAAGCGCGAAGCACTGAATATCAAGAACTATAAACGCCTGCACTATCGTTCGGCAGTAACGAACCTCTCCATTGAGCTGCCTGAAGGACATGTTTGGTACGGCGGAGGCGGAGCTGGTTTAGACGGTATTCCTTCTGTTGCCAACCTGCCGACGGAAGAGGTGTTCACGCTGCCAAAGAAGGAGGGTGTCAACGGCACCGTCAAGGCGACCAAACCGCTGAGTTATGGCGGGACACTCATCGACAATTTTTCACTGACGTTTCAAAACGGCCGAATTGTCGACTTCACAGCAGAAACCGGTTATGAGACGCTGAAGCACATCATCGAGACGGATGAGGGATCGCACTTTCTCGGCGAAGTCGCGCTCGTCCCAGTGAATTCTCCCATCTCAAATTCAGGCCTCCTCTTCTATGAGACGCTGTTTGACGAGAATGCATCCTGCCATATCGCCATTGGACGCGCCTATCCGTGCTTCAAGGATGCAGACAAGATGACGGAGGAAGACTATACAGTGCGCGGTGCAAATGACAGCCTCATTCACGTTGACTTCATGATTGGTTCAGCCGATCTCGACATCGACGGCGAGACACAGGATGGTCAAATGGAACCGATTTTCCGCAACGGAAACTGGGCGTAGGCAAGCGCACGCACAGCCAAAATGTTGTACAATAACCCACAACCATCGGTCCGAATTACCGGTGCGTTGTGGGTTATTACGCATCGACGAAGTTGTTCCCGTCTGAGACACCTATCGATTGACAGAAAGCTGGTGATTCCCGTGCTGATTGTCCTGATGAAACTTGGCATTGCTGCGATTTTTGGCATCGTGCTCGGGTTAGAGCGGGAAATCAAGCATAAGCCGTTGGGTCTAAAGACGTGCTTGGTCATCTCGGTGACCAGCTGTCTTTTGACCATCGTCTCCATCGAGACGGCGATGCGGACAAACAATCTTGGCGCAGATGCCTACCTCCGGGCCGATCCGATGCGTCTCGCAGCCCAAATTGTCAGCGGCATCGGTTTCCTTGGCGCGGGCGTGATCATGCGGCGCAGCAATGAAATGATCTCGGGCCTCACGACTGCAGCGATTGTCTGGTCCGCATCTGGACTCGGTATTGCGACAGGGGCAGGTTATTACTGGCAGGCAGCAGCTGGCGTGATTCTCATCTTCGTCAGCGTCGAAGTCGTACCATCCATCATGAAACGGATTGGTCCAAAAGCGTTGCGTGAAAAAGAGGTGCAAATCAACCTCAATGTGGCCAACGCAGCTGATGTTCAAGTTGCCCTCGAAGCACTGCGGCTGCTCGGAATCAGCATCGACAACGTCAAAATTGACGGACGTCAGGGAACACACGCCATCGAGCTGATGTGCATGGCTCCGGCAGATGTGAGTCATATCCCGGATTTATATGAACGGATTCAAAAAGTCGAGGTCATTCGCGGGGCTCGGATTGAGCTGATGTAGCCTTCGGATCGTCATAGAGGCGGAAATACATCTTCCGCCCATTTCGCTTAATCCGCATGACCTCGACGAACTTGCCTTGTTCTGTCACATAGTAACACTCGCCGGTTGTAAGCCATATCTCAGCGCCTTCGCGGTAGTTTGCGGCGGGAAGTGACAGCTTGCCCATGTCCGTCAGGCGGTTGAACGATTCGATGAACGCCGCCTGCTCCTCGGCTGTCAAGGTATGTCCCGCGGCATTGACAATTCGGACTACCTGTTCGGGAACGAGCTTCTTATATTGATTCAGAATGCGCTCAAGCCACTGATAAAACGCGCCCAGGCTCAACAGAACGCCGAGCGCACCAGCGAGAATATGCCATGTCCAAATCAGAATAACCGTGGTTCTCGTCATCTATGCAGCGCCTTCCCATCCTCAGCCTTCACCCTATCTCTAGCTTACAACGAAATCCGCTTTAATTTGTGAAATGTTGCCGATTTTTTGGTATCCTCTAAGGATATAAAACGAGGGTCAAGAATTCTGTTGCACGTTGGTTTACCATGCCTTGACCCTCTCGGACGACCTCACTCGGAAAGGTTGAGAACAGATGTTGGATATCCGTGCCGTCAGACAGGATCCGGACAAGTTCCGCGCCGGATTGAAGCGCAAGCATGCAGATGCAGCGCTGATTGACACTCTGCTCGAAGTCGATGCCAAATGGAGAGCGGCGCTGACGGAGACAGAGCAGTTAAAGAGCACACGCAACACAGCTTCCGAAAATATCGCCAAAAAGAAGAAGAGCGGCGAAGATGCCAGCGCAGACATCGCACAGATGCGGGAAGTCTCCGCGCGTATCAAGACGCTTGACGATGAAGTGCGCGAATACGATGCGAAGCTGCAGGAGCTGCTGTTGACGATACCCAACATCCCTCACGAATCGGTTCCGGACGGAGCATCGGAAGACGACAACGTACCGATTCGTCACTGGGGCGAGAAGCCGAAGTTTGATTTTGAGCCGAAGCCGCACTGGGAAATTGCAGCCGATCTCGGTATCGTGGACTTCGAGCGGGCTGTGAAGATAACGGGATCGCGCTTCGTTCTGTACAAGGGCCTTGGCGCACGCCTGGAACGGGCGCTCGCCAGCTTCATGCTTGACTATCAGGTGGAGAAGAACGGCTACATCGAGATGTTCCCGGCATCCATCGCAAACGAAGACAGCCTCATCGGTACCGGCAACCTGCCGAAATTCGGCGAGGACATGTTCAAGCTCGAAGGATTGCCATACTATCTGATTCCAACCGCGGAAGTACCGCTGACCAACTACTATCGCGACGAAATCCTGAGCAACGACCAGCTGCCGGTCAAGTTTGCCGGGTACACGCCGAACTTCAGGTCTGAAGCGGGATCGGCAGGGAAAGATACACGCGGCCTCATCCGCCTTCACCAGTTCCAGAAGATTGAGCTGGTGAAACTGGTTCGGCCGGAAACGTCGTATGAAGAACTGGAGTCGCTGGTAGAGGATTGCGCGGATATCCTCGAAGCGCTTGAAATTCCGTATCAAGTGCTCAATATCTGCACAGGCGATCTCGGCTTCAAGGAGACGAAGAAATACGATCTCGAACTGTGGATGCCGGCACAGAACAAATATCGCGAAGTGAGCTCGTGCTCAAACTTTGAAGACTTTCAGGCGCGCCGCGCGAATCTGCGATTCCGCAGGGAAGAAGCAGGAAAGACGGAGTTTGTGCATACACTGAACGGATCGGGCTTGGCTATCGGCCGTACCGTCGCCGCAGTGCTCGAACTCGGTCAACAAGCAGATGGCAGCGTGCGGCTGCCGAAGGCGCTGGTGCCGTATATGGGCGGAATCGAGGTTATTACCAAGGAGAACGCCATGGGGGCAAAAACATGACCGTCTGGCACTGGATTGTATTTATTCTGACTGTGATTGCAGTGGTGATGGTCGCCATCTGCGTGCCGCTGCAGTACCGGGCACTCCATCGAGTCGCGGCGAATCGCAGTATCTTCATCAGCGGGATGTCGATTTTGATGGGTCTGATTGTTGGCATGTACCCATCGATAGCGGCCACGGTCGTTTCGCTGTTTCTGATTTTACTTGGTCTCGCGTTCATCTTGCTGATGGGCATCAAATCCTACCAGCGGCTGCAGATGGTAAAACAAGCAGAGAAGTAGCGTAGCGTATAGCTGTGGCTGTCCCGAAGGCACGTTGGTCGGGACAGCCATTTACTTTGGGAGCGATCGCGACTTCTTTGGAGCCTCAGCAGCACCTATTCCGGATTTATCTGATTCAACCTGTCCTAACCGGGCTTCAGCCACAATTATTCCAGATAAGTACCGAAACAGTTCCTCCCCGCACATTCGAGGCTGGATTTGACAAAATAGGTACCGCAGTAGTAGCTATTGCCCTGTTTCAGAGGGTGCGATGAATGGGATTGAGACCTATAACAACTGTTGTGGTACTTATTCTGCGCTCAGGACTATGCTATGCCCCGCAATAGAAACCACTGTAATGCTTATTCTTGCAGCCTGTGGCACCATTCATTACACCTTCGCATCACTCAAGCCTTTGGTGGTAATCATATCCTTCATGTCCCTCTTTCTTCAAAAATGAAGCTGGCGCACTCCTTCTTTTTTGAGTCATACCGTGATTGACAGGTGATACGATGAAGCGCGATAACACGCTGAAGATTAAGAAAGGCAACGAAGTCATTGATGTTAATTTTGAAAAGCGGAAAGTGATTATTGAGCAGCGGTACGAGTGGCTGTACATTTTCAATGATTTGATGCTTGGTGTCTGGTTTGTGGTAGGCAGCATCTTGTTCTTCTATAAACAATTGACGTACTGGGGAACATGGCTGTTCCTCATTGGGAGCGCACAGATGATGATTCGGCCTGGCATTCAAATGGCGCATAAACTGCATATGCGAAAGTATGCTACTCCACCCGAGTACAGTCGCCCAGAAAATTAATGCCAGAACGGGAAGGTCGAAGCCGTTGCAGGCGGCAACGATTCCAACAATGCTTTCGACTGCGCTGGCGTGAGATTTCCACCGACCGCGAGGATATACCCTTGGTCAATCATGTAGGCAAATGACGCCTTATCGCTAGATGTGGGGACAAGCCATGCATCTGCTCCCGCTACTGTAAAATGCGTTGCATTGTTCGGTGTGGAGAACGCTGTCTGTGGGAACTTCGCAGTCATAAACATTCCGCTCGATGTGTAGAATGACCAGGCGTCACCTTGATTGGCATTTCCAAACGGCATGTATCCACCAGTAAACTTTGTTCCCTTCGGGAGACTCAAACCACTAAGGCTCTGGGTATTGTCTGATACGCCTAACTGTTGATTGGAAAAGCTTTGCAATGTCCAGCGCATATGACTGAACGTCATCAAGCCCAACGCGTAAAATCGTGAATTGGTCCCAGGTATCGTCGTCGCAATGATGCTGCGATTGGCCATGGAAAGAGACCATAACAGGTCTTTCGTCGATAAGTGCACCGTTTGGCCGTTTGAAAGAGAAAATGCAACGCTTTTAACAAACGTTTGAGTCGCTGAGTCGGATGCATTCGGATCCGTCATGCTCTTTATGCCAACGATGCTAACATTCTGTGAACCAGGATCCTGCTGAAGCACCGTTGAACCTTGACCGGCTGATGCTTGAAGCGAATCGGTAGCAGGTAAATGAGCTGAATTCTTTTGTACGAGTCCGTCCACCGGTGTATGAACAGGGCTGCTGCTCCCTGATGCTGATGTTCCGTCACTCGAGATCACCGGCCCGTTAAGCACTGATGGTGGGCGGAACCCACCATCTGCCCACCCCACGCCGATGGCTCCGCCGACGATGCAGACCGCCAGGCAAGCAGCCGCGACCGGTCGCCAGTTGTTTATGAACTTGCGCGATAGTGTACGGTTAAAAAAGCCACTCCCTGCAGAAGCCTGCCCTGTCTGGCGAAGTGAATCGAGAATGCGATGATCCGCTTCTTCTGACAACCGAAAACGACGCGCGTTTCTCATCTCATCAAGCAATGGATGCTGGTCTTCGTGATGCTTCAATCCAGATCCTCCTTTGCATGTCCTGATGGTGTACCCCAGCGTAATTCTGCATATTCCGGCCGTGCTGTCATTAAGCTGCGGGCCTCCTTCAAGGCCCGGTGATAGGTAACATTTACCCGTCCGCGCGTCCAGCCGAGCACGCGCGCTGCTTCACGCCGGATAATTCCTGCAGGCCGCGGAGAATCAATACCAGCCGATGCTGTGGTTTGAGTTGATTCAGCACTTGCATGACCGTACGGGCTGATTCATTTGCCGCTGCACAGTCTTCCGGCTGCATCCCGTCGTCTGGCAGATTCGCGAAATCGTCGTCGGTCAATGTCTCGGATCGGCGTCGTCTCTCATCCAATGCGACATTTCGTGCAATCGCAAAGAGCCACGTTTTGGGCGAGGCAGATCCCTTGTATGATTCCATTCCCCGAAGGGCGTTGAGGAATGTTTGCGAAACGAGATCGTCCACGTCAAGCGATCCCGTAAAGTACACGAAAAAGTTATAGACATCGTGCCTGTACGCGCGGTACCAGGCCTCAATCTCGTCGTTCGGATTCAGGGTGCGCACCCTCCAGTTTCAGCCAAGCTAACCATATAGACAGCATAGACCAAAAATTTATTACAAGGGGACGAACTCAGCGCCTGCACGGAGTGAATTGTGGCGAGACTGGTGGTAAAGCGGTTCAGTTTGATATGCTCGAATCATCGCAGGACAAACGGAAGCATACAGTAAAGCGTTCGCATAGCCCGTCCGCAGCAGCCGGAATGGAACGCAAGGAGGATTGGCGTGTCCGTGCGCATCTCCCGAATTACCGTCGATATCAGTGTAGATGACCTGAATTCCCTTTTGACCGACTTTGTACCCGATGGCAATCTCATCATCACCAGCATGACAACGGAAGGCATCTTCGGTCATTTGAAGTTTCTGCTGTGGAATATAGATTTCACCGCAATTCCGTTCAGCACCTGCGAACAGGACATGAACATCGAGGTGACTGCGCATAAGCTGGTCACGATTCCGCCCGCCATCGTACAGCGGCAACTGCGCGAAGCCATCAAGGATGCGCCGCCTGGCATCGATGTCATATCGCAGACGCTGCGCGTCAACGTGGCCAGCCTGCTGAAGCCATTTGGCGTGTCACTCAATGTCCATGAGCTGCAGACATATGACGGGTACCTGCGCCTCACCGTCTCTGGTCTCGAAGTGCCAGGCCTGCTGGCGAAACTCGGCATGAAGAATCCCAAGCCGCCACCCGTTGAAAGGTAGCGATAGAAAGCTGCAACGCCGGTCGTGATCACAGAAAAAGCGCGCCAACACGACGCGCCTTTTTCATGTCATATGAAGCTGTCCAGTTACCCTGCATTTCGCTGTGTTGCTCGGCTAATGCCATACAGCACCAGACCAACCACCAGTGCAATTAACGCAGCCAATAGCTGCATACCCGTCTCCTGGCACAGCAGCCAGACGCAAAGTGCTGCGGCTACAACCGGGATTGTGATCCCAAGCGGCAGCTTAAACGGACGACTGACATCCTTGGCGCGAAAACGCAGGACCAGCACCGCGATGCAGACCAGCAGGTATTCGTAGAGGCGAGCAGCCACATTGAGCAGCACGAGGTGCTGGAACGTACCTGTGCTGGCGAGAACCATCACCAGAATGCCCGTTGTCCAAATCGCCACGACCGGCGTCTGGAAACGAGGCCAGATCTTCGCGAAGACACTCGGTAGCGACCGGTTAAATGACAGCGCATAGAGAATTCGAGGTGACGACAGTGCAACGCCGCTCTTTGTACCGAAGATGGATAAGACAGCACCAATTGTCATGACTGTGGCCCCGCCGACGAACATCGCCTTGCCGGCGTCTGCAAGCGGAGTGGTGGATGTTGCCAGAGCGG
The DNA here is from genome assembly GCA_963758235.1 of uncultured Alicyclobacillaceae bacterium. Taxonomy (GTDB): domain Bacteria; phylum Bacillota; class Bacilli; order Alicyclobacillales; family Alicyclobacillaceae; genus CAVWUS01. The sequence goes on along the minus strand of CAVWUS010000018.1, from coordinate 750 downwards.
GATCGAGCCGCTGTACCGCAACCTGAATCAACATATAGAACAGCGTCACGCCGACCAATGTACCAATGACGCCAATCGCTACTGATTTACGCGGGTTGACCATTTCACCCTGCGGGATGGCTGCCATCTCAAAGCCGCCGTACGCAAAGATGAGGACCAAGACTGCTTGACCGAAGTTCTTAGGTGATCCCAGGCTTCCCGCATGTAATCCAGCATGGGATACAAAGAACAGCCCAACAATGATGAGCAAAGCCAGCGGTATGAGCTTCACAATCGAGAAGAACAATACCGTCCATGATCCTTTGCGAACACCAAACGTGTTCAACAAGCAAAGCAGGCCTACCAATACAATGATGATGAGGTCCTTAAACGGCGCAACACCCGGCGCCAATGCGGTCAAATAGCTAACCAGACCGTTTGACAGGGAAGCCCAGCCAATCACAAACGTGAGCCAACCCATCCAGCCAACCGTAAAGGCGACAGTATTGCCCATCGCTCGCTCGGAATAGACAAACGATCCGCCCGTCTTCGTGAACATGCTGCTGGCCTCAGCAAATGACAGGCCAATGAGAATGGCGACGGCACCCGCCACTAAATAGGCCCATAAGGATTTGTCTCCGGCAAGTCCTGCGACCTGGCCAGGCAATAAGAAAATGCCGCCTCCAATCACACCGTTGATGCCGATAAACAGCACTTCAGGCGTACGGAGGACGCGCTTTAGACTCTCTTCCACGTCTGTTCTCTCCTCTC
>CAVWUS010000017.1:0-120192 GCA_963758235.1 uncultured Alicyclobacillaceae bacterium | reverse complement strand
ATTCATTGACGGACCGCGCGGCAAAGACCGGATGCCGCGGAGCGCAGCGCGCTGCCGCACTGAGTCGGATTACGGCTCTAGCAAGCCGTTGCGGATCGCATAACGGACCAGCCCGGCGGTCTGATGAATATCGAGCTTTTCCATGAGCCGGGTGCGGTGTGTGTCCGCCGTCTTGGTGCTGATACCGAGCAACGAAGCGATCTTCTTGGTCGAATGCCCTTCACCCACGAGCTGCAGTACTTGCCGTTCACGCACGCTCAGCTGTCCATTGGGCCCTTCCACGTTGGTCAGATACGCCTCGACCACGGCTTTGGAAATCTTCGGACTCAAGTACACCTCGCCGCGATCCACATGCCGGATTGCCGCTACCAGGTCGGTGCTCGCCTGCGTCTTCAGTACGTAGCCGCGTGCGCCGACGCGCAATGCCTCGACCGCGTAGGGTTCTTCCATATGGCGAGTGAGAATGATCGCGCGGGTGCGCGGACTGGCCTGGGCCGCTTCGCGCAATACAGCAAGGCCGTCGAGGCCCGGCATATCCAGATCGACGGCGATCTCCGGCAGTAGTTCCTTGATCAGGCGAATCGCTTCGATCCCGTCGGAGGCCTCACCCAATACGTCGATACCGTCCTTCTCCAGCACCAATTTCAATCCCTGGCGGACAATCTGATGATCGTCCGCCAGAATCACATGAATCGGCATGTCATTTCTCCACTGGAATGGATATCACCAATTCAGTCCCGTGGCCGTCCGCCGAATTGACCTCTAGGTGCCCGCCGACCACACTCAGGCGCTCCCGAATGCCGATCAAGCCGAAGCCCTGTTCGGCTTGCCGGACGCGCAGCGACGCAGGGTCAAAGCCCCTGCCATCGTCGCGAATGCTGCAGCGGATCGCATCGGCTGTTCGGTGAAATTGAATCCGGACGGCAGTTGCCTGGGCGTGCTTGACGACGTTGTGCAGCGCCGCCTTGGCGATGTGGTACAGCGTCGTCTCCACGCGCTTTGGCAATCGCTGCTCGGGTACCGCATCGATGTGGATCTGCAGCTGGGAGCGCTGCGCGAGCCCCTCGAACAGATACCGCAGCGCCGGAACCAAGCCTAGGTCGCTCAACAATGCGGGCACCAGTTCGTGCGATAGCCGGCGCAGCTGAGATTCGATCTCATCGAGCAGTTGCGTGGCCTTGAGAATCTGCGGTTCAATGGCCGGCACCTCCTTGGATAGGTTTTGCAGCGCGATGTACACCGCCACCAACAATTGGCCGGCCTCGTCGTGAAGAGCTTTGGCGATGCGCTTGGCTTCCTGTTCGAGCACCTCATTGAAGTGGCGCAGCGCCGTATTGGCTTCGCGAAATCCGCGATAGGTCATCTCATACGGCGAGATGCATTCGGCGAGAAATTGCGCCGCACCCGTCACGATGCGATCGCATTCATCCGTCGCCGACTCAGCGAGCGAGCAGCTTGCGCAGGCAGACACGGTGAATGTCCGCAATCGAGACGAAGCCCGTGCCTGCCTCCAAGGCATGGCGACCGATTTGATAGGCCTCTTGCAGCGCCGATTCCCCGGCGCCGCCCAGATAATTTTGCAAGGATACCGGATAGGCGGCGGCAGCTTCAGTCATGGCTGGGTACCTCGATAGCGCGCAACCAGGACCAGTGCGTCATCGGTGCCTTTGCAGGCGCTTGCCAGCAGTCCGTGCGCCACCGCTTCAATACGGGGTCGATGAGCTGGTGGAATTAGAAGAACCGGGTCCTCGTTGTCCCGCCCAGCTTGCTACGTTGCCCAGCCCAGCAAAGCCGCGTGATAGGAATCACAGGGAACAGTGACATTGGTCGTAGTCGGAATCCGCGCGACCCGTGAGCATCAGTTTGTGGGTAACCCCGCTGATTTGACTCTGCGGGCAGTGACATCACGACAAAGGCTTGGTTGTCACTGATGTGTATGAGGGCAAAGGTATTCCCGAAGGTGAGCGGAGCATTGCGCTTGCACTGTGGTTCCGGCATGCGGATCGTACGTTGACAGACGCGGAAGTGGATGACACGGTGGCGGCCATACTGCAGGCGCTGGCGTCGGCGCACGGCGCAGTTCTGCGCGGTTGATACCAGGACTAATTGCAGGAATTGCGGTCAGGAAAACGAATATCTAGGCATGCTGGCAAAGGGAGCGGTGGTCATGGCAGGTCGGGCGACGAATCGGGTGCGCGTCAAGATTGGCGGCATCGAATATACGCTCCGTGGCGACGCGTCAGAAGCTCAAATGCGCGAGGTAGCCGCAACTGTGGATCGCATGTTGAACCAGATTCAAAAAGCGAATCCACAGCTGGATCAGCGCCGTGCAGCCGTTCTTTGCGCTGTCAATTTGGCGGATGAGTACCAGCGGCTCGCCGCTCGCTATGATGAATTGGAGCAGCTGCTCGATGAACAAACGCGAACGCCGGAGCGACGTTAAGAGGTTGTCCGAAAAGGGTTAAGGCAGAACAACACAGGGAGAGAGCGCATGAATACGCTAGACTACATCATGATTGGTCTTGTCCTTCTCGGTGGCTGGAATGGTTATCGTGCGGGCATGGTCAAGCAGCTAACGCGCCTGTTTGGCGTCGTCATTGCGTACGCCTTGGCGCGCTATTTACGGCCGTATTTGACGCCCGTACTGGAACAGATGCACATCATTACGCAACCGCAGGGCGCGATTGGTTTGCTCTTCGGGAACGTGGATGGTGCGATTGCGTTCGGAATCATCTTCATTGTGGCGTGGCTGTTATTGCGATACGGTGCCGGTCTGCTCGATACGCTCTTTCATTTACCTGGTTTGTCGCTTCTGAATCGACTTGCAGGTTTTATCATTGGCTTGGTGATCGTCATTGTCTTCCTCTATATTGCGTCCTTGCTGGCGCAGTATATCCCCAGTCCAGCGCTGCAGACCGCTCTTAAGCACTCATACTTTGTGCAACAGTGGATGCAGATTAAATGGTCCCAGGCTTCGACGACCTGAACCCTTTTCGGACACGCATTTATAAGGTCCGTCCAAGGCGCCTTGGACGGGCCTTTGCAATTGGTTACCGCGCGCGGGTACGATTGAATTCTGTCGGAACAAACAAGTCGATGATCCCGATAACGAGTGACGCCAAGAGTGCCCCAACAATGGTTACTCGCATACCAGGCACAAACAGTTGACTTAAGTACAGGACAACCGCCCCCGAAATAAACCCGACGAGGCCGCGTCCATACGGTGACAGATTGCGTCCAAACAGCGCCTCGATAGCCCACCCGAGCACACTGATGACCACTGCAGCGACGAGAGCGCTCCAGAAGTTCATTACGCTAAACCCTGGAACCAAAAAGCCGACAAACATGAGAACCAGTGCAGAAACGATAAACCGAACAATTGCTCCTAACATTGCGCGCCTCCTTTCAGACATTACGCATAGCTTCTCCGGCAATGGTAAAACGATGTGATAAAATGAATGGGATTTTGCAGAAGAAGTGGCATTCGGACAACCCTGTCAGCGGTTGACCGTAGGAAGGCAGGATAAGTACATTGGCGTTTACGGATCGTACACTCAGAAAACTCGAGTGGGATAAAGTAAAGGAACAAATGGTTGCCTTTGCGGCGTGCAGTTTGGGCAAGGAAAAGATTGGCGAATTGGTTCCGCACGAAGACAAGCAGGAAGCACAAGAGATGCTCGCGGTGGTTGCTGAGGCGCTGGAGGAACTTCTGCGGATGGGCCGCTTCCCTACGGTGGAATCACGGACATTCGTCCGTCGTTGAAAAAGGCCGTCATTGGCGGTACGCTGACGCCGGAAGCACTGCTTGCCATCGCAGAGTTCATTCGTGGCGCCAGGAATGTGCGTCAGCAGATTGAACGGCTGGATGAAGCAATCCTCGTCCCGCGCTTGCGCGCCTATGCTTCCGAGCTGTTTGATGCGCGTCAGACAGAACAGGAAATCCGCAGCGCCATCACGGACGAAGCCACCGTGCACGACGGTGCCAGTCCGGAACTGCGCCGTCTGCGTGTTGCCCGCCGCGGTGTTGAAAATAGAGTGCGTCAAGTCCTGAACGGCATGCTTCGGACGCATCAAAAGTATCTGCAGGATCCGGTCATTGCCATGCGCGGATCGCGCTTCTGTCTACCGGTCCGAGTTGAATTCAAAAATCAGATCGCTGGCGTCGTACACGATACGTCTGCTTCCGGTGCGACTGTCTTCATCGAACCGCTTGCAGTGATTGAGCAGAATCGAAAAGTACAAGAGTATCTGATGGAAGAAGAGCGCGAAATCGAGCGGATCTTGCAGCGCCTTGCCGGTGTTGTCGCGGATGCCGAGCCAGGGTTGACAGGTAATATCGAACTATTGGCATTGCTTGACAGCGTCTTTGCACGCGCCGCCTACGCCCGCGCGTATGGATGCACGCAGCCAGCACTCACCGACGACCGTCGCTGGGCGTTGGTTCAGGCACGGCATCCACTGCTTGATCGGGCCGTTGCAGTACCACTTGATATCACGCTCGGTGACACATTCGACACGATTGTCATTACCGGTCCCAACACGGGCGGCAAGACGGTCAGCTTGAAGACGGTCGGCCTGTTGACCATCATGGCGATGGCTGGCTGCTTCATACCGGCTGCAGAAGGCAGTGCCATCGGCTGGTGTGACGGTGTATACGCCGATATCGGCGACGAACAGAGCATCGAGCAGAGTCTGTCCACATTTTCTGCACATATGACGAATATCGTTTCGATTCTCACCGCTGTGACTGAAGATAGCCTGGTCTTGCTCGATGAACTCGGCGCAGGTACAGACCCCGCTGAGGGCGCTGCGCTCGCGGTCGCCATCCTGGAGCAGCTGCATCGCCGCGGTTGCCGTGTCATTGCCACCACGCACTATGCGCAACTGAAGGCGTATGCGTTTGAGCAACCTCGTGTCGCCAACGCGAGTGTCGAGTTCGATATCCATACGCTGCGGCCGACGTACCGCCTGCTGATCGGCGTACCTGGGCGATCTAATGCGCTTGCCATCGCGCGGCGCTTGGGGCTCCCGCAAACGATTGTCGATCACGCACGAGAAATGCTGGCCTCAGAGGATATCGCGGTGGAAGGGTTGATTGAGAAAATCGAGATCGCCCATAAAGAAGCCGAAGGCGCCCGGTTTGAGGCCGCGCAGGCAAAAGCGGCTGCACAGGCGCTGGAACGCAAATGGCAGCAAAAAATGGAACAGCTGTCAAGGGAAGAAGACGAGTGGAAACAGAAGGCCCGCGCCGAGGCACAGCGGATTCTCGCAAACGCACAAGAAGAGGCGGAAGCGGTGATTCGGGAGCTGCGTAGCCGCAAGCAGCAGGGGTTTAAGGATCACGAGCTGGTGGAACTGCGCAAACGTCTGGAACAGGCGTTGCCGAAAAATGGAGGCAAGCAGTTCCATGGACAACGCGCTGCCACTGGGGAGATTACCGTGGGCAGTACGGTGCGCGTAACATCGCTAGGACAAACGGGAGAGGTGCCTTGAACTGTCGGAGAATGGCAAAGAGCTCGTGGTTCAGCTCGGAGCGATGCGGACGAAGGTCAAGAAGCGGGATGTCGAATTGGTGAAACAGGCAGCGAAGGCAAATCAGGACGATGGCGGTGTGCAGCACACGTCGTTTCGCCGTGCAACGCGTCATGTCCCATTACAGCTTGATGTACGCGGCGAAACGGTGGATGAAGCGATGGCACGGGTTGACCGCTATTTGGACGATGCCGTCCTCGCTGGTTTGCAGAAAGTGACCATCATTCACGGCAAGGGTACGGGTGCCCTGCGCGACGGTATTCGCCGCCGTTTGTCCAGCCATCGCCTGGTCAGCAGCATTGCTCCAGGCGGCCACCATGATGGTGGTGACGGCGCGACGATTGTCGATCTGTCGACGTAGGGTTTGCGAAAACAGTCTCGCACATAAAAAGGCCGTCTCCCGGCTTAGCTGCCAGGGACGGCTTTCTTCAATTACGGCCCAGTTGTATTGCCTGCTGGCGGTACTGGGCTAGTTGATACCTGAACCGACACAGTGGCTGGCTTGGAAGCCCCGATTGTGTTCGAGATGGCGGTGACTTCGTAGTAAACCGTCGACGTATTCGCCGGGGCCGACGAATCTGTATATGACGTACCTGGAATCGGGTTTTGTGTCAGCTCTACAAATCGGACCGTTCGGACTCTTTGCTCGCCAGACTGTGTATCCATTGACACTGCCAACGCCTGTCCAGGTCAGCTGTACCTGGCCGTTATTCACAACAGCGTGGAGATTTACTGGTGCGCTCGGCGGCTGGCGACCAGCTGTTCGAACTGAGCGGTGGCAACACCGTACCGCCTCGCGGATCTGGCTGCATCGGCTCGTAATACTTGCTGTCATCCGTCACTACGTTCGGAATTGGCCACGGCGGGTTGTAAAATACGCCGATTCTGATTTCAGCGGGCGGTGTATTGGTCGTAGCCCGATACTTTTTACCATTCATGATCACGTACGGCAGCTGTACCAGTACGGTATCCGGCTTCGTTGGCTCGGTACCGGCGATAAACACTTCAGTGGCCACTTTACCCTGCTGTTCGCACAACGGCGTCGGCATCATGCCGGAAACCGTACAGACACTGGCGTGTACAATTCCGCTCGGCTGTGGAAATGCGCTGTGGTTCGAGTTCTGAATCAGACCCTTCATGATTTCGCTCCACATGTAGAACTTGGTGTTGTACAGGCCTCCAGGAATGTGTTCAGGGATGTCATATCCTTCCCAGATTCCGGCCGTGTATTTTTGTGTGAAGCCAATAAACCAGCCGTCCGACTCATTTTCAGTTGTACCGGTTTTGCCGTAGACCATGTCGCTGCTGGGTAATACGTTTGCCCACGCCAACGTACGCGGTGCCTCGCGTCACAACGTCGCGCAGCATGCTGTCGAGCACGTATACCGCCTGCGGCGAAAATACACGATTGACGGTCTGCTGGTTCTTGTACACCACATTGCCGTGCGCATCCTCGATTTTGGAAATCATGTACGGCGACTTCCAAACACCCTGATTGGCGAACGTCGTGTAGGCGGACGTCATCTGCTGTACCGTCAGACCGTACGTCAAACCGCCAATCGCGGATGCGAGATTCACGTCGTCTTCGTATCCGGTTTTGCCGTTTGCCAGCTTAACCGGAATCGGGTTCTCGACCCAGGTTCTCTGGCCATCGATGGTTAGCGAGTTGTTTGTGATCCCCATCTTCGGCAGATAGCTTTCACCGTTTTGGACGCCAATATCATGTAAAACCTCAATGGCCGGAATGTTGTACGACTGTGCCAAAGCGGTGCGCGCTGTGACAATGCCGCGCCAGCCTGGTTCGTCATCGTGTACGTCGCCGTTGTTGTACCAGCTGATGGGCGCGTCATCAAGAATCGACGCGGCCGTCAGTTTGTGTTCGTCGATTGCTGGGCCGTAATCAATGAGCGGCTTGATGGATGATCCTGGTTGGCGCGGTACATCTGAGTGGTCAATGCTGTTTTTGCCGTTGCCACCGCCAATTGCCAGAATTTGCCCGGTGCTGTTGTCAATCAAGGTGAAGCCCAGTTCAAACCGGTCGATGGATTTGCCGTACTTGATATTGGTGCCTGTATACCATTTTGGGTTGTCCATGACTTTGGTCACGAGTTGTTGATCGCTCGGATCGATCGTCGTGTAAATCTTGAAACCGCCGGTGGACAAAGCGGCCTCTGCTGCCTGTGTGGTCGGATAGACGCCTGCTTTGACCAGATCCTGCTCAACCAACAGCGGAATTTCGTCCTGCATTAAATAGGTATAAGGCCCGTTGGTGCTGTTGGAATTCTGCTCGTTTGGATTTTTAAGGTCCTTCGCAATATCGAAATGGATAGCGTCATTATATTGTGACTGCGTGATCATGCCGTTTTTTAGCATCTGTGCAAGGATATAGTGTTGACGTTTTTGCACAGTCGTGACGTTGACAACCCACTTGTTCGTCTTAGTGTTGTATTCATATGGATCAAATATTGAAGGATTATTCGGAACGGACGCGAGCAGTGCGCTCTCGGCCAGATTCAAGTCCTTCGGATCCTTGCCGAACATGACCTTGGAAGCAGCTTTCACACCATACACCGGGTTGTTGCCGAGATGGCCAAAATATACCCAGTTCATGTAGTCGACCATAATTTCCTGTTTGGTCAGGATGTGATTGAGTTTCAAAGACAGCGCAATTTCCTGAACTTTACGCTTGGTTGTACGCTCCTGCGCCGGAAAGACAGCCATCTTGACTGTTTCCTGCGTAATCGTACTGGCGCCGCTCTCGATTTGATGATGGGTCAAGTCCTGCACCAACGCGCGGCCCATTGCAAGCGGATCGATACCGGGGTTAGTTCCAGAATGTCTTGTCCTCAGCCGCGATGAACGAATTCGTTAAATTGCTGGATACCTGATTGAGGGATGTAATTGGATCGCGGTTGCCCTGTGCATCAAATCGCCCAATCACGGTTTTGCCATCACGCGCGTAGACAACGGATGACTGGTTCAAATTGGTGAATGTATTGGCTGAAATCGTTGGCAGCCCTTTTAATAATGAAGCGGCGTACCCGGTGCCCGCACCCAGGACGACGACAATCACCCCGCCGACGGACAGCGATCCATACTTCAAGACCGTCCAGTACCATCGCCGAGCTTCCTTCTTCGCCGCCCGTTTCCTTGCGCGTTCCTGCTTCTTCTGCTCAGGCGTCTGCGGCTTGGAAGGTCGGGTGGAGCGCTTTGGGGTATCTGCCATTGGCCGTACCTCCTCCCAGTGATCTGGTATTTACGGCTGCATAGATATTATCATATTTTCTCCATCTACGAGATTGTATGTCTATCCTTGTCCAACACGCGCGTATATATGGGCAGGAGGCGGTGCAGATGGCAAAGCTGTTTCGGGCTGCAGGCGTAAAGCGCAATGGCAAACGTAACCAGCTAGGCGTGGTCAAAGTATCGCTTCTGTTTCTCTGCTTCGTGTTTCCAGTATTTATCTTTATTTGGTTTCACCTTCCACTCTACCGCGCACATGCTGCCATCACCATACATGGGCTTACAGCTGAAGCGTTGAACGAAGCGGTGGAGGAGCATCTGGCACAGACGGATACTTCGACTTGGCTGATAACGCGCAGTCTGCCCTCGGGTCAACAGATGACCTATTTGGATTTGCCGGGCGTTTCCAGCTTTCAGACAGAGGTTGTAGATGAAGCGAATCAGCGGCTCATACAGCTGTCCGCCATGACTGTTCGGCTGCCACTGGGCAGTGTGATGGGATTTCCGTTTTGGCTGGCTGGCGGCCCGACCGTTAACGTACGATTTCAATTGCAGGGGCCAGTGCAAGGGAAGTTAAATGTATCCGACGAGGCGGCTGGAAAAAGTACCAGCCACGCTGTCTACATAACGCTCAATGCGCGCGTACACATTGTCGGTCCCGCTGCTCAATCAATCGATTCTCGTCAAGGAGTCGACGCCAATCGTGTATTTTCTTGTTTCTTCACATTAATCCGACAGGACATTGACGGATGCCGCCGAATCATTAATTCTATTCAATTATACGCAGGGGGTTTGTAGAGTGATTCCTTACAAAAAAGAGAAGAGTCCACGGGTACGGTCGCTATCGCTCCCTTCCTGGACTCGGCCGGACTATTTATCTATCCGTTGGAAAGTCGGCGGTGCCCTGCTGGCCATCGTGGTTGTACTGTTGGCTACCAGTGTGGTGACGCTCGTCCGTCTCAATCAACTGCAGGGACAGAATAATGTGTTGGCCAACCACGACATCGCCATCGTGGAAGCCTCGAATCAGCTTCAGGAAGATATGCTTACGATGGAATCGGGCCTGAATGAATACCTTTATACTGGCAACCAGAGTACCTTGCAGCTCTCCTACACACCCTATCACGGCAAGGTTCAGAGAGAAGCCAAGCAGGTGGCTGCCATGGCACAGGGAAATCCGAAGCTGGCGGCGCCGATGAAAGATGCGATTGCCGAAATCAATGACTGGCTGCAGTACGCAGATGGCTTAATCTCGTTAAAAAATCAGGGACAAAATCAGGAAGTTGAGCTCAACGTCGCGGGCGGCAGCGGGGATGGCCTGCAGTACAACATCGACCAAGACCTGATGAACGTGATACATACCACACAGGCGCAGACCACTGAACGCGCAAAGCAGCTGGGGACGATGGTCACCGCAACAGAAATTATTGTCATTGTTCTCACCATCATCGCGATTGTTCTTGCTGTAATCGCCGGAATTCCGGCGACGTTCCGCACACCGCGGGCAATCGAACGGGTGCGGGCCATTCTCGATGACATCGCATCTGCTGGCGGCGACCTGCGGCGGCGCATCACCGGGATCAACAGCCGTGACGAAGTACAGAGCCTTGCAGAGGCTACGAATCGGCTGTTGGAGACGGTCGGCAATGTCGTCCAACAAGTTACGCAGACATCCGAATCCGTCGCTGCATCGGCACAACAGCTGACCGCGTCGACGGATGAGACGGCTCGGGCTGTGGGTGAGATTGCCGAGACGGCAGGAGAGTTTGCTGCCATCAGCGATAAAGCGCGCACGTCGTTGACCGATATGCAGCAAGCGCTCGATCGCGTTCGGGCACAAGCACAAACGGTCACACAGCAGACTGAGGGCGTCATGAACGCCATCGGCAAAGTCGTGGGAACGACCGATCAAGGGAATGAACTGATTGCAAAGACGCAGTCGAAAATGGCTGAAGTGCAGACAGTGTCCGAGTCGACACATGAACATCTAGTTGAACTGCAGCAGTCGGCGGAGCGCATTGGCAAAATCTCCGATACGATTCGCGGTATTGCGGAGCAGACGAACTTGTTGGCGCTGAATGCCTCAATTGAGGCGGCCAGGGCCGGTGATGCAGGCAAAGGCTTCGCTGTGGTTGCGCTCGAAGTACGGAAGCTGGCAGAAGAGAGCCGGGTGGCAACGGGCCAGATTGATCGGCTTGTGGAAGAAAATCGTATGATTACCATTGAAGTTGAAAATTCAATGGCAGCCAGTCTGCATGCGATTGAGGAGAGTACGCGCGCTTCAGCCGACACCGAAGCTGCATTCGCTGAGATTCGCCAGGCGGTTGACGATGTCGTTCCGCGTGCCAATGCCATTCTGGCGAGCATTCAGGAGCAAAACAATCTGTTGCGGGAAACGCTGGGCTTCGTAAATGGCGTCACTGGCTTTATGGATGAAGTTGCAGCTGGTTCGCAACAGAATGCGGCAGGTACAGAACAAAGTCTCGCCACGGTTCAGGAAATCGCTGCTTCCGCCCACATGTTGGCGAAGCTGGCACGGGACCTGCAGGAAGTTGTTGGACAGTTCCAGATTTAAGAGGTTGTCCGAAAAGGGGTCAAGAACTCTGACGCAATCTTGTTCAACATGAACTGAAGACGATGTCTCGACGATGGGTGCCGACAGGCGCCCATTTTTTTGCCCCGAAAAGCAACCTCTGGGCAAGAGCATATACTGCACTAGATGCGTTGATGTCAGTTGCAGTCAAGGGAGGCCGCAATGAAGAAATATATTGTACGTCCTGGAGATACGATGTGGTCGATTTCGAAACGTACTGAGGTGCGTTTGAATTTACTTATGGCGGCAAATCCGCAATACTCCAGCCCAGGGGCAGCACTTACACCAGGTCAAATCGTCATGATCCCGGAACTGACAAAAAAGAAATCCGGGAAGATGGCCGCTGCCACAAGTTCAGCCGAAGCTCCCTCGGCAGCCCCGATGCCAAGCGTCCAAACAGCGCCAGATGCAACGGAACCGCCTAGTCACCATGGCTATCAACAGGTTCAGAATGCGGAACCAGCGCCGCACTACTTTGGATTTGTTTGGCCGCACGTTGTCCGGCCGGGAGAAACGTGGGCGAGCATTGCAAAGCAATACGGCGTTTCACAGCAACAGCTTCAACAGCTGAACCCGAAAGAGACGCCCGATACATTGAACGAAGGCGACATGATCTACGTCCCGGCTACCGGATCAGCACCAAGCGGCACCATGCCTAGTTCAGCGACGGGCTACCCCGCACCTGTTTCACCAGACGGGATGACGCCAGTACCGGGTTATGCAGCACCACCCGCGCAAGGCTATCCCACACCTGCCTGGCCAAGTGGCATGATGCCGATGCCCCAGCCAGGTTACCCAGGCGCGTGGCCAGCAGCGCCAACGCGCGGTGTGGTCCCGGCGTACTGCGGCTGGCCGTACTGGGGGTGGGCTCCAAGTCCATACCCTCCGTATGAAGTCCCAGGTATAATGGGGGATTTCGCTGGTGAATGAACAAGCCGGTGTGGCGCGCAGTGTACTGCGCGCCTATGGGCTGCAGGTACAGGCTGTCATCAAACTGCGAACCGTCTACGGGCTCGTTTGCAACGACCGATCGCGCTGGATTCTGAAACCGGCACCTCCCTATGAACAACGCGAACGGCTGCAAGCACTTGCCGCCGTGGCCAACCACGCGCGCGAATCCGGATTGTCGCTGGCGGCGCCAGTTCCCTGCCGTTCCGGAGAATGGCTGATGTCGTACGCAGGACGCTCTTGGTATTTACAGCCCTGGCTGAGGGGGCGCCACGTCAATCTTGCCGAACCAGAAGAGCGGCTGGCGGTGGTACGAACCATCGCTCGACTGCATGCCGCTACACGCAAATTGGCACCGGCCTATAGCGCCCTGCTGCCAACCGGATCGCTCACCAGTCGGCTACAGCGTAAACAAGCGGCTGCCTCGGCTGTCTGGGCTGAAGCAAGTATCGCATTGCCACAGTTGAAGCGCTGGAAAGAACCGCTGTTTGCCCGCATGCAGCCCGCCTTGTCAGCCGCGCGCAGAATTGAAGCCCGACCTGTCCTGCGCGTGTTTTCTCATCGCGACCTGGTCCCTCACAACATGCTGTGGTCAGCTTCCAGTTCTGCTTCTATATGTTTGATTGATTTCGATTGCGCTGGCTTTGACACACCCTATTTAGATATCATGCAGCTGTGCAGCCATAGCCTGCATTTCAGCAGGGAGCAGAGCGGCTTGTTTCGCGATATCGTGGATACGTATGCAAAGACAAGCAAGCTTCCGCTCGCAACCACAGAGCTTCGTGACTTACTTCAGTTTCCCGATCTCTTCGTACGGTCGCTGCTGGAGTGGGCCAAGCTTGGCTTTGGACGGCGTGGCAGGCGAGCTGTAGTGGCCGCTCTCTCGTGCGAGCAAAATCGCGATCGGCTGTGCAGCGACGTGCGAAAATGATGGTTACTTGCCGAGCAGATACCGCAAACTTATACTGGATAAGGATTGTACATAGAAGTTTCAGCGTAAGGAGCTGTAAGGGTTGACGCACGAGAAAACCGTAGCAGTTGGTCAGCTTCGTCCGCGACTTGGACAAGTTGAAGACAACATACAGAAGCACCTTGACTGGATTGAGGAGGCGAACAGCCAGCAGGCAGACCTGATTGTTTTCCCGGAACTCGGGCTCACTGGTTACCAAGTTCAGGATCTGACGCTCGATCTCGCATGTACGCTTGGCGATGGGCGGATCCAGCGACTGATTCAGGCGAGCCGAAGCATCGATGTATCGTTCAGTTTTATCGAGGAAAGTGCGGATCACCGATTTTACATCGCGTCTGTCTATGCGGCGGAGGGCGAAGTACGCGGGATTCACCGCAAAGCATATCTGCCAACGTATGGCATGTTTGATGAAGCGAGGTATTTCGCCTCGGGAGATACGTTCCGAACGTTTTCAGGTACGGTCGGACAAGTTGGTACGCTGATCTGCGAGGACGCATGGCACGTCACCAGTCCGTATCTGCTTGCGCTCGGTGGAGCAACCCTGTTTCTGCTGCCGGCGTCAAGCCCATCCCGCCTCGGGCATGTAGCAGACGAGCTTGGATCCCATGCATTTTGGCGGCAGCTATTGCGTACCTATGCGCAGCTGTTTGGTGTACATGTCGTCTTTGCCAATCGCGTGGGTTTTGAAGATGGTCTTGGATTTTTCGGGGGATCGATGGTTGTTGCGCCGAACGGTGAAGTGATTGCAGAGGCGGCTGTGCTTGAAGAGCAGCTGCTTGTGACGCAGATCCACTTGGCAAGTGTTCGGCGAGCGCGTTTCCAGACACCGCTCTTTCGAGATGAACGACCGGAACTGGTTCTCCGTGAGCTAAAACGCTTGGCGCAGGCACAGTGGGAGGCAACGACATGAAGGCAGCAGTGCAGGCGAGACTGACATTAAACGCACAGTTGGCGACAGACGTGCTGGTTGCGTTTATTCGTGAAGAAGTTACGAAAGCAGGGTTTCAGGATGTGGTGCTCGGGCTGTCAGGCGGCATCGATTCCGCGCTTGTCGCCTATTTAGCCGTCTTTGCACTTGGAAAGGATCACGTTCATCCCGTCCTGATGCCATATGAGACAAGCTCTAAAGAAAGTTTGACGGATGCACAGGCCGTAATCGACGATCTCCAGCTTGAGGCGCTGACTGTACCGATTACGACACAGGTCAATCCTTATTTTTCATTGATTGAGGATCTGACAGGCGAACCTCCGTCCGCGCTGCGGCGTGGCAATAAGATGGCGCGTGAGCGGATGACGATTCTATTCGACTTGTCAGCGTATTATCGGTCCCTTGTCATCGGTACCAGCAACAAGACAGAGCTCCTGCTCGGCTATGGAACACAGTTTGGCGATATGGCCAGTGCACTCAATCCAATCGGGGATTTGTACAAGTATCAAGTCCGCCAGCTGTCTGCACACGTCGGGGTGCCAGCTTCCATTCTCGAGAAACCGCCAAGTGCCGATTTGTGGGAAAGTCAAACGGACGAAGGGGAACTAGGCTTCGGGTACGACGAGGCGGACGAAGTACTCATTCAGCTGGTCGATGAGCGAAAGAGTGCGGAAGAACTGATTTCGATGGGGTACGACGCTTCGTTTGTGCAGATGCTCGTCCGGCGAATAGCGATGAATCATTATAAACGCAAACCGCCGATTATCGCGAAATTGTCGGAACGGACAATGGGCATCGATTTCCGCTACTTACGGGACTGGGGACTGTGAGGTTGTCCGATTTTTGACAGATGGTGAGAGGGAGGAAACAGCGTGTCGGGGCATTCAAAGTGGCATAATATCCAAAGACGGAAAGGCAAGCAGGACGCGGTTCGGGGGCAGCTGTTCACAAAGTTGAGCCGTGACGTATATCAGGCGGCCAAGGAGGGCGGCGGCAATCCGGATACAAACTTTCGTTTGAAGGTTGCGATTGAGCGAGCGAAGCAGGCAAACGTACCCGCCGATACCATCACCCGTACCATTGCCAAAGCGACCGGAACGCTGCAGGGCGTTACCTACGAAGAAATATTGTATGAAGGTTACGGCCCGCATGGTGTAGCGGTGATGCTGGAAATTGTTACAGACAACCGGAACCGCAGTGCAGCCGATATTCGTCACATTTTTTCCAAGCGTGGCGGCAATTTGGGTGAATCAGGCTGTGTTGCGTGGATGTTCAAGCGTGTCGGGGAGATCAGTGTGCCAAAGTCAGAGGCCGGCATTGATTTTGATGAATTGATGCTGCTTGCCCTCGAAGCCGGCGCCAGCGATCTGCAGGAAGAGGACGACACATATACCGTCAAAACGGAGCCAGAGGATTTCAAAGCTGTGCGGGATGCACTTGAAGCTGCGGGCGTACCAATCGATGCGGCGGAACTGACGTATGAACCGCAGACGACCGTTACGCTGTCCGGAGAGGCGCTGGATGAAGTCCTGGATTTGGTCGATGCACTGGAAAACCACGATGACGTACAAAGTGTCCATGCCAACCTTGATGTAGAAGAAGACGCATAATGTTTCCTGCAATAGGCATCCTATCACTATGAAGCGAGGTGATTTGCGGTGCCAACGGATCGACTATGGAAACGCTGGATGTTGCATTGCTGTGCAGCCTGCGGGCTAAGTTGGATCCTGTTCAGCCAGGCTCCAGCCTGGGCCGATGCACCAGCTGTCACGGATTTCGGCGGTGATGCCGTTGCTGCGGTCGAGTCCCAGCCTGATATCAGCCATTATGCGGTTTTCTTGACACTGTATCAGGATGGACGCGAAGAGTGGATGGTTCGTCCTATTACGGATGATGCGGTCGTCAGCTTCCGCAGCAGCCACGGTGCGTGGGAACTCAATCATCCGTTAATGTGGATTTTGAATATGCCGGTTTATGTCAAACAGGTTCCGGATCAGTCGATGGCGGAAAGTGTTTGACAATCAGCGACATGGACTGGGGCTGTTCCATACAGCAGATGAACCTGCTGCGGGACAGCCCCTTTTTATGCCATTCCCGATGTCAAGTAGGAGTTTTTCGGTATCATCACGAAAGGAGTGGGGCGGAGGAGATTGATATGTCGCGGCTGCGCGTACTGGGGATAGATCCAGGCATTGCCCGCATGGGCTATGGCGTTGTACAAATGGAAGGCCATCACTTGGCTCCTGTCGCATACGGCTGCATCGAGACACCGGCGCATACACCGACGGCTTCGCGACTGCAGCAAATTTACGAAGAACTGACGGCGGTTATTGCTGAACATAGACCGGATGTGATGGCGGTCGAGGAACTGTTTTTCTATAAAAACACCACCACGGCGTTTACGGTGGGCGAGGCGAGGGGCGTTGCGCTGCTCTGCGGTGTGCAAGGGCATTTACCGATTCATGAGTATACGCCGATGCAGGTAAAGCAGGCCGTTGTCGGCTACGGCAAGGCGGAGAAACGCCAGATTCAGGACATGGTACGAATTCTGCTCAATCTGCAGGAGCGGCCGAAGCCGGACGACGTTGCAGATGCGCTGGCCATTGCAATCACGCACGCTCACGCTGCGCCACTTACTGTTCTTGTCCGAAAAGGGTCAAGGTAAGATGCCGTGTGGTGCAAGGAAACAGACAAAAATGCGTACGGCGCCTGGTCCCCTGTGGGGGGCGAAGCCGGGTGTCCAGTGGACACCTCGGACCGTTCAGGCCGGGCAATAGCCCCGGGTGACCCTTTTCGGACAACATTGAATCCGCAGTTCACACGCCAACGAATTGAGGGACATAGACGGTGATTGTATTTATCCGCGGCGAAGTGGCCGCATCCGGACAAGCGTATGTCGACGTCGACGTGTCAGGGATTGGCTATCGCGTCTTTGTACCTGAATCCGTTGCTTCTGACGTAACCGCAGGGGAATCAATCTTGCTTTACACCCATCATCACATCCGTGAGGACGCGCAGGTGCTGTATGGGTTTCTCGATGAGCGCGATCGCGATTGGTTTGAGCTGCTGCTCAGCGTATCCGGCATTGGCCCGAAAGGTGCGCTGGCGCTTGTTTCGGCATCGACGTACGAAGATTTTCTCACGGCCATCGCGATGGAAGATGCGGCCTATCTCTGCACAATGCCAGGTGTTGGCAAAAAGACAGCGGGCAGACTGCTGGTGGAATTGAAGGATAAAGTGCCGCAGCAATGGCTGTCGCCGTTGACGAAGCCGGCGGCGAAGGCGTCGTCTGTACAATCGCGGCGCCCGCGCCAGCCGAGCCTGCAGGCCGATCTCATTGAGGCACTCATTTCCCTCGGATATAATGAGAGACAGGCGAGCGAGACAGTCACACAAGTGATTGCAGATGATGCGGAAATGCCGCTCGAACAAGCACTCACGCTCTGTTTGCAGCAAATGGACAGAATCCGCAAATGATTGCATATGATTCACATTGCACACGGTGCAGTAAGGAGGCTTCTCGTGACAGAGCGAATGATTTCGGCTGAATGGAGTCATGAAGATGCCGCGCTTGATACACTGCGCCCGCGTTTTTTGACAGAGTATATCGGCCAGGAAGCAGTCAAAAGCAATCTGCAGGTGTTCATTCAGGCCGCCCGTGAGCGTGCTGAGGCACTCGATCATGTGTTGCTGTACGGCTCGCCAGGGCTGGGAAAGACGTCGCTGTCGATGATTATCGCGAATGAGCTTGGTGTTCATATTCGCGTGACATCGGGTCCTGCCATCGAGCGTCCTGGCGATCTCGCGGCGCTGCTGACGAACCTGCAGGCGGGGGACGTCCTCTTTATCGACGAGATTCATCGGCTCTCCAAAGCGGTTGAGGAAGTGCTGTATCCAGCGATGGAGGACTTTGCCCTCGACATCATGATTGGCAAGGGACCGACAGCCCGCTCCGTTCGCCTCGATCTGCCGCCATTTACACTGATTGGCGCGACGACACGGGCGGGACTGTTGTCTGCACCGCTGCGAGATCGGTTCGGGGTCATTTCTCACCTGAACTATTATCAACCGCAGGAATTGGCGCAAATCGTGCAGCGGACGGCAAGAATTCTGCAATTGCCAATCGACGAAGAAGCCGCGATTGAAGTAGCAAGCCGCAGCCGCGGTACACCGCGCGTCGCGAATCGACTACTGAAGCGAGTTCGTGACTTTGCACAAGTTCAGGGAGCAGCCGTAGTTGATGTTGCCATTGCCAGTGCTGCGTTAAGTCGATTACATGTCGATCCGCTCGGACTCGATGAACTGGATGATAAAATTCTACGTACAGCGATCGAAAAATTTGGCGGTGGACCGGTTGGTCTTGATACGCTGGCTGCTGCTATTGGCGAAGAATCAGATACGATAGAAGATGTCTATGAACCCTATTTATTACAATTGGGTTTTCTGAAACGTACGCCGCGCGGACGGGTTGTGACCGCGCGCGCATATGCACACTTGCACATTCCGGATACGAGATCGGACAGTGCAGAATTTGGGGGAATGGAATGACATCGACCCCCATGTTCAAATAGGGGGCAACGAATACGTGTAGAGCGAGGTGGCTGAAGTGGGTGTCTTCCCGTTTCGCACGCGACGAAGCGGGTCCTCGGGGGCGCTTTACGAGCTGCTGGACAAATCGCAAAATGGCGATCAAGCAGCGCGCAATCAGCTCATAGAGACCTATACGCCGTTTGTCTTGCGAATTACTTCGCAGGCCGCCCGCCGCTATATCGAAATTGGCAGGGATGAAGAATTCAGCATTGCATTGATGGGATTCAACGAGGCCATCAGTCATTTTGATGCCTCGCGCAACAGCAATTTCCTTGGATTTGCTGAAACCATCATCCGCAGACGGCTGATCGATTACTTTCGATCACAGAAATCAAGTGCAGCGAGTGTATCGTGGTCGCAGTTTGACGTGGTGGACGATGAAGACAACGTCATCAACTACGCCGAAGTGACATCATCGACGGCCGCCTTTGCTGCTCAGGAAGAACAATCGAATCGACGCCTGGAAATTGAAATGTACAGTGAACAGCTGGAGACATTTTCAATTTCCTTTGAGGATCTGGTTGAGATTTCACCTAAGCACGCAGATGCCAGAGACAATGCACTCTCTGTTGCGCGGCTAGTGGTCGCCGACCCGGAACTGAAACAGTATCTGTTTGACAAGCGAGCGCTGCCATTAAAACAATTGGAAGGCCGCGTCGCGGTCTCCAGAAAGACGATTGAACGTCAGCGCAAGTACATCATTGCACTTGTCGTTCTGCTAGACGGCGATTATCCATATTTGCAGGCGTATTTAAAGTAAGAGGGACAAGTCGTTGAGAAAGGAGGAAGCGGGTATGGGGGAATTGGGTATTATCATGCAGCTGCGTGATCGAAACGCAATTGTTATGACAAAGTCTGGCGCATTTGTACGGATTCCGCGTAGACCGAACATGGAAGTTGGGATGGAGGTTCCTGTAAACACCGCGCGCAGACGCCGGCGCGTCCCGATGTGGCAACGCGTCAGTGTCGCGGTTGCGGCAGCCTGTATGGTGGCCGTATCCGGTGTCTGGTTCGGGATTGGGCAAATGGGTGATGACACAGCCTTCGCTTATGTATCCATGGACATCAATCCGAGCATCGCCTTTACCATTGACAAGTCAGAGCACGTCATGGCGGTCTCTGGACTGAATCCAGATGGCATGAGATTGGCTGCAAAACTTCATGTCGATCACGAATCGCTCAAGCAAGCGGTGCAGACAGCCATCAATGCGGCCGTCACCAACCACATGCTTCCCAATGAGGATGCGATTCTCATTACGGCTGCGCCCGCTTCCAATTCGGCTGATATCGCCACGCTCACGCAGGCGGTCAAGCAGGATGTGGAATCTGCTGTTGCTGCCAATCAGACAGCTAAGGAACTGCAACCTCACATCTACACGCTGCAGGTTTCAAACCCGGTGTGGCAGGCTGCTACAAAGGCTGATATTTCACCGGGAAAACTGGCGAGCTATCTGATTGCACAAAAGGAAGGGTATCATTACACATTATCCGATTTGAAAGGCCAAACCTTAGGAAGCGTGTTGGGTCAATCGTCGAAAGCAGAGAGTGTGGTGTCTGCGCTGCAAAGCAAGAATGCAGCCAATCTGAAAACGATTATGCAATCGTTACAACAACAAGCTCAGCAGGACGACAAACCCCAAGTGCATTTACCGCACAACCAGGTGACGCTGCCGACTCATCCGCAAAACGGAACCGTGTCGATTCCGGCGAACGGAGTCACCAGTTCGCCCGGGGCAGTGGCTGGAACGCGACGTCCTATAACAAACGGCAGTGGTATTATCAATCAAACGGTGGGAGCGGGGGCGGGAGTCGCGGCGACTAGTGGCGGCATCACAGTGACGATTGGTGGACAACAATTCCACCTCGACCTTGGAAAGTCAACTTCAAGAGGAACTCACGACAGGTACACACAAAGTCCCAGCAGTCACGCCTCCAACAGTCACGCCGAATTTCACAATGATAATGAGGTTCAGACGAATGGTTGGGGGCTGTTCGATGACCGTCAGTCGCACGGCGAATCCGGCTTCAATTAGAACCGAGACCACGGAAGCCAGGGCCTTCACCCTTGAATCGCATCGGATGGGCACTTATAATAATAGCCACACCAGCGCAGGACGTGTATGCCTGCGCCGATTCAGTGTATAGAGAGGTTGGCATCATTGCGGGTTGAAGATTTTGACTATGAGCTTCCACCGGAACTAATCGCTCAGGATCCACTGGAGCAGCGTGATGCGAGTCGGCTGATGGTTATTGACCCAAGCCATCAGACGCTGCTGCACGAATTTTTTCACGATCTGCCAGCGCACCTGGTTCCTGGCGACGTACTGGTACTGAACGACTCACGCGTGATTCCGGCGCGGCTGTTCGGCGTCAAGGAAGATACGGGTGCACATGTGGAATTGTTATTGACACAGGCTGGCTCGGCCTTCGAGTGGTGGGCACTGGCTAAACCGGCCAAACGGCTCAAGCAGGGGACGCGCATTCGCTTCCATATGCCTGGACAAGCCGAGGCGGAACAGAGTGCACCTTTAGCCGTGGTGATTGAGGAAGCGGATGAAGGTTTGCGCAAACTCCGTTTTGAACAAACAGAGGATATGGATGCTTTTTTACAGGCGTACGGCACCATGCCGCTGCCACCATACATACATGCGCCGATTGAGAATCGCGATCGCTATCAGACGGTTTACGCCCGTGAAGCCGGTTCAGTCGCAGCCCCGACTGCCGGCCTGCACTTTACAGATGAGTTGATTGCCCGAATTCGCGATTTGCAGGTCGACATTGCCCACGTCACGCTGCATGTTGGCTTGGGGACATTTCGTCCAGTTGCGGTTGAACTAGTCGAAGATCACGTGATGCATACGGAGACGTATCATGTGCCGGTTGAGACTGCGGCATTGATCAATCAGGCGAAACGTGACGGACGGCGTGTGATTGCGGTTGGTACGACTGCACTGCGAACGTTGGAAAGCGCGGTTCAAGACGGCGAGCTGCTCGCCGGACACGGTGATACCGGTATTTTCATTTATCCGGGTTATCAATTCAAAATGGTTGACGCGCTGATCACCAACTTTCATCTGCCCAAGTCTACACTGTTGATGTTGGTAAGCGCATTTATGGGGATCGAAATGACCAAACGTGCCTATGCTGAAGCTGTTCGGCTCAGGTATCGATTTTTCAGCTTTGGCGATGCAATGTTTATCACAAAGCGCCAGGAGGTAGACCGTGCAGCCGATTCGATTCAAACTTCATAAGACGGACTCTGCCTCGATGGCACGCCGGGGCACATTGACGACTCCCCATGGCGACATCGAAACGCCTGTCTTCATGCCTGTTGGCACACAGGCAACGGTTAAGACGGTGGCGCCATGGGAGCTCGAGGAGCTCGGCGCAGGCATCATCCTGTCCAATACCTATCATCTGCATGTTCGTCCAGGAGAAAAGTTGATTGAGCAAGCAGGTGGACTTCATGGTTTCATGGACTGGAACGGCGCCATCTTGACCGACAGTGGCGGTTTTCAGGTGTTCAGTCTGGCCGACCTCCGCAAGATCAGTGATGACGGTGTTGAATTTCGAGCGCATCTAGATGGCAGAAAACTGTTTTTCTCGCCAGAAACGGTCATGGCGATTGAAAATGCGCTTGGTGCCGATATCATCATGGCGTTCGATGAATGTCCGCCGTATCCGGCAGAGCGCAGCTATCTGGAAACATCCCTCCGACGGACGCTCGACTGGGCGAAGCGCTGTAAAGATGCACATCGCCGGCCAGATGAGCAGGGGTTGTTCGGCATAGTACAGGGCGGCGCTTACGAAGACTTAAGGCGTCACGCTGCAGCTGTATTGACTGATCTCGATCTGCCAGGCTACGCTGTTGGCGGCTTGAGTGTAGGTGAACCGAAGGCCGTCATGCACGAGGTGCTCGCGTACACGACGCCACTGCTGCCTGCGGACAAGCCGCGCTATTTGATGGGTGTAGGCGCACCGGAGGATTTATTCGAAGGTGTTGAGCGCGGTATCGACATGTTTGACTGTGTTTTGCCAACCAGAATTGCACGCAACGGCACAGTGCTGACATCTCGTGGTAAACTAGTCATGAAGAATGCGAAATATGCAGAAGATTTTTTGCCGTTGGATGAAGATTGTTCCTGTACCGTCTGTCAACGCTTCAGCAGAGCCTACATTCGCCATCTGATTAAGGCGGATGAAATTTTGGGCATTCGCCTGACGACATATCACAATCTGCATTTTCTGCTGCAGTTGATGCAGCGTATCCGGCAGGCCATCGATGAAAATCGGTTTTTAGCTTGCAAGCAGGCGTTCTATGAACAGTATTTCAGCGGCGCCAAACCTGAAGGAGTGACAGAATGAAACCAGAAAACTTAATCCTGATTGTTGTTGTCATCGCCGTATTCTATTTTTTACTGATGATGCCCCAGCGCCGTCAACAGAAACAGCGCCAGCAAATGATGCAGCAGTTGGGTCCGGGCGCAGAAGTCTTGACCGCCGGTGGTATTTACGGAAAAATCGTTTCAATTAACGACGATCAATACCTGATTGAGGTTGCAAATGGCGTGGAATTGAAAATGGATCAGCGTTCGATTGTTCGGGTTGTACAGGGAGCGCCAGCGCAGTCGGCCGAGGCCGCGCCAGTGGAACCGTCCGAAGAGAATCAATCAGCCGAATAAGTGACAGATTGCAGCAGCAGCGCCCCAATCACTGATGTGGGGCGCTGCTTGTCGTATTGACACCGATAATACCGCAGAATGCACCGACTGCGATTAAAATGGCAGCACGCAGCCAGCCTGCTGGGTCGAAGGAAAATGTATCATAAGCCAAGGCGCTGATACAAAGCATGACGAGCACGTAATACAATGCCGTCACACTGCCATAATACCAACCGCGTCTGGCAGCAGCGCGGCTAGCCGACAAGCTTCCAAAAAAGATGGCGATGCAGTGCACTGTATACGTAGCAATAATCAGTGTTCGGTCCTGCGGCATAGCTGTATGCGCGTAGAGGCCGACAATGATTGTACCGACGAGCGCCCACAGTAAAGCGATGGCGAGACCATATAAGGTTGGAAAGTGTCGAAAACTTTGCCAGCGGCTGAGACTTCGCTCTTCGCTGTGATTCATTCGAATCACCCCCTTGCGTCCGCAATGTGTCGTGTCCGAAAAGATTTATCTTATGTCTATTCTTTATGTCCAAATTCTATGTTTTGTCGGTGAAGCGTTTATGTTAGTATGGGAGGAAAGAGATAACCGAAAATTGTGTCGTGCTCACAAAATTATCCAATATCCAGGGTGAAATACATAACAGGACGGCTTCATTAGGGGAGGTGGCCAGGTGCACATACCAAGACGGGTTGTGCTGCCTGCTTATGAATGGGTTGTAGGTATCATAGGCCTGTTGTTGGGCCTGTGGCTGCTCCCAAACCTAGTCCATGCCAATTGGCTTGTGCTGCTGTACCTGTTTGCCTTGGGTGTAGCTCTGGAAGTACTGGTTGTTCCAGTAGGAAAGGTGTATGGAACCCTCATCACAGCGCTTCCGGTCGGTGTCATGGTTGCATACGGTGGAGCAGATGCGATGTGGGTAATGATTGTCGCGGAATCCATAGCACCGTGGCTGAGTGGTTCAAAACAGAAATTTTCAGTGCGTGTATTCAATGTTGGGCAGTACGCGATTGCTGTATTCGCGATGGTGACCGTCTATGGGCTGGTGGTTGGCCATCAAGGTTCACTCGCGCTGAGTTGGCTTTCATTTGCGGCCATGATGCTGGGCAGCCTGGTTTTCCTGATTGTGAACCACGCTCTTATCCATGCACACAGCTGGCTTCGGGGAGCGTTTGAGAAGGAAGATGTCCAGAAGCTGTTTTTTGGAGAGGGCATCAACTACCTCATTTCCCTGCCATTTGCCATTTTAATGGTGGCATTGACTCCGAACAGTCAGATGCTCGGTCTGTTTGTTATGCTCCCAATCATATACCTCGGACAGATGCTGCGGATCTACCGCAAGATGGCATTGCTCCAGATGGTCCATCAATCGACTGCTCGATTGGCCTCTGAGTTTGACATCGATCGTATTTCTGAAGAAGCAGCACGGACCGCTTTCCGTCTCACCAATCCGGATACCGTGGCGATTCACATGTACGATGTGCAGTCAGACCGACTGCTGCCAAATCTGATTTATCCTCTCGCTCACTATCAGGAGTTTAATCCGGATGGCTGGGCAGATGATGGCTCCGATGTGGTTTTCTCTATCCTCAAGGGTGGCGATGTCAGCGCGTATATTCCCGATACATTGAAGGATGACCGCGTTCGAAGCGACGGTGCGGGAGACGTATTTTATCGCAGCATGGCGATATTCCCAATACGTTCGCATGCCAGTTTGCTTGGCACGCTGGTGCTGTACAGCAGACGGCCGTATGCGTTTAACGATTTACTCGATTATGTGGAGATTTTGGCTGCCCAGTGCGGTGTCCTGATTGAGAACGCAAAACTGTACCAGGAATTGCAGGAACAATCGTGGTGTGATGCAGCTACTGGTCTATACAACTACCGTTATTTTTACGAAGCGCTGGGACGAAAGATGGATCAGGCGCTGGCGCAAAAACAGCATCTCACGGTTGTGATTGTGGATATCGACAACTTCAAGCGGTTCAACGATACCTACGGTCACTTGGTAGGCGACGAAGTGTTGAAGTCAGTTGCTGGACTGCTTCGCCGCAATCTCGGAGAAAACGCAATTGTCGCCCGCTATGGCGGTGAGGAATTCGGCATCATTATGGAAACCGACTTGCACACCGCATTTGCTCGAATGGAGGAAATCCGTCAGGAAATCACGCGGCATATCATTCACTATGATAACTACCGATTGCAGAATATCACCGTCAGCATAGGCATAGCCGGCTATCCTGAACACAGCACAAACGATCGCGATTTGCTGCTGAAAGCCGACTCGGCCCTGTATTGGGGCGCCAAACAACGCGGCAAGAACCGCTCAGCTGCTTACTCGCCCGAGTTTGACTCCCAACTGTTCGTCGATTCATTAACCAGTCTCTACACAGCGCACTTTATTACTATTCGGCTCCGTGAAGAGATTCAACGCGGAACGACGACATGGGGTGCGGTCTGCATCGATCTCAGTCATTTTGGCCAGGTCAACGCGGCGTTTGGCTTTGCTATCGGTGATCGCGTACTGAAGCAGGTGAGCCTGCTCATTCGTGAAACACTACGACAATCTGAACTCGCGTGCCGCTATGACGGGGAAGAGTTTTTGATTTTACTCCCGGATGTTACAGAGGCTGAACTGAATGTTGTCGGTGAGCGCGTTGTTCGTGAAATCTCCGGTCACCGGTTTGACTGTGGCGGAAACGTCACTTTGTCGCTCCGGGCCAAGTACGATGTACTCGTATCTCATCAAACGGAAGATGCCACAACCCTGCTCGATCGCATTAGTCACGTGTTTGCAACCTTGAACAGCAGTACGGCAGATGAGTCCTTCGGGTAAATGTGAATTTGCATAAACGTCCATTCGGACAGACAAGCTAGCCAAGAGAACATGCTTCGGCTACTTGCGAGTCTGGGAGGGCGTTTTGTGCATTTGTGGACGCTGCTGTTTCGGGTTGTCATCCTGTATTTTGCCGTTATGCTAGCCTTGCGTTTGATGGGAAAACGAGAGATCGGGCAGTTGTCTGTGTTTGACTTTGTTGTATCCGTTATGCTCGCGGAAGTTTCGGCTGTACCGATGGAAGATTTGAAAAAACCGCTGTGGCACGGTCTGGTTGCAACTGGGGCGCTGGTTTTGCTGCAGGTTGTGGTTGCTAATGTCCAGTTAAAGAGCCATCGTGTCCGCCATTTGGTTGATGGAGAGCCGTCTGTACTAATAGAACATGGCAAAATTAAGGATAAAGAAATGAAAAAGGTGCACTACACGGTACAAGATCTGTTAATGCAGCTACGGCAAAGAGGATTTGCCAGTGTCGGTGACGTCGAGTTTGCGATTCTGGAAACGTCCGGTCAACTGAGCGTTTTTCCAAAGACGGAGAAGCAGCCATTGACCGTTGGTGACTGGGGACAAAAATCCGAGGCCGTGGGTGTGCCCCTGCCGCTTATCATTGACGGTAAACCGGTGTACAAGTCGTTGAACATCCTCAAACGCGACGAAGCCTGGCTCCAGGAACAGGTATCGTCGCGCGGGTACAATCGGATTGAGGATGTATTTTATGCCAGTATCGACCAGAAAGGGACGCTTTACTTCGACAGTAAGGATGGCAAGGATGAATAGTTTAGATTGCAAACGGCAAATAGCCAACGACTGTCGCCAAAAATGGACCTATACGCGGGATTCGGCGAATTGATTCGGTCGTAAGCACGCGGAAACAACACAGTAGCACGAAATATACCATGAGGCAGGCAGTCATGGATACGAGCATATGCTTTGCGCCGATGGTTCCGCCGTGTCTGACAAACCACTCCATCAAGCACAACATCAATAGTGATGCAGTCGCAATTTTTGCGGTGTCCTCGATTCGAATTGAAAAACCAACACAACGGTAGACAGAGATGAAGTGCATGCAGGACGTAACACATACAGATATGGTCACGGCCCATGCAACGCCTAAAATCCCGAAGCGCGGCTGCGATGCGAGCAAGTAAATCAAGATGAGCCGAAGCACGCCGCCTATGACTGAATTTCGCATTGCGATCCCGGCGCGATTCATGCCTTGAAGAATGCCTGCGAGGGGCCCTTGTAGATAGAGTAAGAAGCCAGCTGGTGCCATAACTGCGAGAATTCTGCCGACCGACGGTTCATTGAACAAAGCCCCGCATAGCGGCGCTGCATACACCGTCAGCATCACGGATGTGGGGAAGCCCACAATGGCGGTAGCACGCCAGCTTTGCTGCAGTCGTATGCGAACGCGCGCGTTGCCATCGTCTGCGATGGCCTCCGAAACGGAGGGAACCAAGTTGATTGCCAGCGCACCGGTAAAAACGGTTGGAAAGACGAGCAGTGGGATGGCCATCCCGCCATATTGTCCATACAGCATGGTTGCGGTGTGTGTGGAAACTCCGGCTGTCAGCAGTGCGCGCGTGACGAGGACGGGTTCAATCGCATAAATAACCGATCCAATCAACGAACTGAGTGTTACGGGTCCCGCAATGACAGCGATTGCCCATAACGTTTGGCGTGTGGTTTCCAAACTGCGATTGGGTGCATCAGGCAAAATCTGTGACAGGCGTGCACGTCGCCGCTGCTCGATGACCAGATACATGAGGCCGGCAAATTCGCCTAATACACCGCCAAACATCGCTGCTGCTGCGGCCATCGGCAGGCTGAAGCGGACAAAGTAGGCGGCAAGGATCCAAACGCTGAGAATGCGAACGGTCTGTTCGATGATTTGCCCCCAAGCTGTCGGTGCCATGTCCTGCAGACCGCGAAAGTAGCCGCGATAAATGCTGGAAATGGCGATAATGCCGGTAATCGGGATCATCGCCAGATACGTTGGATAGGCGCGCGGATCGGTGATCCAATAATGTCGGACGACACCGCGCAATGCCCACATTAAAATCGTAAACACCGTTGCCATTGTCAGGATGACGGCGGAACTGACACGAAGAATCCGAGCTACACGTACGCGATCGCCCTGTACAACGGCTTCGGCGACCAATTTTGAAATGGCCGTCGGCAAGCCTGCGGTGACGAACGTCAGAACGAGTGAAAGCAGCGGGAAGACGAGTTGAAACAGGCCGATTCCCTGCGCACCAATTAAGCGTGTCAAAAAGATGCGATAGACGAAGCCCATGATGCGCGTGACGAAGGCCGCGGCCATGAGGACGAAGGCGCCGTGAAGAAACGATCGCCGAACCATGCTGCACCCCCTGTGCGCCAAGATTCTCTGGGCGATAGTCGGACATCCTCTTTCAGACTTATGCCCCGGCGTTGTCCAATAGTCCAGGCTATGCAGGATTCGGGCATCCGATCGCCGAATTTCACCTTTGATTCAATTGGCATTGTTCAATCTCGGGAGGGACCAGCAGAGTGGAACACAATGAACAGTCAGGCGAAGCATGGTCACTGCAGGAGAAGGTACCCGATTGGAACGATTACGAAGCCGATCTGCGCGAATTATGTAAAGCCAAGGCAGAAGAATTTCATCTGCTGGGCTATGCGACCGTGAAACCGGAAGCTGTTTGGGCTTGTGTAGCGACCAAGTGGAAACAGAAGCCACCCCTCCATGTCGCAGTTGCGGACATTCTCGATCTGCAGATTGGGCAGCTGATGAATCATCTGACCGTCAATGCGTATAAAGGAAAATTTGACGAAGAAGAGGCGCGCTTCCAGCCGACTCGAACGCCGTCTCCGTTTGACCGTCCAAAGAACGGTTGATTATACTGGAGTGACGGGTTTTGTACTGTACAACATGCATGTATAGCAGGCAGACTGGTATCATTTTGACTCGGAACGGCTCTGCCGTTCAATGATTCGTAGGAGGACAAGCACTCATGAGGTGGGGCCGCTTTCTCTCGTTTATACTGGTCGTTGCGATTGTGATCGGCTTGACGGCTGGAACCGGGCAACGTCTATGGAAAAACATTCCGCTTGGGCTCGATCTCAAGGGCGGCTTCGATTTGCTCTATGAGATTCAGCCGACCAAGCAAGATCCGCTGACAAATCAAGGCATTCAGGCTGCGCTGCAGGCGGTTGAATTACGTGTTAACAGCCTGGGGGTCTCCTCGCCGTCGATTGACCTCGAGAATGGCAAGTATATTCGCGTCGACGTCGCGACGACGATGAATCAGCAGCAAGCTGAGAAGATCATCGGCAACACGGCCGAACTCGAAATTTACGGTGACGCAAAACAGGACAAGAACGGCAAGTGGACGCCCATTGGCAAACCGCTGATAACGGGCAAGCAAGTGGAGAGTAACGCCCAGTTTGCTCAAGATCCGAACACTGGCCAAAACGTGGTCGACATCACGTTCAAAGACAAGAAACTCTGGCAGCAAATAACGACCAAGTACCTAGGAAAGCAAATTTATACGTTTTTGAACGGCAACATGATTATGAACGCCACCGTACAGGATGTCATTTCGAACGGACAGACAGAACTCAGCGGCGGTCAGACGTTCACACCGCAATACTGTCAGAAACTCGCGAAGGAACTGAATGCGGGCGCACTGCCGTATCCGCTCAAGCTGGTCAGCTCGACGAATGTCGGTCCCTCGCTCGGTGAGGCATCACTGAAGGCGACACTGTGGGCGGGTCTGGCGGCTGTTGCGCTCATCTTCCTGTTTATGTTGTCCGTCGTACCGGATGGCTGGCCTCATTGCCGTATCGCGTTCGTGGCTTATGGATACCTGACGCTGTTTACGTTCTCTCAGGCCTTCACGTGGTGCTGACGTTGTCCGGGTTGGCGGCGCTGGTGCTCGGCATCGGCATGGCTGTCGATGCGAACATCATCACGTATGAACGCATCAAGGACGAGTTGCGCAACGGACGCAGCCTTCGCTCGGCTGTCCTAAGCCGGCAACAAGCGGGCGATGCGGACGATCCTCGACTCGAATTCCACGACCTTCATCGCGGGCGCCGTCATGTACTGGTTTGGCGAGGGCGATATCCGCGGCTTCGCTGTGGCCTTGATGATCAGCATTATCATCGCGTGCTGACCGCCGTCTTGCTCAGCCGCTTTATGCTGACTGATGTTCGCCAGTCGAACGTCGTCAAGCGTCCCTGGTGGTTTGGCGCACGGAAAGGGTGGTGGAGCAATCAGAAACAGCGGTTCGACATCGTCCGTCGCCGTAGCTGGTTTCTTGCACTGCTCTCCGGCGCGATCACGGTGGCTGGGTTGATCGTATTCGTCCTCTTCGGGTTCAACCTCGGCACCGACTTCAAGGCGGGGTCACGTGTACAGTTGCAGTTGAACGACCCGGTCAATGTCAACTCAGGTCCATGCAATGCTTGACCAGGCCGGCTTGCCGGTCGACCAGGATGCGATCACGGTGGCCGGCATCCGCGGACGACACCGCGATCGTTCGGTTTTCCACCGTCCTGACACCGGAACAGATGGACAAGCTCGACGTTGTGGAGCAGAAGGTGTTTCCTGGCGCAGCAACAGCGTATAGATACGGTGTGATCCGGTCGTCGCGCAGCAGACGTCGCGCAAAGCGGCGCTCTGGCCATCCTGCTGGCGTCACTGTTCATCGTCATCTACGTGGCGATCCGATTCGAGTACCGGTTCGCGATTGCGGGTATCATCGCGCTCCTGCACGACGCCTTCATCGTCATGTCGATCTTCGCGTTGTTGCGACTCGAAGTCGACCTGACCTTCGTTGCCGCGGTTCTGACCATCGTCGGTTATTCGATCAATGACACCATCGTCATCTTCGACCGCATCCGTGAAAATTTGAAGTTGATTGGCGCCAAAGACTTTGACAGCTTGCAGGAATCTTGTCAACAAGAGTCTCTGGCAGACGATGACGCGGTCGATCAATACGGTGTTTACGGTTTTGATCGCGGCCTTGATGCTGTTCTTCTTTGGCGGCGAGTCGATTCATAACTTCACGTTTGCGCTCATCGTCGGCCTGATTAGCGGCGCGTACAGTTCGATTTTCATCGCCAGCCCGATTTGGGTGGCGTGGCGCGGCCGAACGTTGAAGCGGTCGGCGAAAAAACCGAGCCCGAGCGCATCGTAATGACCCATCACCTAAGGGAATGCGTCCCTTTTCAGAGGGGACGCATTCCTTTCGTATCTTCATCCGCAGATTCAAGAGGGAGGCGTCAGCATGGCTGATCGCGCACAACAGCAGGCGCGCCGCGCAGCAGCGGTAAGCATGATGGTGAATATCGCGCTGACCGCCCTGAAGGTCATCATCGGTGTGATTTCGGGCAGCCGCGCGTTGCTGGCTGACGCTGTTCACTCGGGTGCCGATGTGGTCGGCTCCATAGCCGTCATGGTCGGGCTGAGAGTGGCGAACAAGCCGCCCGATCGCGATCATCCATACGGCCACGGCAAGGCGGAGCTGCTCAGTTCATCGCTGGTCGCTCTCATTCTCTTCGTGGCCAGCGTGGAAGTGGCTTTCACGTCTGTGCGCGCGCTGTTCGTGTCGGCCCATCCGCCGGAAGTGTTGGCGATATACGGTGCCGCAGTGTCCATCGTCGTCAAGGAATGGATGTATCGCTGGAACTACCGCGTTGGCCGGCGGATGAACAGTCAAAGCCTGCTCGTAAGCGCGTATGACCATCGCTCTGACGTGTATTCCTCGATTGCGGCACTGATTGGCATCGTGCTGGCAGTGTTTGGTCGACACGTTCATATTCACTGGTTGATGTACATGGACGACATCGCCGGCGCGGTCGTGGCCCTGCTCGTGATGAAGATGGCAATTCATATCGCAGCGGATTCGATGAATGTGCTGATGGATCGCTCACTCGAAGGTACCGATCTGCAGATATATATCGACTGTGTTCGTTCTGTAAATGGTGTGCTTCGGGTCGATGATGTGCGTGTGCGCGACCATGGTCAATACGTGCTGGTGGACGTCAAAATCAGCGTAGATGCCGATTTGACGGTGCTTCAGGGGCATCAGATAGCGGGTGACGTCAAACGCCGCCTGGTCGACGAGTTCGATCGCGTACGCGACGTTCTGGTACACGTCAACCCTTATTTCCCAATCCAACTTGAACATGAGGAAGAAGGACAGTCATGAGTGTGTTATGGCGAACAGCCGCAGTGGCGGAGGGTTCAGCACGGATGTTGGCGGAGGCAGCCCATCTGCCGCTTCGTGTTGCGCGTTGGCTGTGCGCCCGTGGTATTGAGCCGGAAGACGCGTTGGCATACACCGCTCCAGAAAAACTGCCGCCGCTGACTGGCGAGGCGTTCACTGAACTCAACCAAGCCGTCGCGCGGTTGGTTCGTGCAGTATTGAATCAGGAGACAATTGTCATCGTCGGCGACTATGATGTGGATGGTGTCACATCGAGCGCAATTGTCAGCATCGCGCTGAAGAGGCTCAGTGCTCGGTATACAGTAGAAATCCCGCATCGCATTACGGACGGCTACGGCCTGCAGTCACATATTGTCGAGCGGATTGCGGACGACCAGCCAGCCCTTCTCGTCACAGTGGATAACGGCATCCGCGCCAACGAAGCTGTCAGTCTTGCGAAGTCGCTCGGAATGGATGTCATTGTGACCGATCACCACGAACCTGGGGATGAACTCCCGCAGGCGGACGCGATTGTCCATTGGATCCGTTCGGTCGATCGCACGCAGACAGCGGTTCTCTCGGGCGCAGGCGTTGCATATCACGTTTCTATGGCTTTGCTCGACGCGCTCGGTGTGAGCGCAGATGACAGGGTTCGCTCTGCCATGCTTGGACTTGCAGCGCTCGGTGCGCTCGCCGATGTGATGCCGCTCACGGGGGAAAACAGGCGCCTGGTCAAACTTGGTCTCGCTGCACTTGAACGCTGGAGCGCACCGGGGTGGCGGGCGCTGTGTGAGACTGCAGGTTGTGCTGGCAAGCCGCTGTCGGAGCGGACGCTGCTTTGGCAGATCACGCCTCGCCTCAATGCGGCGGGGCGGATGGCCTCAGCCAAAGTGGCGTTTGATCTGTTGCTGGCTGAATCAGCAGATGAGGCGATGGCACTGGCGAGCGAGATTGAAAGGTGGAATGAACTGCGGCGAAAAGAGACGGAACGGGCATTCCGTGAAGCCGCCGCTCTGTTGCCACCGGCTGAGTCAGGGCAGACGGCTGTGGTTGCAGCAGGGCCGTGGCACCTGGGGGTGGCCGGGATTGTGGCCGCTCGACTGGTCGATGCATATGGCTGCCCGGCGATTGTACTGTGTGATGACGGGGGCACAGTCCTGAAAGGATCCGGACGCGCTCCGGATGGCATCTCTCTCTATGAAGCGCTCACGCAAGTTGACCATACGCTGCACCACTTTGGGGGGCACGATGCGGCCGTGGGGTGTGGTATCGAGCGCGATCGCGTTGCGGAATTCGCAGAGGCATTGCAGCAGGCTGTGGCAGGCGCCGATGTGGCAGCTGCGCAAAATGATGAATGGATTGCGGATGACTTTCTGCCGCTGGCAGAAGTGACGAAGGATACGGCTGACTGGCTGGACAGACTGGCACCGTACGGCCCTGGGTTTCCACCGCTGCAGTTCTACGTCAGGCCGGTACAAATCAGCAAGATGGATTGGCTGAAGGACGGAAAGCATCTGCGGTTGACGCTAGTAGAAGAGAAGCGGCAGGTGGAGGCCATCTGGTTCAACGTACCGGAGTCTGCGCAGACGCTTACGGAAGGCGACTGGATCGCCGCAATGGCCGAGGTCACGCGCAACGTCTGGCGTGGAACGGAGCGGATCCAACTGAACATCATCACCGCCATGCGGCTCGATAACGTCCGCAATCGCCGGGACTTCGTTGCGGTCTATCGACTGCTTCGGGCGAGGCGGCAGCTCGATTCACAGCAGGTTTCGCGTGCTGTGCCAGCCGCTACCGAAGAGACAGCGGAGATGATGCTCGATTCGTTTGTCGAACTGGGGTTTGCCACGCGCAGTGCAAATGCGTATCATGTTGTTGAATACGCGACACCGAGAGATTTGCGAGAATCAAAACGCTATCATGATTATCTCAGACAAGCTGTTGCTGCCAGCAGGTCGCCAAGCAGCGAGCACAGATAGAGAGGACGACTGGATTGGACATCAAACCGTGGATTCGAGAAATTCCGGACTTCCCGCAGCCAGGGATTTTGTTTCGGGATATTACCCCATTGCTTGCAGAAGGGCCGCATATCGCGCGGCCATTGAAGATCTAGCAGCGTTCGCGGAAAAGCTGAATATTGATGTGGTTGTTGGGCCGGAAGCGCGTGGGTATGTCGTGGGCGCTCCGCTCGCGTATGCGCTTGGCGTAGGTTTTGCGCCGGTACGCAAACGCGGTA
The DNA here is from genome assembly GCA_963758235.1 of uncultured Alicyclobacillaceae bacterium. Lineage (GTDB taxonomy): Bacteria > Bacillota > Bacilli > Alicyclobacillales > Alicyclobacillaceae > CAVWUS01. The sequence goes on along the minus strand of CAVWUS010000017.1, from coordinate 85,451 downwards.
AACTGCCGGCAAAAACCGTCACGACGACGTATGAACTCGAATATGGTGCGGATCAACTAGAGATCCATGCAGACGCCTTGTCCCCTCATCAGCGTGTCTTCGTGGCGGACGATCTATTGGCGACAGGTGGCACCATCAGCGCAACCGTCAGACTGGTTGAGCAGCTCGGCGCGACAGTTGTCGGCGCAGCCTTTTTCATTGAACTGACACATCTCGAAGGGCGGCACAAACTGCCCAATATGGAGATTCGTACGCTTGCGCAGTACTAATCGACTGTTTGTATCTGACCCGCTGACAGGCCAGGCTTTCACATCGACGGTTTGGCAGGACAGGGGGTGGCAAGATGACAATGGACAAGCTTTGCGAACTGGTGAGCCGTTATGGAACGGACAATGACATTGCCGTGCTGCGCAAGGCGTACGCCTTTGCAGAGGAAGCGCACGCAGGGCAAATGCGGCGTTCCGGCGATCCGTACATCACGCATCCGGTCGCTGTAGCCATCATCCTGGCTGAACTTGAGCTGGATGCCACCACCTTGACTGCAGCCTTCCTGCACGACGTCGTGGAAGACACCCGTGTGACTGACGAAGAGATTGTGCGCCGCTTTGGCGCCGAAGTGGCCGCACTTGTAGACGGCGTCACGAAGCTGAAGCGGATCAAGTTCGAATCGACCGAAGAGCAGCAGGCGGAAAATCTGCGCAAGATGTTTATGGCGATGGCAAAGGACATTCGCGTGCTGTTGATCAAACTGGCTGATCGCCTGCACAACATGCGCACGCTGCGCTTTCAGTCACCCGAAAAGCAAATTCGCACGGCACGCGAAACGCTTGAAATTTTTGCACCGCTGGCACATCGGCTCGGCATCTACACGATGAAGTGGGAACTGGAAGACACCGCGCTGCGTTATCTGAATCCACAACAGTACTACCGGATTGTCCACCTGATGGCGCAAAAGCGCGCTGAACGTGAACAGTATGTTGACGCTGTCATGGATAATCTGAAGCTGAAACTACTGGAGATCGACATTCAGGCCGAAGTCTCCGGACGCGCCAAACATATCTACAGCATCTACCGCAAAATGGTCACCCAACACAAGGAGTTCAACGAAATCTATGACTTGTTCGCCATCCGCGTGATTGTCGACAGCGTCAAGGACTGCTATGGCGTGCTCGGCGTGGTACACACCATGTGGAAACCGATGCCGGGGCGATTTAAGGACTACATCGCCATGCCGAAGCCGAACATGTATCAAAGCCTGCACACCACGGTCGTCGGTCCGAACGGCGAACCGCTGGAGATTCAAATCCGGACATGGGAAATGCATGAGACGGCCGAATACGGTATCGCCGCGCACTGGGTGTACAAGGAAGGCGGTCAGCGAGCCGACGGGAAGTTCGCGCAAAAACTGGCGTGGTTCCGTGAAGTTCTCGAATGGCAGCAGGATTACCGCGATGCGCAGGAGTTCATGGAGACACTCAAGCTGGACCTGTTCACAGACGAAGTGTTTGTCTTCACACCGAAAGGCGATGTCATCGATCTGCCTGCTGGCTCGGTGCCGATTGACTTCGCCTATCGGATTCATACCGATATCGGAAATCGCTGCATCGGAGCAAAGGTGAACGGCAAAATCGTGCCGCTCGACTACCGCCTGAAGACGGGCGATATTATTGAAGTCCTCACATCGAAGCACAGCTACGGTCCAAGTCGAGACTGGCTGAAAATTGTCCAATCCTCACAGGCCAAGAGTAAAATACGGCAGTGGTTCAAGAAAGAAAAGCGTGAGGAAAATGTGGCGCGCGGCAAGGAACTGGTAGAGAAGGAACTGGTCCGCCAGCACCTCGATGCGCAAAAGGTGCTGCAACCTGTCTATCTGAGTGAGGTTATGCAGAAATTCAACTTCACGCGTGATGAAGATATGTATGCATCCATCGGCTACGGTGGCCTCAGCCCAGTTCAAGTCGTGACCCGGCTTGTGGACCGTTACCGCCGTGAACATCAGGATCAGTCACTCGAAGTCGTGCCGCGTGAACTCAAATCGCGTGAGAAGCCCAACGAGACAGGCGTGCTTGTGAAGGGGACAGATAATCTGCTCACACGGTTTGCCCGCTGCTGCAATCCGGTTCCAGGAGACGAAATCATCGGCTTCGTCACGCGCGGCCGCGGCGTCTCGATTCACCGGGCCGACTGTCCGAATGTGAGTTCGCTGTTACAGGAAGGCGATCGCGTACTCGAGGTCGAATGGGCTGCGTCGCTGGACTCAGCGTACCATGTCGAACTTGAGGTCGAAGGCCTCGACCGGCATGGTCTCATCAACGAAGTGATGAACGCTGTGGCAGAGACAAAGACGGATGTCACAGCCGTGAGTGGACGTGTGGACAATCGGCGAATTGCTCACGTCCAGTTGAGCGTGAGAATTCGCAATCTCGAACATTTGCGTACGGTGGTGGAGCGGATCAAACGATTAAAAGACATCCACTCAGTGCGAAGAGTCGTCCAGTGATAGGAAGCCCGAACAGGGTAACCCGGGGCTTTGCCCGGCCTAAACGGGTCCCACTGGGGCCGACCCCCTGCCGCACGTTGCTGTGTCGGCAAGCAAAGCAGAAAAGGTGAGGAATGCATGAGAGTTGTGGTGCAGCGGTCCGGCCTGCACGGGTGACGGTGGCAGGCGAGACTGTTGGCGCAATCGACCGCGGTTTGGTGCTGCTGGTCGGTGTCGGTACAGACGACAGTAACCTCGATGCAGCGTATGCAGCGAAAAAAGTGGCGCACCTGCGCATCTTCGAGGATGCAGAAGGCAAGATGAATCAAAGCGTGCTGGATGTGCAAGGGCCGTTTTATCCATCTCGCAGTTCACGCTCTATGGGGATGTGCGCAAAGGCAGGCGGCCAAACTTCATGCAGGCGGCGGAACCAGAGATGGCCAAGTGGCTCTATGAGTATTTCAATGAGCAGCTGCGCGGATTTGGTTTGACGGTTCAGACGGGCGAATTTGGCGCGATGATGCAGGTTGAACTAGTCAACGATGAGACCGGTCACAATTCTGTTCGACAGCACACGTACATTTTGAACATACGGAGGTAAGCAAGATGGAGATCAAGCCGTTTATCATCAGCCCGCTGAGTTCGAACTGCTACGTGCTGGCAGCCGAGGCCGCGGCTGGTGCTGAAGCTGTCATCGTCGATCCGGGGGCCTCGATCTCGAACGGGTCTTCACATATATCGATAGCAATCATTATGTACCGACGGCCATCTGGTGTACGCACGCGCATTTCGATCATGTGGTTGGTGTCGATTTCGTACGTAATCGCTACAACATTCCGGCGTACGTTCACGCAGACGACTTGCCGGTGTGGCACGAAATGCATGAGCGGGCGAAACAGTGGGCCGGGATTGATGCGGCGCCTCTGCGGGAACCGGATGGATTCTGGGAACCAGACACGACCGTACGCATCGGTGAAACTGAATTTACGATTGTACATACACCGGGGCACTCGCCTGGCGGCGTCTGTTTTGTGAACGAGACGGTTGTGCTGACCGGTGATACGCTGTTTTCGGGGACGATTGGCAGGACCGATCTCGCCTACTCAGACGCAGCGGCAATGGAGCAGTCACTCCGAAAAGTGGCAAGATTTCCGGCGGAGGCAACCGTGTATCCAGGTCACGGACCACGTACAACGATGGCGCGCGAACTGGCAATGAATCCATTTCTGCAACGGTAATCGTTCAAATAGGGGGGATGCCCGACTTGGGCATCCATTCGACTTATCGCTCGGCAAGCTTGGCGAGCTGCGAAATTGCATCTGCCGAACCGAGCACGACCAGACGGTCACCTTCTAAAATGGTATCGCTGGCGCTCACGGGGAATACCGTTTCATCGCCGCGAATAATGAGCACGACTTGAACGCCAAACCGTTTCGGCAAATCCAGTTTCATCAGGGTTCGATCGACTAAATCACCGCCTGCGACAATTTCCGCCATGGTGACCTGTTCGTATAGGTCGATTGTCTCCAAAATCGACGAGCGGGTCATCATCCTTGCCAAACGAATGCCTGAATCGCGCTCGGGGTAGACGACCTTGTCGGCGCCAAGGCGCTTGAGAATCTTCCCGTGTCTCTGATGCGTCGCTTTGGCAACCACATACAGTCCAAAGTCCTTGCAGTTGATTGTAGCGTGATTGGAACTGGTCTCATTGTCGCCAATTGCGACAATCACCGCATCGACGTTCTTGACGCCCACTTCAATCAGAAAATCGACATCTTCGGCGTTGCCGATGGCCGTATGGCAGACTGGGGCAAACGGTTCAAGCGGCTCCGGGTCGCGATCGATCATCAACACGTGGTGACCGCGCTTAAGAAACTCCTCCGCAGCGCCGGAACCAATTCGTCCTGCCCCGATAATGGCAACGGTCTTAGGCTGACGTCGACCGAGAAACAACAGTCGACCTGGAACTGAGACGACATTCCGGTTTGTTCTTAGCCACAGTCGTATCCCCTATCCAACAATGATTCGTTTCTGTAGCTTAACACCCACTTCAACGGTGTTGCAAGTACGCCGTTTCGGGAGCGAATGCATGCACAAATAAGCCCGATAAATCGAGCATTCTGTATGTTGTATAGGGGAAATAACTGGACAACAACCTCTTTGCTGCGGCTTACGAAAGTTCTATGCGACGGAGTATTTCTTGGTTGATCTCGAGCATGTGGCGTTCAATTTCTTCGACTTCCTGGCGGGCGGCATCTCGCTCTGGGGAATCTACGGAGTACGCAAGCTGCTGGTACTTGCGGGTTGGGCGCGTCCAGCATATCCAGGCGACTTTGCAACTCGTCATCGGACCAATAGGACACGGGATTTGTCATGATTCACCGCTCCAAACTATTCGTTTAATTCTGACTATAACAGTTTGTCAATTATTTGTCATCTATAATCGGATTACCACCACCATATGCGGTTAAACTGCTTTCTGTGCATGCAAGGCGCCTGTAAGCGTGGAAAAAAGATGCAGCCGGTCGGCTGCATCTCAGGGATGGAGAAGATTGTGTTCTGCTTCGCTTGCAATATGTCCACTGATTCGGTTGTCTGCATCGACGACCACCACGGTCGGCTGATGACCACGAACCTCATCCTCGGAATACGAAGCATACGATATGATAATGACCAAATCACCGGGTTCCGCCAAACGCGCGGCCGCTCCGTTTAGTTCGATTGCACCAGAACCGGCCTCACCTTTAATGACGTAGGTCTCAAATCGTGCGCCGTTGTTCACGTTGACGATCTGAACCAGTTCGTTTTCTAGAAAATCAGCGGCTTCCATCAATGTTTCATCGATGGTGATGCTGCCAACATAGTTTAGGTTGGTTCGCGTGACTGTGGCACGATGAATTTTTGACTTCATGAGTGTGCGAAACATAGTTGCCACCTCGTGCGCAGGAAATTAGCGACGAATCGCCAACAGCGATTCTACACCGCTGCTATCAATTTGTCCAATAGCCAGCAGATCGAGCGTTCAAAGTCAACGGCGATAATATCTTCGAGTCCAACAGATTCCATATATTTGTATACTGCCTGATGTTTTGGATGCTGGCCGATAGGCTGCAGTGCTTCCCGATGCTCAAACCGAACCAGCAAACCAACTTGAAAACCCTGACTGCGCTGGCTGAAGTTTTCTCCAGCTGTCATTTCGACGATGCCAGGCACCTCATCTTTCAGTTCCAGCAAGCGGCGGATGACTTCGACACGCGCTGCAGCAGGCGTATCCGCTGAGAACTTGAGCAACACCATATGTTCAACCATGTTAGCACCTGCCCTTTAGCGATCGCGTTCGCGCAATTGTGCCCAGACTTGTTCGGCGACTTGATTGGAATTAGCGATACAGTCCGGAATACCGACGCCATGATAGCTAGCTCCAGCCAAATACAGGCCGGGATGTTTCTCTGCCAGTTTTTTCTCAATGCTTGCTACTTTCTGCAGGTGACCGACCTGATACTGCGGCATTGCGTCATACCAACGCGTGACACGGGCAAAATCTGGGCTCGCCTCAAGTCCGACAATCTGGCGAAGTTCATCCCTGACCATCTGGATGCAGTCGTCATCAGAGAGGGACAGTCCGCTTGCATCTCCACTGTGGCCGACATAGCAGCGGACGAGAACGTACGGATCGGCTGCTGTATGGGGCCATTTGCTTGAAGTCCAGGTACAAGCTGTGATGCTGCGCTGTTCCGAATGGGGGATCACGAAGCCCGAACCAATCGGCATGTCCTGGCCCTGCGAACTGACCACGCGTACGCGCCTTTTGGTAGCCAAGTGCCACTGTTGCCGTCGAAGACATTTTCATATCAGCCAAGCTTTGTGCAACCGTTGTGAGCGGAGCAAGCAGCCGGGCTGCCATAGGAGCAGGTGTCGTAATGATGACCGCATCTGCTTCAAGCGACTGTTTGACGCCGCCTTGCGTATAGAAGACTTGGTAGCTTCCGTCTGCAAGTGCCTCAATTGCCTCAACGCGGGCGTTGGCCTGCAGGTTCGCCCAGTCCCGGAGGCAGTCAAACAACCGTTCGATGAGTGTAATCAGGCCGTGTTTCAACGTGATAAAAGCGCTGCGACCTGTCTCTTCAAGCCGCGGCGCTGCCTGCTGTGCTTGGCGACGCAGTTTCGCGGCGCCCCGAATGAGGCTCCCTGACGATTTGAGCATTTGCAGGAATTGCGGAAACGTCGCCAAGGTACTGATTTTATCCATATTGCCCGCATAGATGCCGCCGAGCAGCGGTTCGCAGATCTGGCTGACCCATTCGTCGCCAAGACGCCCTTTCAGGAGCTCCCCAAGCGAAATATCTTCGCCGAGATCGCCGACAGGCAGAACCAAGTCCTGCAGAGCACGCAGCTTTCCACTGCGCGAGACAAGTGTATTGCTCCGGGCAAACGGTCTTCTCGTCGCAGGAACGCCGAGGTTGGTGCCAGCTGGCAGATCGCACAGCTGACCGTGATGAAGGATGAATGTCTTCTGGGCGGCTGAATTGATGGATACAATCTCCGACTCGATGCCGAGATCGCGAATCAAATCAGTGCCTGCCTGTTTGCGTGCAAGAATAGAGTCCGGCCCAGTTTCGATAACGAACGGCCCTTCGCGCAGTGTATCAATCTTCCCGCCAAATCGCGGTGCAGCTTCTAACACGGTGCACGTTACCGGATAAGTGACGGATTCAGCAGCCTGCCGCAGTCGAAAGGCAGTCGTCAGGCCCGTGATGCCACCGCCGATGATGACAATCCGATGCGCCATGGTGCTCACTTCGCTTCCAGCTCAGATTCATACTGACGGACGAGGTCAGCCAGCAACCGCAGAAATTTTGGATCGTCGTTTGGCATCCTTGTCCGAACCAGTTCGATGCCGAGTTCCCGCACGAGCGCCTGGCATTCAATATCGACATCGTACAGTACCTCGAGATGATCCGATACAAAACCAGCAGGACAGAGAACCACTTGCCGCACGCCTGGTCCGCGAAGTCACGCAGCACATCCAGAATATCCGCGCCCGAGCCACGGTTCCGGCGTACGGCCAGCGCTCTGCCAGGCAAAACCGTAATTGGTCAAGTTGAGCTGCATGGCGACAGCTTCGCCGGTAGCACGCAATTGTTCCGGATAGGGATCTCCTTGTTCCAAGATCCGCTTGGGCAGGCTGTGGGCAGAAAAAAGCACTTTCGCTTCGCTCGGATTCGATAGCTGTGCGAGCGCAGCTTTGACACGCTCTACCAACAGATCGATAAAGGCGGGTTCTAGATGCCACGAACGCACAACCGCAAAGCGAAGGACCACCAAGTTGTGCGCTCGCTTCCAAGGCGGTATCCAGATAGGCTTGTACACTCATGGTCGAATAGTGCGGTGCCAGCACCAACGCGACGGCGTCTTCGATGCCATCCGCTTTCATTTGTGCAACCGTGTCTGCGATGAACGGCGCTGCATGTTTCATGCCGAGGTAGACTTTGACTTCCCGGCCACCGTCGGCGCCCAGTACCTGTTCGAGCCCACTTGCTTCACGCTCGGTGATCTCGTTCAACGGCGAGACTCCGCCGATGGCTTCGTAGCGGGAAACGAGCTGCTGCAGCAGTTCTGGTGACGGTTTTCTGCCGTGACGGATGTGGGTGTAGTACGGTTCAACTTCAGCCAGGCTGCGTGGCGTTCCGTATGCCATCAAGAGCACGCCGAGTGGACGTTCAATCATCACGCTTCACCTCCAACAGCACGCAGCTGTTCTGAATAAGCGTGGACAAATTTGGTCAGCCGTATGAGCACGTTCGGATCGGTCGTGCGTGGTACACCGTGACCCAGGTTAAAGATGAAGCCAGGTGCAGCAAGCCCTTCGTCGAGGATGCGTTTCGCGTGGTCTTCAATCACCGGCCAAGGCGCTTCGAGCAACATCGGATCGAGATTGCCCTGAATCGCCACTTTGGCTGGCAAACGCGTACGTGCCTCGGCCAGCGGCACACGCCAGTCAATACCAATGACACTGGCGCCAGTGTGTCCAAAATCGCGCAGCAGTTCGCCCGTCCCTACGCCAAAATAGATGAGTGGAACCTGCTCTGATGTCAGGCTGCCGAAGATGTCGCGCATCGTTGGCAGCACGTACTGGCGATAATCGTATGGGGACAGTGCGCCAACCCAGCTGTCGAACAACTGAATCGCCTGTGCGCCCGCCTTAATTTGGCCCTCAGGTATGTCACCGTCATATCTGCGAGCTTTGTCATCAATTTTTGCCACAGCTCGGGCTGTCCCCACATCATTTGCTTGGTGTGGCGGTAATCACGCGAGGAACCGCCTTCAACCATGTAGCTTGCAAGTGTGAATGGTGCGCCCGCAAAGCCGATGAGCGGGACTTGCAGCCGCTCGGTGAGCAGGCGAATGGATTCGAGTACATAGGGCAGTTTTTCGGCCGGATTGAAGACTTCGAGGCTGTCGATGTCTTTTTCAGTCCGGACTGGCTCGTCCATTACGGGGCCAACACTTTCCTTGATGTCAAACGCTCGACCCATAGCGCCGATGGGTACGGATATGTCTGAGAACAGGATTGCGGCATCTACATCCAGCTGCTCGATGGGGAGCATGGTTACCTGTGCGCATAGTTCGGGATCGCGGCAGATATCAAGCAGCGTGTGCTGCTTGCGAATTTCACGGTATTCCGCTTGATAGCGGCCGGCCTGGCGCATGAACCAAACGGGTACGCGCTCGCTCGGCAGGCCTCGGCAGGCATCCAGAAAGCTCTGATTGAACAACACGACTCCTCATTTCAACGCTGTTTTCACGAGCATGTCCACTTCAAGTTATACCCGTACGCTCTAACCGATGCAACTGTCCAGAATAGCCTCTATAAAAAATGAAGTTGGAACCAAGCAATTGCGGGGAGTATAATAGGAGGGAACCTCACGGAAGGAGGATGTAAAGATGTCAACAGAACTCGACTTCTATGCCATGATGGTACAGCCGATGCGTGACGAGCTGACCCAAATTGGCTTTCAGGAATTGAAGACCGCAGAAGAGGTGGACGCGGTCGTCGCCGAGAAAAGTGGCACGACTCTATTTTTCGTTAACTCCGTGTGCGGCTGTGCCGGTGGTATTGCACGGCCGGCAGCGGGTATGGCGCTGGAGAACGAAAAGAAACCCGATCGTCTTGTGAGCGTATTCGCCGGGCAGGATAAAGAAGCAACTGCGCGTGCACGCGAATTTTTCGTTGGAATGCCGCCTTCTTCGCCGTCCATGTTCCTGTTCAAAGATGGTGAACTGGTTGGCGCGCTGCAGCGCAGCGACATCGAAGGATCCGATGCGGAACACGTCTCCGCTCGTCTGAAAGAAATGTTCAACCAGTACTGCTAAGTTGAATTGGACAGTGAAAAGGTGCGCGATGGCCAATTGGCCCGCGCACCTTTTTTCGTGCCAAAGGTGAGTGACCGCAGGCTGTCTGCGATTTAGATTTTCACCAATCCAAGCCGCGCTGCGACAATCACCGCCTGCGTACGGTCATAGACGTCCAATTTGGCGAGAATGTGGCTGATATGAGCCTTGACTGTTTTTTCTGTGATGCCAAGCCGCGCTGCAATTTCTTTGTTTGGGTAACCACATGCCAGTGCGGCCAGAACTTCCTGCTCCCGTGACGTCAGAGATGGTTGTGAAGGTGACACTGTGGCCGGCTCAGACTGAGTCGCTCTGAAATCGCGTTGCTGCCGCAGCGCACGGAGCGCCTGCGGTTCCAGGATGCTGCGGCCAGCGGCGACTTGCTCAATCGCACGGAGCAGATCGTCTGGCATGACATCTTTGTGCAGGTATCCAACAGCGCCGGCGGCAATGGCAGCCAACATATGCTCGGGTTCCACAAACGACGTCAATGCGATGACCTTCACATCAGGTACCTTAGACGTGATGATTCGGGTAGCCTCAACCCCGTCTGGATGGCCTGGCATAACGAGATCCATCAGGAGAACATCCATTGCCGTGCACAGGGCCATCTCGACTGCCGCTTGTCCGCTTTCCGCTTCACCTACGATCACGATTTCGCTCGAAACCTCAAGAAACGAGCGAAGTCCCGTGCGAACCATCGGATGATCATCGACAATCGCAACGCGAATCGGGGATGCAGCCATCTTTTAACCCTCACTTTTACACGAAATACGAAGAACAAACTCGATGGTCGTGCCAGCTCCAGGCGCACTCTTCATGCGCATCGTTCCACCCACTGTTTCCATCCGTTCTTTCATGGTATTCATGCCAAGCCCACGCTGACAGTTCGACTGGTGAAAACCACGGCCGTCATCTGAGACCGTTACTACGAGCTCATCTTCATGCCGCTGCAGGGATACAAAGACGTGGGTTGCGCGCGCGTGCTTCAAAGCGTTTTGCAGCGCCTCGTCCGTTGCCCGAAGCAGTGCTTCACGTAGATGGCCTGGCAGTGTGAGTGATTCACAGCCTTGCTGCGTTAGCTGCAGGTGCGTTTCATGCTGAAGCTGCAGGGCGTGAATGCGCTCTTCAAGGGCAGCCACAAAATGCTGATCCGTGGCTGGACGCAGGGCACGAATCATGGTACGCATTTCTTCCTGACTTTCTACGAGCAATGCTTGAATGTTCAATAGCAGTTCATCGGCCTGATCTTTATGTTCAGGCGATCCCGTCAGCATGCTGGCAGTGCGGGCCAACAGGATGGCAGAAAACAGCCGCTGGCTGACCGAATCATGGAGATCGGCTGCGAGGCGTCGGCGTTCCGCCCATTTTGCGCTGGCAACGGACTGCTGATGCAGTCTGGCGTACTCAAGCGCTGCAAACAAATGCCACGTAAACGCAGACAGAATGTCCCTGTCGATCTCGTTGAACGCAGAACGGTACCGGCTTTCCAGACGAATGCTGTAGTCGGTGTTCGGGAATGCGCACAGTCAAGACGCTGCAGGCGTCTGGCAGCAGGATCTGTTCCTCCGGTGGCAGCTGCATGATATCCGTCTCGTCCTGGTAACGGTAGATGCCAGTCTGGGCCTGCTTGCCTTGATGCGCGGCCGCTACGAGGCGTTGGCCGTCCACAGCATCGACCTGCGTGATCCCGCAAGCCTCATAGTCCAACTGGTCTACAATGGCCTCCACGGCAGCTTGCAGCAACTGATCTGGGTCGGCAAGGCTGACGAGTTCGGCTGAAATTGCCGACAGCTGCTGCAGTTTTTCTGAACGTTCGCGTTCGGCGGCAAGCAGGCCAGCGCGATCGACGGCGACGGCAACCTGATGCGAAATGAGTTCGAGCAGATTCAGCACGTCCTGCCCAAACGCCTGCGTACCGCTGGCTGCAACGTTGAGTATGCCAAGTGGCTTTCCGTGGCTCTGGAGCGGGACGCTCGCGTGAAATACAAGTCCCTGCTTGTCGCCAACAGCGTCACGCAAACGGCTGCACCGGACGATGTTTACAGCTCGCGATAAGGCGCCGCTCATGAATTTACTTTGACACTCGCACCAGCCGCCCTTCAGCGCCTCCGCGTCATTTCGAGCGAGCGCGGGCGGCAAGCCGCTGGCGCCGACCTCAACGAAGCAGCTGCGGGTGGGGTCAAAACGAAACGCCCAGGCAGTATGCAAATCCAGCATTTGTGCAATTCTGGGCAACAATGCCGCCATTGCCGCCTGGATGTCATTGGCTTCGTTCAGTGCCTCTGCGATGTCCTTGAGCATAGACATTGTTTTACTCGCAGACGATGTGGTTTGCTCCGACTCCATGCCAGCGCCACCTTTCCTATCAACTATATGCTATAGCACGAGACTGACATCGCCAAATTCGTGCCAGCGGTAACCTTGCACTGCTGCATGTGCGTATGCCTGTTTCAATGTCTCACGTTTGACGAATGCATACATCAAGGCGAGGTGGCTCGAATGGTTGTCGTGCATGCCGGTTACGAGACCGTCTACTACGCGCACCGGCTGTTCCGGCGTTACCAGGTACTGCGTCCATGCGGACTGCGCTTTGACCATGCCTGTATGTTCTGCGCTTGCTTCGAGTGCCCGGACAACAGTGGTTCCCACAGCAATGACCCGTCCATTTTGCTGTTTGGCTCTGTTGATCGCAGCGGCTGTCCAGGCAGGGATATGGTACCACTCCGGAACCACAGGGTGGTCAGCGAGCGACGCTGTCACTTCATGACTCGACACAGTGGTATGCAGCGTCAAACTGCATACCCGTACACCGCGAGCAGCAATCTGTTTCAACAGCGGCCGTGTAAACGGGCGTGATGCGGACGGCATTTCGGACGATCCCGGATGATGTGCGAAGATGGTTTGATATGCATCGACTCGCTGCTTCGACGTGACATACGCATATTGGATTGGCTGGCCAATGGCCGGCGCCAAAGCGTAGAGATCTTCGCTCGACTCAACCACCCACAGACGGCTGTTCGGATGAAATTTCTGATTTACACGTACTGTCGCTGTCACCCGACCGCTTTCTGGCTCGATGATGTCAATGCAATCGCCCAACTTGAAGGGGGCGTCGTCCGGCTCGCCAACTGCACTCCTTCGCTCGACGATGACGAGATTCGGCCGGAGATACGCGGCGAGATGCAGGCATAACCGCTCTGTGCTGCAGCGGGCATGCAACCGGGCTTTAATGGTCTGTGAGGTATTGACGACCAGCACGTCTCCGGCTCGTAAAAATTCAGGCAAGTCGGTAAAACGGGCATCGTGAAACTGGCTGGACGCGCGTTCCATGACCAGCATCCGTACAGCATCTCTGCGGCCTGCCACCATTTCGATTGGCTGGGTGGCGGGGGTGAATGGCTGCAGTTTGAGATCAAGCAAGTCCTTATCGATTGTGCTGTACGGTCTTGTCATACGCCATCATCCACAATCAAGTGCCCATGTGCGACACGTAGGCGAGTTCCGGATGAAAAAGGGCTGTCAACGTCCTGTGTGAGCGGGGAAAACAGGGTAGCCAGTACCTCTGCCACGCTCGACGGCGGCGCCATGCCGACATCGTCCGGGATGGCGGCATGGTGCATGGCTGTGTCCATGTCACCGGGATCGACAGCAAGTGCGGTGACTGTCTGTGGCAGCTCGGCACCAAGCGTGCGGTGAGCCAGATCGAGCGCGGCCTTGGAACTGCCATAGACGCCCCAGCCTGGATAGCCGGCTTTCGCTGCATCACTCGATATGCCAACCACCAGTGCGCGCTTGTTTGCGGCGAGGTATGGCAGCGTTTCCTGCAGCCACAGGATAGGCGCGATAAAATTGACTTCCATCACGTGCCGAAGATTTGCGGCTGACGTCTCGGCCAATTGTGGCAGTGGTGTGTCGCCAAGTGTAGATGCGTTGTTGACGATGGCATCGATGCGTCCGAATGTGGTAACGGTCTCCGCTACGAAAGTCCGTCGAAATTCCGCATCGGTGACGTCTCCCGCGCGTGCAAGTACGCGATCGGCAAAGCCAAGTGTTGCAACCGTTTCGTTGACACGGCTCACCGTACGGGCGCAGAATGCGATACGATAGGACTGTGTCAGGAGAACCTGGGCCAGCGCTGCGCCCAGTCCTTGACTTGCACCAGTGATGATGATGACAGGTTGATCCGTTCGACTCATATTTACGACCTCCCAGCCTCGTTCTTGCAGGCGTTTCGTTTAACTTCATGATAGAAGGCGGGGCGGTCAATGACGTCCAGCGATGGTCTTAGGCACATACATCTTTAGTCGTAGGCACCTGCTCTGATGGGCCGATTCGATTCGTATTCGATATGGTACAATTAATGACACATTGACAAAGGCGTTGGACCGCGGGGGAGTGAACGCGACATGCATGCGTTTGAAGTAGAAGCGATAGAATCGGCCGACAGTGCGGTGCGGAAGGTTCGAAACGTATTCTGTGTGGGGAGAAACTATGTCGATCACGCTGTAGAACTCGGCAATGCGGTACCGACCAAGCCGATGATCTTCGGCAAGCCGACACACGCTTTGGCACCGGCAGACGGCGTTGTCACACTGCCTGCTGGCGCAAAGAATATTCATCATGAACTTGAAATCGTCTTGCTGTTCGCGGATGAATTTCAGGATACCGACGATTGGACGAGCGCCGTCGAAGGGATCGCACTTGGGCTCGATCTCACAGACAGAGACGCGCAAAACGAGTTAAAGGCAAAAGGACATCCATGGGAGTTCGCGAAGGGTTTCCGCCAATCGGCGATTCTCAGTGGCGTTCATCGCGTGCTCGACTGGGAAGTGCTGCTGGAAACAACGTTTACACTCGAAAAGAACGGACAAGTTGTTCAATCTGGGCAGGCCCGCGATATGCTGTTTGATTTTCGCACATTGTGCGCCTTTATTCGCCGTCGTTTCGGCCTGACCGCGGGCGATATCGTCTATACAGGTACGCCGGCTGGTGTCGCGCCCTTTGACTGCCGGTGACGTGCTGAAACTTTCGTTCGCGGGCGTACCATTCGGAGAGATCCGCATCGAAGCGGCGCGAGAGGAACACGACTGATGCAGGAGCGACATGGAATGGACGCCTATCTTGAAGCGATTTTTGTGCTGGCAGGGGAAGGCGTTACTGTGTTCCCGTCAGTACTGGCCGACCATATGGGCGTCGCACGTCCGACTGTGACGCAGACTGTTCAGCGCATGACAGCGGCTGGACTGGTCAATCCGCAAGCCGATAAGGCGATTGAGCTGACGCCGAAGGGTCAGGAACGTGCAGAGGCAGTTGTGCGTAAGCACCGTTTGCTCGAGCGTTGGCTGACCGATGAACTTGGTCTCGACTGGGCAGATGCGCACGTTGAAGCAGCCAGATTGGAACTGAGCGTATCACCGCTGGTCGAGGAGCGCCTATATGAACGGCTCGGTCATCCAACGACCTGTCCGCATGGGAACGTGATTCCGGGAACTGGCGCTGTGCTGCCGAAAGGCCAGCCGTTGTCCGAACTCACTGCGGGCGAGACCGGTGAAGTGATACGGATTATCGAGCAGGCAGAAGAAGACCTTGAACTGCTGCGGTTTCTGCATCGTAACGGACTTGTCCCTGGCAACCGCGTCCGCGTAACCCGTGACAGAAGTCCATATGAAGCTGGCATCGAAGTGGAAGTATTGAATCAGCGCGTAGTCCTCGATGAACAGGTGGCAGCGCGCGTGGTTGTTCAGGCGCTGGCATAAAACAGACCGCATCCGATCAAATTAAACTTCGGTACTGATTCGAGGGAGTGATCGGATGAGAGGTAACGGCGCAGTCAGCCGCTTGCGGAGCTTATTCTGTGGCTTCGCTTGTTTTGTCCTGTTGCTATTTATTTTGCCCACTCAAAGTCTGGCCGCAGAAAAGACCGTGCCCTGCATCGGAATCAATGCGAAGGCCGCTGTTGTGATGGACGCCGATACAGGTAAGCTGCTGTATGAGAAACGGGCGGATGTACCGATGTATCCGGCCAGCACGACGAAATTAATGACGGCGATTCTGCTTGTCACGCACCTCCAGTCGGACGATCCCGTTTATGTGAGTTCACAAGCCGCTCACGAACATAAAGTTCGCTTGGGTCTCAAGCCGGGGACTGTGCTGACTGCAGACGAAGCGCTCAATGCCATCTTGATGAAAAGTGCAAATGACGTCGCCTACGCAGTCGCAGAGACAGTCGGTGGATCACAGGAAGGCTTTGCGCGCATGATGAACTTGAAGGCGCGCCTGCTCGGATGTACGCATACCAATTTTGTGACGCCGAACGGACTGCATGACGACGAACATATGTCGAGCGCGCACGATATTGCACTGATCCTGCGCGAAGCCATAAAACATCCACGGATTGTACAGGCGATGCAGACCACAAATGCCATGGTTGCGGGCAAACCGATTCGAAACGGCAACCGCTTCATGTATTTGCAATCAAGCCCGTTTGGCGAGATTATCGGCGGCAAGACAGGTTACACATCCAAAGCTATGTACTGTCTCGCCTTCGCTGTCCGTCAGGACGGACACACACGGATCTCCGTTGTACTCGGCGCACCGCGCAAGAGTTTGATGTACGGGGAGACACGCAGGCTGCTGCAAATGGCGGCTCAAAACAAACAGGCCACGCTGGTCTAGGCTGCTTTCTGTTCCAAAATGCCGGAGATTGTCCCTGAATGTAGGCAAGCGGTCGCCTCATAGACTGCGCTATCAGATGATTCCGTCGTCTGGAACGGGGGGCGCGTCGGCATGCGGAAAAATATCGTCGTAGCCTACTTGCTGTGGTTTTTCTTTGGTTCACTGGGCTTGCATCGAATGTACTGCGGCTACATTGGCAGCGGAATCGCGATGCTTGCATTGACTGTGTTTGGCCTTCTGACGTTTGTCGGGTTTTTCGGACACCTGCTGCTGACCATTGTCGGCATCTGGTGGCTGGTTGATCTCTTCTCACGGCCGGATGGCCTCTTAGCCCAGTAATATCCGGTTGCGGGGGTTGCATGCCGTCTGCTATGCTGGAGACATTGTTTATGCGTAACGATGGGCGTCTCATCAGGAGACGTCCTTTGGCATGTGATAAAAAGGCGTAACGATGAACGTGAACGCAGAAGACCGTTCCTAGAAGTGCGTGTCCGAAAAGGGACAACCTCTAGAAGTGCAAAGGAGTGTGGTATCGATGTTGACAATTGGCGGGGTCACGCTGGACAACCCTGTGATTTTGTCTCCGATGGCTGGCGTGTGCAATCCGCCTTTTCGCATTCTCGCGAAGGAGCTTGGCGCTGGCATGGTGTGCGCAGAGATGGTCAGCGACAAGGCGCTTGTACATGGCAATGAAAAGAGCCAAAAAATGTTGACGATTTTGCCAGACGAGCATCCGGTAAGTTTACAGCTGGTCGGTTTCGATCGCGATTCCATGATTGAAGCGGCAGGCATGGTCGGCGAGACCAATGCAGACTTAATCGATATCAACATGGGATGTCCCGTGCTGAAGATTTACAAGAACGGTTCGGGGCGCTGCCTTGGCACGTGATCCCGAGTACGCGGCCTCAATTGTCCGCGGCGTCGTTGAACGCGTATCGAAGCCGGTCACGGTGAAATTCCGCAAGGGTTGGGATGACGATCACGTAAACGCCGTCGAAGTCGCGCAAGCCGTTGTCGAAGCAGGCGCTCAAGCGGTAACCGTTCACGGCCGAACTGCAAAGCAGATGTACAGTGGACGCGCAGATTGGGATATCATTCGGCAGGTCAAAGAAGCCGTGTCCGTTCCGGTGATTGGCAACGGAGACGTGGTCGAACCGGAAGACGCAGCGCGAATGATTGCGGAAACGGGCTGTGACGGTGTCATGATAGGCCGCGGCGCACTCGGTTATCCGTGGGTTTTCCGCGAAGTGGCCCACTATCTGGCGACTGGCGAGAAACTGGCAAAGCCGACATATGAAGAACGTATTCAGGTCGCCGTCCGCCATCTGAACTTGCTGGTGGAGTACAAGGGTGAAAATATTGGCGTTAAGGAGATGCGCAAGCACGCTGCCTGGTATACGAAGGGGATGCCGGGATGTGCGCCGATGCGTGATCGAATTAATCAGCAGACGACACGCGAGGGCATGGAATCGCTGCTGTGGAATTACCTCGAAGAAACACTGCTGGAACACGTGGGTTAAACATAGGAGGGAGCTGCGGGCTCCCTCTCTTTCGTTTTCATTGAGTACGCCGCCCCGGTGGCGCAGGTCGATCGGCTTGAGCAGGGGCAGTCTGCGGCAGTATGGCCGCGCGACGCGGAGGCGCGGGCATCAGGGAGCGCTAGGGATTAGGGCGAACCAGGGGAGCAGTACGGACGAAGTAGAAATAAGGGTGTTCTGAACCACTAGCGTTGCATTAAATTTTTCGAGGTTTGTCAACTGGAATCCGTTAACAAACTAATACCCGCAATGATTCGAATGTTCGAGATGTTGCAACCCCCGGACATAGAAAAGTTCCTTAGAATAGAGGTACAGGTAGTCCTGTCCAAATCTAAACTAAGGAACCAACGACATGGACAAGGATACCACGAAATCCACATTGGCAGAATATTTTTCTCCACTGGATACGGTGGAAATGTTGCGCGAGATTAAAGCTTTAGGTCTCGACAAGTATACGAAGAAGCTGGATTCCATCACGTTTACCCAGTTGCTTGTACTTGCGCAAGTTAAGCAAGTCGCCTCATTGACGGACTTGAGCGGTTTGTTGAATGGGAATCGTCAACTGCAGTCGCAACTCGGCCTTGAATCGATTAGCAAATCACAGTTATCTCGGAAACTGGGACAGATGGATACGAAATTTTTGGGCGCCAGCTGACACATCGATAGCTGCCTTGGGAAGAGTTAATGATAACGGCATAGAACAGCTTATATCACTTTTTCACTGGTCAGGACTACTTAATAAACTGCGGAGAACCGCTTAAGCCAGTACATAACGTCCATATTCGGCCCACGAATGGTCAATAAGCTGTCAAGAGCAGCTTAAACAAAATCAGTTGGTTCACATTTTCAGAAATAAGCCACTGTCTGCCCTTATTTCTATGGCTGATGCTCGGCTCTTGGAGGATACGGGCATGGTCGCCATGAATTAGCTGTACTTTCTACAGCTAATTTCCACAAAAATGAACGAATTGGAAGGTTGCCATGAAAAACGAAGAAGTCATCGAACAAATGCTCCATAGTTATGAGCTTGCAAACGAGGCACTGATGAAGACTTGGAGCAGGCTTGATGAAACAGAAATCGATACGATTATTGAAAAGCAGCAGCATCGACTGGAGCAAATCGCTGAAAGGGCTTTATTCGGATGAAAAGTATTACGATGAAAAATCCGAAGCCTTCTTTAACACCATGGAGCGTTCGAAGAAGCGAACCGACACTTGTATGAACACTGGGACACAATACCTTTTAACCAGCGGATGGATTTGCTTCAGAAGCAATGGAACAGGTTACAGGAACTTCGGAATCGACTTGTACATTAAACCGACGACCCGCTCCGGCGGGTTTTCAATTACGCTCGATATAATCATCGTTTGCTAGTAGGTATTTAAGGTGGATACGTATAAAATACCGAATGCCACAATCCAAAGCGCAGGAATGAGATTTACATAGACTGCTTTGCGTTTCTCGCCTCTACGGATGTTGAGCCATGATACGATTGCGCAGACGATGGCAGCGACTGGATAAGCGGAAAAAGTAATGTATATGAGGAACGCCCAAAAGTGAATACCCGCGTCAAAGATCATCACGAGCATTAACCAACTGGCAAACCAAAGAGGCAACAGCAATGCGTATACGGCCTGGCTGATAATCAGGAACCAACGCATATAAACAGCCTCCTCATCATCGTGGCAACAGTATACCAGCACGTAATCGGATTGAGGAGAGGCGTTGTAATAGTTATTTTTCCAGTCACCACAAAACAGGAGGGAACTGTGCGCTCCCCCCTGTTTACAGATTTAGATGCATTATCCGATGTTCATGCCCTTCGTCTCTCTCCCGAACAACCCAACCACGGCAAACGCGATGAACATTGCGATAAAGAAGATGCCGAAGATCCACGAGAAAGATACTTTGTGCGCAATCAGCATACCGACCAAGAACGGTGCAATGATGCCGCCGATTCGGCCGAAGCCTGCAGCCCAGCCCATGCCAGATGCGCGTGCGTAGGTCGGGAACTGTTCAACGGTAAAGATGTACGTGCCAGCGAAAGCAGCCAGCATGAAGAAGGAGACGCACAAGCCGAAGATGACGAGCCATACTGTTGTCTGTGCAAAGCCGAAGCCAAGTGCGGATAGTGCGGCGAGAATAATCGCCGGAACGAGTGTGCGCTTACGTCCCCAACGTTCGACCAGCCAGGCAGCCATCATATAACCGGGCACTTGTGCGAGCGTCATAATCAGCACATAACCAATGCTGTGAACGAGGCTGTAGCCCTTAAGCGACATCACCGACGGAAGCCAGAGGAAAATGCCATAGTAGGCAAAGTTCATGATGAACCAGAGAATCCAGGTGACGACGCTGGCCCGTGCGTGATCCTTATCGAACAACGTCTTCAATGCGACTGAAATTTTCGGCCTTTCGGACAGCTGCTGATAACGTTTTGCTTCCGGTAATCCAAACCGAAGGCCAAATACATACAGTGCCGGAATGGCGCCGACCAGGAAGACCATGCGCCAACCAACTGAAGGCAAAACGAAATACGAAACCAGTGACGCAACTAACGAGCCGACCGCCCAAAAACTTTCAAGGAAAACGACTCGGCGTCCACGGACATGTTCCGGCGACGATTCAAGCACGTAGGTTGTTGCGACTGGCAGTTCGCCTCCGAGCCCGAATCCAACCAGGACGCGAAGCACGATAAATATGCCTACACCGCCTGCCAGTGCTGTTGCACCGGTTGCCAGACTATAAATCAACAGTGTCCATATGAACATGTTGCGTCGGCCAAAGCGATCGGCCAACAGTCCCGCCAACGCAGATCCGACAGCCATGCCCATGAATGATACACTACCCAGAAATCCCGCCAAGCCAGAACCGATGTGCCACGCGGCGGTGAGCGCCACCAACACGAATGACAGCAGGCTGTTATCCATCGAGTCAAACAAGAGCCCCAGCCCCGAAACCGTGATGATGCGCCCGGCAGACGGCGACTTCGTTTGAACATTCATCGTCTCGACTGTCATCTCACTCATCCATTCCCACCCCTTTTCAAATACCGCTGGGCGTATGCCTGCTACTACATATGCGCTTTCCAGACTTTGCGTGCGCAGCCCAAGGCAGGGAGAACAGGTGTTTGTGTCGAACTTCTCATCGACCCATTTCGGATACTCCCCTTCTCACTGGAGATGAGTGAACATGGAGCGTTTCCGTGTACTGCATACAGCCGACCTGCACTTGGCAACTCCGTTTCGCGGCTTATCGAACCGCTTGCCGGATACGTGGATGAAACAGGTGCGGGCAGCCGCCGACGAGGTATTCGATCGAATCGTCGATATTGCGCTTCGTGAACAAGTGCAGCTGGTCACAATTGCGGGCGATTTATTTGATTCACAGGCAGCCGCTATGGCTGCGCAGTTTGCTTTGCAGAGAGGCTTTCGCCGGCTGGCGGATGCCGGCATAGCGGTGGTCTGTTCGCATGGCAACCACGATCCACTGATGGCCAAGGCGCCAGTCGATTGGCCTGCGAATGTCCACGTGTTGCCAGCGCTCGATTTGACGGAGGACACGCCAGTGCCGGATGTGATGATCACGCTGCCCCGAGGCACCCGCGTCCAGATTGCAGGGTTTAGCTATCCAGAGCCAGAGCTGCGCCACAATGTGGCTAATCGGTATGTGCGGCGTCCGGATGCAGACGTGGCGATTGCATTGCTTCACGGCGCGGTTGAACCAGCAGGCGAGCATGACAACTATGCCCCTGCTTCTGTGACCGATTTGACTGCGCGCGGTTTTGATATCTGGGCGCTCGGACACATCCACTTGCCAGCGATTTTGCAGGCAGCGGATCCATTCATTTTTTACCCGGGAAATCCACAGGGACGGCACCCAAATGAACAGGGCGTGCGTGGGATCCGCCTGATTGACGTGGATGAGTACGGGAGGCTGGACAGCCGTTTTATACCGACGTCTGCCGTCGTTTGGCAGCGCTGCGAGGTATCACTCACCGGGGCTGATACGGTGTCGCAGGCTGTCACGACCATCGCTGCAAGCATTGAGCAAGCGCTCGATGTAGCCAAAGTACCTTGTATCATGCGGCTGCGTCTGACCGGACGGACCCAGCTTCACGCTGAACTTACAAAGCAGGATGAGTTTCTGGAGGAACTGCTGCAGGATGTCATGACGCGCCTACCGCGTGTTTGGGTGGAACAATGCGAAGTCGCGACTAAGCCTGAGCTCGATCTCGATGTGCTCGCCGGCAGTTTTGAGTTCCTTGGCGAGTTTTTGCGGCTCGTCGATCGATACCGCGCTGAGCCGGGGCAGCTTCGCATACGACTGGAACCACTGCTTGCGGATGTGTTTCATCAAGGAAACGACCTGTCACTAGATGACCTGAGTGACGACCAGCTTTTGTTGTGGCTCGACGAAGCCTTGGCTCAGTTTTTGCAATTTGCCGGTGACGGAGGTGCACAATGAAGATTCGCGGCTTGGAACTCGACTTGTTTGGCCCTCACATGCATACAAGACTGGACAATCTCCCAGACGGCCTGCTCGTCATTTATGGACCGAATGAAGCCGGCAAAAGTTCGCTGCTCGCCGCACTCCGCGGTGTCTTATTCGGGCGTGCTGCGGGTGGTGAGCCAGACTTGGGTGCGCAATCGGGATCGCGCGCAAAATTGACGGTTGAAGTGGATGCTGGCATGGTCTCGATTGAACGGCCGCTTCAATCAAGAAGACCGCCCAAGCTGTTGCTGCCAGATGGCAGAACGCTGTCTGGTGAATCGGATTTACGGCAGCTCATTCCGGCCCTGCGCGTAGTGGACGAATCGATTTACGGCTCCGTTTTTACATTTCAGCTGGCTGAACTGAACGATCTCAGCGACCATCAGGATGTGGCGAGTTTGATGTACACGGCCGGCCTGATGGGGAATGTTTCACCGCTTGGCGTCGAGCAGGAACTGTACCAACGCGCGCGCGCAATCTACAACCCGAATCCCCGGGCGCGCAAGCAGCCATTGAACGAGTGTTTGAACGAGATCAAGCAGCTCAAGCGAGAATTGGCGGCGGCAAAAGATAAGCCAGAAGATTATCTGCGGACACAGGCGCAAGTGGAATTGCTGCGGGCACAGCTGGCAGAACTGGCAACAGCCAAGGGTGAATTGCAGCAAGAGGTGAACCGTTGGCAAAAACAGCTGGAACTGCTGCCTGTTCACAGGCGGATTGTGGCACTGGAGCACCAGATTGAAGAGCTGGGGGAGGCACCGGCTGCCGATCCCTATGACTTATCGGCACTGGCGCGCAGTCGTGAAGAGGTCCAGCGACTGAAACAGGATGTGGCCGATCTCGCTCATGCCAAGCGTGATGTGGAACTGCAACGGGATGCGAATGAGCGACTGTTTCAGCGGCTTTCAGCAGGCTGGTCAAGGGATTCCCTGCTCTCGCTGCGGCTCGACGAGGCGCAGCTTGCCAAAGCTCGAACGTTCGCTGAGGATTGGCGAAATCAGCGGCAAATGTTGGGGCGGCTGAGTGACCAGATCGAAGACAGTGAACGCGCACTCAAACAAGCAGAGACGGCGCTCACGGAAGCTGGCCTTCAAGTAGAGACAGACCGCTGCTGAGATTGCGACCGAGCAGGCGGCGTTGGCTGAAGGTGCAGAGACGCGTGAGGCCGATCGCGATCGGCTGCAACGCCTTGAACGACTGACCACACAGGTGAAATCACGAGCAGACCAGGCGCTGCGCACCCAGATGGCCACCACACCACAGCAGCCAGCGGGTCTGCGAATCGTGCTGGGCATCATCCTCCTTTTGGCGGCAGCCTTCGCTGTCTGGCAGCGAAGCGACGTTGTCGCGATTGTCACTGGACTCGTCGGTCTCTGGCTGCTGTTGAATCTGGAGCAGCGTCTGCTGGCTCGCGGAAAGCAGTCAAGTGAGACGGTGAATGATCTAACCGAATCGACCGCTGAACAGGCGGAAATGGACGAGCTTCAGAATGCGCTTGTTCACATCAAGTTGCCGAATCAGGCGATTCGGCTGTCGCAAGCTGACTGGCAGGCGGCGACAGATGCACTGCGTCAGCAGGAACGGCTGGCGGATGCAGCAGCGCGGCAGCTTCAGGCAAAAGTTGAAGCCTGGAAAGCATACGACAATGCGTTCAAAACGTATCAGGCCCGGGTACAGGCGCACGCAGGCGGGCAGCGGCGGCTCGTCAGACCTGCGCCAAAAGTTCGCAGACTTTTGCCGGATTGTGGGGCGCCGGAGCTGGAATCGCCCGAAGCACTGCCGGCAGAACTCGAGCGTGCCCAGGCGTGGCAGGCGGAAGCGGCGAGACTGGAGCGTGCAGAGGCGCGTCTTCGTGATCAACAGAACCGAATTCAGGCAGCGCTCAATCTGTTGCGGGATGCCTGCACGGCAATGATTGAGGTGACGGATGTCGAGGCTGAGCCGGATGCCGAAGAGACCGCTGCAGCGCTGGAGAAGCAGGATGAACCACGTGCGGGCTTGGCATCATTGGAGCTCCGACTGCAGCTGTTGGAGCAGCGGCTCGCCGAACTGGCCGCTGTGGCGGAGCCTGTCATGGCAGGCATTTTCGAACAGCGGGAACACCTCGCAGCCTTGCGACAGGAGCGGGAGCAGGCTCTCCATCAGGCAGTCGGTATTTGTGGATCGCGATCGGCGTATGAACAAGCAGCAGCGTCACTGGCAGAATGGACGCCGGAAGGGCTCGAAGCGGAACTGGCGCAGCGGCAATCTGCGCTTGGCGCACTCGAAGCACAGGAACAGACAGCCCGTGAACAACTGGGTGCCGCGACGAGCGCACTCGCTCAGTGGGAGACGACCGTTTCGACAGACACCGCCTGGGCACTGTCGGAAGCTTCAGCCATGCGTTCTGAACTCGCCAAGAAATGGGCTGTATTGACACTGGCGCAGGCATTGGTACGCGAAGCGCGCGAACAGTTTGAATCCGATCGTCAGCCAGCAGTGTTGGCTGCTGCCGGAACGATGTTGGCGAGCTGAGCACGGCGGTCGCTATCAACGCCTGCTGGCACGTGCGGATGCCAGCGGCCAGCCGCAGCTGTTATGTGTGGATGCGGCTGGCGAAGCGTGGGAGCCAAAACGGCTGTCGCGGGGGACGCGTGAACAGGTTTATCTTTGCCTGCGCTTCGCGATGATAGCAGATTACCGTGAAAAAGGCGCGTGTCTGCCTGTTATTTTGGACGATCCCATGGTCAACTTTGACAATGACCGGCTGACACAGGCACTTCACTTTGTAGCCAAGCAAGCGGCTGCTGGCCAGACGATTTATTTGACTTGTCAGCGCCATGTAGCCATGTCGGCTGCCGCTTTGGATGCAGCCGTCTATACGCTCACAGGCAGTCAAGACAAACGGCTCGTACGGTGGGAGGATGCAGATGGGAACCATTGAGATCCGCCGCGGTGCCGCTGGTTCAGGCAAGAGTGCGGCGATTGCGGCTGAGATTGCACGACTGGTCGAACAACGGACCGATGGGTGCCCCAATCTTCTGGATTGTGCCGCAGAGCGCCTCTTATCAAGCGGAACGGAAACTATTGGCGACGGTTGAGGCGACGGTGCGGGCTGAAGTTCTGCATCTGGGACCGGCTCGCGAGCCGCCTGTTGGCTGCGGTTGGCGGCATCCATGAAACGGCCGTCAATGCCACCGGCAAGCGGATGCTGTTGGCGGCAAGCTACCAAGATTTAGCCGGCGAGCTGGCCGTTCTGCGGCGGGTTACACCGACGCCGACCTTTCTTGACGCAATCCTCGATGTGTTTCAAGAGATGGCAGCGTTTCTGATATCGCCGATGGAGATTGAAACTGCACTCGAGACCGCGGCGAGCCGCTGTTGCGCGTCAACCAGGCTCCATTCAGCAGCAGGCGAGGTCGCTGCTCGGTAAACTGCGCGACATCTGCCTCCTGTACGTTGACTGGCAGCGCAAGCTGGCTGAGAGTGGATTGTACGATCCGAACTTTCTCCTGACCAAATTGACGCCGCTCGTCTCGGACTGGGCTGATTTGCGCGGCGCGCGGCTTTATATTGACGGCTTTACATCCCTGACACCGCAGCAGATCGCGTTTGTGGTGGCACTCGCCGAACATGCTGACGCAACCGTGATTACACTGCCACTCCCCGCTGATCTGGCGCCAGACTCTGCCCAAGCACGGGTTTTGTCGCTGTTGGATGTACCTGAGCATGTGCCAACGCCAATGGCTTATTGGACGTGGCAGCAGTTGACGGCCGCGGCGGAAGCGGCAGGCTTGTCACCGCAGCAGAGTGCTATCGACGGATGCCCTCGACGGTTTGCAGAGGCACCGGACTTGGCCTGCTTGGAGCGCTTGCTGTATGCAGAGCAAACGGCACCTGTCGCGATTGAGCCAACTCGTGTTCAAATTGCTGAGGCGCAGTCTGTGCAATCTGAAGTCAGCGGTGTCGCGGAACAGATCTGCAGACTGCTGGCGGAAGAGGACGCTCGCTTCCGTGATATCCTCGTCCTGGTGTCCGATCCGGAGGCCTACCAGCCAGTCATAGCTGACGTCTTCGAGACGTTTCATATTCCTTTCCATACGGACCAACCGGTGCCGTTCGCGAGTCATCCACTCGCGCGATTTTTGCTCGCGGCCCTGCGTGCCGTACGCGATCACGAATCCATAGAAGCCATGACCCGGCTGCTGCGATCGCCTTTCACTGGGTTCAACCTGGACGACGTCGATTGGCTGGAAAATTATCTGTTGACCTACGAGGTCACAGGAATGGCCTGGTTTGCAGAGGGTTCGTGGCACTATGCCCGTGACAATCGTGAGAATGATACGCGCCTGCAACAGGCGGAGATGGCGGATGCGCAGGCTGAGCGGTTGCGTAGACGGGTCTTGCATGTATTTGGCGATTTTCTCCGCCAGCTGGCTCAGCCGGTGATGACCTCGCTGCAGCTTGGACAGGCTCTCTGGAGCTTGTTGGAGCGGGTACACGCGAAGCAGGAGATTGCCGAGTGGATTGCCGGTCAGACAGCGACAGTCGATCCGATGCAGGCCAGCCTTCATGAGCAGGCTTGGCTCACGGTCGTCGCGTTGTTGAATGACCTCGGTGACACTCGCCCGGATCAGCCTTTGCCAACGTCCTTTCTGTTTCAATTGGTCGAGGAGACCCTGACTGGCTCAGGTCTGATGACGATTCCGGAGGGGCTCGATGAGGCAACGGTCTTCCCGTACACACAGGCCGCGGGTGTACACGCAAAATGGGTGTTCGTGCTAGGGGCAGTCGATGGTACGCTGCCGCGCCGAATTCATCAGGACAGCATTGTGCTCGACGATGAGCGGGAGATTTTTCGCGCACTGTTTGGACGGCAACTCGGCTGGACGACGCAGGAACGCCAACAGGCGGAACGGGCACTGCCGTATTTGGTCTGTACGCGCGCGAGTCAGCGCCTGATGATTAGCTACCCATTGGCGACAGATGATGGCAAGGCAGTCCGTCCGGCATTACTCGTGAATCGAATTCAAGAGATCTTTCGACATTCGATTGAGCGCTGCCATTTTGTGCACGAGGTCGCTGGCGAGCCAGGGACTGACTGGTCTGCCGCGGTGCTCACGCGCATGGATCCACAGGCCGTATGGGAAAGGCTGTTGCCAGCAGTGCGCAGCGGAACACTGACGCCACAAACGGCAGCGCTCGGCCGAGCCGTCTTAAGCGCAGGTGTAACGCAGCGGAGTACTGCTCCGTGGCTACAGGCCACCATCGCCGGCTGGCGGCACCGCACGCAGGCTCTGCCACTATCCGCCGATTTGACAAGGCAGCTGTACGGCCAGGACATACACATGAATGTTCACCAGCTCGAAGCTCATGCACAGTGTGCTTTTCGGCACTTTGGGCAATATGGTCTGCGGCTGCAGGAAGAACAGATGCCAGATATCAACGCGGCTGTCCGCGGGACTTTACTGCATGACGCGGTCGAACAGTTTGTTCACCGACAGATGGATAATCCGTCGCGATTGGCAGAACTCGGCGACGACGAAGCAACGGCTGAAATGGATGAGATTTTGGACAGCCTGCTGTCGACACCGAAAATGCAGGTCTGGGCGCGGACGCGGGTGCGTATGCAGCAGGCACAGTCGGTTCGGCAGGTGCTGCACGCGGCGGCACTGGTGTTGACGCGTCATTTACGCCACGGATCATTCCGGCCACAGGCAATTGAACTGAATTTTGGCGACACGCCGGATGCAATGCTTGGCAGCTGGTCTGTACCGATTGACGATGAGCTGACGTTGCACCTTCGTGGGCGAATCGATCGCGTAGATACAGTCGAAACAGAAGATGGCATGCGCTGGTTCCGCATCATCGATTACAAGAGCAGCAACATGGAGCTCGATCTCTCGAAAGTCGCGCATGGACTGCAGCTGCAGCTGCCGGTTTATGCAATCGTGATCCAAGCGCAGAGTGAAGCACTGTTTGGCGGCCAATCGGCGCCTGCCGGGCTGCTCTACCTGCCGCTGCGCCATCAGGTAACGGCGTCTGCACGCCCGGAGACAGAAGCAGAAGCGCTGCAGGCACGGATCGCTGCCATGCGGGCAAATGGCCGAGTGGTGGCCAATGATGCGGTCATCGCTGCGCTGGACGAACGAATTTTGAGCGGCACCTCTGAGCTGTTTAAGCGTTTTTACAATAAGGACAATGGATTTCTCAAATCAGCGCCGGTTCTGAGTCCGTCTGATTGGAACTGGATGCTCGAGCAGGTACAGGCGATGGTGATTCGCCTCGGCCGTTCGATTGCCCGTGGAGAAATCGCCATATCGCCTGCGAAATACGGCAGCGAAGAGGCCTGTCGATTTTGTCCGCTGGCATCGGTCTGCAGCATCGATCGCAAGACCGATCAAGGTCTCTTTCGCGTACTCCCGAAATGGTCGGGTGACACCGTTTCGGCGTGGCGACAGTGGCTGGAAGTGCGTGTCCGAAAAGGGTCAAGGTAAGATGCCGTACGGTGCAAGGAAGCGGACAAAAATGCGCACGGAGCGTACTCCTTGGTATGTGACGGAGCATTTTTGCCCGCTGACACAGCAACGTGCAGCAGGGGGCCTGGTCCCCAGTGGGGGGCGAAGCCGGGTGTCCAGTGGACACCCCGGACCCGTTCAGGCCGGGCGATAGCCCCGGGTGACCCTTTTCGGACAACCTATGAAAGGAGATGTGCAGCATGACGGACAGAGCTGAGCGACGCTGGTCACAGCGGCAGATGGAAGCCATCGAGACGAGAGGGACAAACGTGTTGGTCTCTGCAGGCGCTGGTTCCGGCAAGACGTCCGTACTCGTCGAACGCGTGGTGCAGTGTCTGCTGGCTGAGCCTGGCATGGATTTGACCAACCTGCTGGTCGTCACGTTTACGGAGGCCGCCGCCGCTGAAATGCGAGAGCGTATTGCCGCCCGCATCCAGGCTCTGCGTGTCGATGCCAGCGAGCGTGGAGAAACACAGTTGGCGCGCCATCTCGGTCGGCAGGCCGCTTTGCTCGATCAAGCACAGATTTCCACGCTGCATAGCTTCTGTATGGAGATTGTGCGTCGAAATGTGTTTGTCCTGGGGCTCGATCCGACCTTTTCCTTGATCGATCCGAATGCGGCCACCGTCTTGCGCAGCACTTTACTGCAGGAGCGTCTGGAAAAGTGTCTGGCAGCCGATGAGGACGGTCGCTTTCGCCGCATGCTCGGGCGCTTTGGAGCAACCGATCCAACCCGGCTGTTCGATCTCGTTCTTCGCTTTGATACGTTTGCACAGAGTCAGCCAGATCCACAGGCGTGGCTGCATACTGTAGCAGCGCACTTTACCGAGACGGCTGACTCATTGCAGGAGACCGTCTGGATGGCACCTTTTCGGGCGCTCTTCAAACGCAAATATAATCGGACGCTTGCGCTCTGCGAGCGCGGGCTTGTACTGACCGAAGGCGCAGATGAACTGCAGCGCTACCATGATGCGTTTGTGACGGCAGTAGATCGTTTGCGCCCGCTTCGCACAGCCGCAGCAGAAAATCCGTTTGCTGCCGCACAGGCCACCCTGCAGGCACAAGCTGCACTCGCCGCGCGGGTATCCGCCAAGGCGCATCCGAACCGCGAACTGGCCAAAGTCTGTCGCAGCGAAGCGCAGGACCTGTTGGCAGAACTTGCGTCGATGCTCGAACGCGGGGAAGCTGGTTTTCTCACTGATATCCACCAGTTGGCGCCGGATGTCGTCTGCCTGATCGAACTGGTTGAAGCCTTCGCTTCAGATTATGAAGCTGCCAAACGCAAACGGGGTGAAGTCGATTTTTCCGATCTCGAACACCTCGCGCTCACTGCCCTGCAACACCCGGAAAGCGGGGAAGCGGCGCGTCTGCAGGAGCGGTTTCAAGAGATCTTTGTAGACGAGTATCAGGATATCAGCCCAATTCAGGATGCGTTGGTACGCGCGGTTGCCCGTCGGGAAGGCAACACGTTTGTGGTCGGCGATGTAAAGCAGAGCATCTATCGCTTTCGCATGGCCGAACCGGAACTGTTTCTACATCAGTATCAATCGCTCGGGCATTCCGAGCCAGGCCGGGTCATTGACCTTTCAACCAACTACCGCAGTCGGCCGGAAATTGTTGAGATGGTCAACTTTGTGTTCGCACAGCTGTTTCAGGCTGAGTTTGGCGGCATTGTCTACGATGACGGGGCAGCGATGCAGACTGGCGCGACCTATCCACCCCTGAAGGGGCCGTTCACGGAATTTCATGTCATCTATAGCGGACAACAGGATCAGGAAGAAGAGGGCGATGGCGCGGCGGAGGACAGCGCAGAGAGCACAGCTGCCGGGAGCGTACTCGAAACGGAGGCCATGCTGATTGCGAACCGGATCTTGACCCTGATAGGTCAAGCTGGTCAGCCTGCCGAGCAGGTTTTCGATGCAAAAACGGGAACACTGCGGCCGGCGACCTATCGCGATATTGTCATCCTGCTCCGATCGGCAAAGGGCCGCGTTGAAACGCTGCTCGACGTGTTTGGCAGGGCGGGAATCCCGGCCTATGCGGCCACTTCCTCCGGTTTCTACGATACGGTCGAAATTCGCTGGCTGCTCGCTGCACTGCGGGCGATTGCGAACCCTCGGCGCGACATCGATCTGGCTGCGCTGCTTCGATCGCCCCTGATTGGACTGGACGACGAGACGCTGGGCTGGATCCGCACCGCTTCAAAGGGACCGTTCTGGCAGGCACTGCAGCAGGCCGCCACAGACGATGCGGAGGTTCCGGCTGTTGTACGCGATCGCGCACGGAAAGCCATGCAGACACTGCAGTCTTGGCGGCTGCGCGCACGCACAGAGTCGGCAGCAGCCATGATTCGGACCGTTTTAGCCGATACGCAGCTTATAACGTATGTGCTGTCGATGACGGATGGCGCAACAAGGAAAGCGAACATTGAACGGCTGACAGCCGATGCGCGGGCATATGATGAAACGCAGTTCGACGGGGTATTTGGCTTTGTAGGGCAGGTCCAGCGGTTCCGCGACGAAGCGGTCGATCAGGGTGAGGCCTCTACACTCGCTGAATCTGAAGACGTGGTCCGTGTGATGACGATTCACCAGAGCAAAGGGCTCGAATTTCCGATTGTGTTTGTCGCCAACCTCGGCAAGCCGTTTTATCAGGGGACAGCGGAACAAAGTTTTCCGCTGCACGCGAAATTCGGCTTTGGTCCGCAATTCTATGACGAAGCGCATCACAGGCGGTGGCATACATTTCCCTGGATCGCGTTGACGGAAGCGAACAAGGCAGCTTTCCTGGCGGAAGAAGCCCGTGTCCTGTATGTGGCGATGACACGCGCGCGGGAGCGTTTGATCCTGGTCGGATCGGACAAGCGTGTAGAGCGTTTGCTTACGCGTGCGAGCAACTGGTTCAAACAGGTGGACAATACGCTCGATGCGGACGGAATCTTCACGGCGAAATCCATGCTCGACTGGCTGACCGCCGCATTTCTGCGCCATCCGGACGCAGGTTTGCTGCGCAGCCTGCTGTCAGAAGATGCACAGACGATTCACCTGCTTCCGGTGTCGCACGGTACATTGCACGTGGGACTGTGGAATCACGAGGCCGGCAGCGCTATTCACTGGCAGACAGCTGACCGGCAGGATTCGGCCCAACCAGCATCGGTTTCAGACTTGGCCCGGCTATTGGACCACCATGCTGCTGGTGCGGTCGCACCGGAGTTCACATGGACTGCGCCTGCATCCGCCACGCGTAATCAGATGCCAGGCAAGGTTTCTGCCACTGAGCTGCGTCGCCTGTGGTCAGCGCGGCAGGGACAGGGTGCTGAATCCTTTGGCAGTGCGGAAAAGTTGCTGGACGATCCACTGTTTGTTGAGACCTCTGCCGCTCTGCGTCGGGAAGCTGGCACTGCATTTCATACCGTGATGCAGCACATTCCCTTCTCGACTGAATGTTCCGCAGCTGCAGTTGAAGCGGTCGTCCGTGACCTGCATGAACGTGGTGTGCTGTCTGATCGAGCAGCTGAATTGGTGCACGCGGACGATGTTCTTCGCTTCCTCAATCACTCGCTTGGACGTGCCTTGGCAAATGCACAGGTCGTCTTTCGCGAACAGCCGTTTTTCAAGCGGATTCCGGTTGACGATGCGTTTGTCGCCGTTCAAGGCGTCATCGATTGTCTCGCGAAGCTGGATTCAGGCTGGGTATTGATTGATTACAAGACTGATCACGTGCGTGTACACGAAGCGCCGGCACACGCAGAGGCGTACCGCGCGCAAATCGCGACCTATCTGAGTGTCGCAAGGCAGCTGGTCGGCGATGTGCCGATTTCGGCTTATCTGTACTTTGTCGAACCTGGGGTTGCAGTGCCAGTCACCGGGATCGACCTGACCGCGCTGTTTTCCAGCTAATAGAGGTTGTCCGAAAAGGTTGCCCTTGTTCGGACGCACCCGAGGTTACGCAAACACGATTTATGCAGCAGGCGAACCAACCGTTGACGTCAACGGTCGAGCTGCATACAATGAAATCAAGCAAGCGCTTGTTTTCGGGGGTGAGTGAAAATCGCCGAACGAGGCCGCAAACAGGAAATTCTCAAAGCAGCCAGTCTGCTGTTTCGGGAAAAAGGATATCATGGCACGACCATTCGCGACATCGCGGAACGAAGCGGACTGCTCTCAGGCAGTCTCTACGCATACATCCGAACCAAGGAAGATTTGCTGTTCGAGATTACAGACGAGGTTGCTGACCATTTCATTCGCAGCTTGACCGCAGTCGTTTCGCTGCCTGTGCCGCCAGAGGAGAAGTTTCGGCGCGGGCTGGCTGCGCATATAGCGGTCGTCGCTGATCATTTGGATGCTGCGACTGTTTTTTCACACGAGTGGAAAGCGCTCTCATCGGAACGACGCGCTGCCATCCAGGCGAAAAGAGACGCCTATGAGCAGCTGTGGAATCAAATCCTGCAGGAAGGCATCACGGCAGGCGTGTTTGCAGAGGCTGGCTCACTGGCACGAACGGTCATTCTCTCCGTTGCAAACTGGCTGTATCAATGGTACGACCCGAATGGCGCGCTTTCGCCGGAGCCGCTGGCAGAACGGCTGGCGGATATTCTTCTGGCTGGACTGCGTACGCGATCAGATGACGAAGGAGGAAATCGAAATGACAGATGACGTCAAGCTGGCTCAATTTATGGAACGCATCGGGCGTGGCGAAAAAATTGAAGCGACGGACTGGATGCCTGATGAGTACCGGCAGCTGCTGCTGAAGTTTATTCAGATGCATGGTGTCAGTGAAATTATGGGCGCTCTGCCGGAAAAGGAATGGGTGCCAAAGGCGCCAACGCTGCGGCGAAAACTCGGCATCATGTCGAAAGTACAGGATGAGATGGGACATGGGCAATTGCTGCTGCGTGTAGCGGAAGAACTGGGAACTCCGCTCGGGATTACGCGCGAGCAGCTGATTACGGATATTTTCACAGGGCGTACCAAGTTTCACAACGTATTTCACATGGCGTCGCCGACATGGGCAGACGCGGGCGTGATTGGCTGGCTGGTCGACGGCGCGGCCATCATCTCGCAAGCAGCTTTGCTCGATACATCCTATGCACCCTATGCGCGCGTCCTCAAGCGCATCTGTGCCGAGGAAAGTTTCCACATGCAGCACGGGGAATCCATCATCCTGTCGCTGGCTGAAGGAACAGCGGAACAGCGGGCTATGCTTCAGGATGCGGTCAATCGCTGGTGGGAGTCGCTCATATTCTTCTTTGGCCCACCGGAGATCTCTAAGTCGGCAGAACGCATGATGGCCTATCGAATTCGCGAACAGACAAACGAGCAACTGCGGCAAAGATTCCTCAGCCGCTACGTACCGCGAATTCATTCGCTTGGGTTGACAGTGCCTGATCCTACACTGCGCTACGTTGAATCGGAGCAGCGCTGGCATTACGCCCAGCCGGACTGGGCCTATTATGGCAAGATGGTGCGCGACAACTGCGGTCCCAAATCACAGGAGCGAATTGCGCTGCGCCGGCAGGCACATGAGGATCACGCATGGGTGCGTGAAGCGATGCGCCGCAGTGCCGAACCAGCGCTGGTTTAATCCGGGGAGGGCAAAACCATGCAACTGCGTGAAGCAGATGGACTATACGATGCATACGAGGTGTTTGTACAATACAACGCGCTCGACCATCATCAGCATGTCGGCAGTCTCCTTGCGCCTTCTGCCGATGTTGCGCTGCAGCTGGCGAGAGAGAACTTTCTGCGGCGCGACAAGGCGGTCAATCTGTGGGTTGTAAAGAAGTCGGATATCTACTCGAGCGCGGGCGTTCCGGCCGAGTTTTTCGCGATGGAACTCGATCGCTCCTATCGCCGCGTCGACGGCTATTCGGACAATGCGCGGCGCTGGAAAGCGTTCAAGCAGCGGGCGCTCCAGCTCGAAGACATTCTGAACTCGGACAATCAGAAGAAGGAGGGTTGATGAGATGGTTGCACCGACGCACACGGACGCTTTGTGTGAACTACTGCTGCAGATGGCGGATGACGATCTCGTCATTGGTCACCGCGATTCTGAATGGCTCGGCATTGCGCCGGAAATTGAGGGCGACATCGCCTTCAGCTCAGTGTCACAAGATGAGGTCGGTCATGCCACGTTTCTCTATGGCCTTGTCGAGGAACTGACGGGCCAGGTCGGACCAGCTGGCGTACTCAAGGCCATCCGGCAAGTGGCGCAATGCGATTGTGCTGGAACTTCCCAACGGTGACTGGGCATATACAATTGTCCGGCATTTTCTGTACGATCAGTTTGAGACGGTACGCCTTGAGGCAGCTGTTGACTCTGCCTACAAGCCGTTGGCAGACGGAGCCCGCAAGATTATTCGTGAAGAGTATTACCACCGAACGCACTTCGCGCTCGTGTTCGAGCGGCTGTTTCGCGCTGGCGGCGAAGCTGGTCAGCGTCTGAACGAAGCCTGGAACCGCCTGGTTTCGTCCCTCTGGACACTGTTCGACTTCGGTGAGGTCGCGACCATCTGGCAGGCTGAAGGATGGCTGACGCTGTCGACATCCGAACTGAAAGAACGTTTCCTGGCACGCGTAAATCAGGCACTGCCCGAGCATATTGCGCCACTGACCATAGATGATCTCGCTGGTACAGATGCATCAGGGCGCAGCGCACACAGCAGACATCTGGAAACCCTGTTGGACACGATGCGTGAAGTCTATCAAACCAATCCGGCGGCGTCATGGTAACACCGGCAGAATGAGCGATGAATGACAACAAAGGAGGGGAGACCATGGCAGGAGAGCAGCTTGATATGCAAACAGACCAGGCAGCATCCTTGGAGGCTGAGGTTCAGCGGGCGCTTGGCAACGTCTATGATCCCGAGATCCCATCCCTCAGCGTCCTCGATCTTGGCATGGTCGATGCGGTCGAATGCACTGCGGATGGTGCAGTGACTGTTCGCATGATGCCGACGTTCATGGGCTGTCCCGCTCTCGTCATCATTGAGAACAACGTGAAGCGGGCGCTGTCGCAAGTTGCGGGGGTCAAAACTGTAGAGGTCTCTTTTATCCACGATACGCCGTGGACTTCCGAGCGGATTACGGAGACGGGCAGGGAACGGCTGCGCGAGTTTGGCATCTCGCCGCCGAAATGCAGCCTCCTGGCGATGAAACAGCTGGAAGCGGCTTGTCCCTACTGCGGTTCAGAACACACGCGGCTCGATAACCTGTTTGGTCCAGACTGCCTGCCGTGCCATCTTTTACTGCGAAGACTGCCGGCAGCCGTTTGAAGCGATGAAACCGGTTTGACTCGCAGTAATTGCATTGTGGAACTGAGAAAGGCTGTTACCAGCAGGGTTAACTGCGGCAACAGCCTTTTCGTACAAGCACTTCATGATACGTTGCTAGATTCTGCTGTCAACAGGCAGCTGATTAAGCTTCGGCAGCCACTTTTTCATGTCCGCGCTCGATTCCTTGCTTGCGACCATGACCTGGTTTTCGTGGCAGACAACCAGCAGATCGGATACATCGTAAAGATACACTTCATGATTCGGTGCGAATACAATCGAATTCTCTGCCTTCAGCGCCTTGACATCGCCGTACACGTGATTGCCATTCTCGTCTTGTGTCAAGATACGCTCAAGTGCGGACCACGATCCGAGATCGCTCCATGAGAAGTATGCTGGCACAACTTTCAGCTGATCGCCCATTTTCTCCATCAAGCCATAGTCAATGGACAGCTTCGGCAGGGCGAGGAATGCTTCCTCAACACCACCTACAGCTTTGAGTTCCGGATACATTTGTACAAATGCATAGTGATCCGGCAGGTGTTCGGAGAGTCCCCGCATTCCGGTATCACACGGAATGGTAAAGATACCGCAGTTCCACAAGTAGTGCCCGGAGCGAACCATATGGAGTGCAAGTTCGCGCGTTGGTTTTTCATGAAACTGCACAACCGGGCAGGCTTCATCATCCGTTCGGACATATTCGATGTAGCCGTAGCCAGTCTCCGGGTAGTTCGGAACAATACCAAACAGCGTGATGAACCGCTCATCCACTGCAGTGGTCAAAGCTGCATTGAGCGCTTCATCCCACTCGCGGCCGTCCTGAATGTGGTGATCGGCCGGACAAAACAAGAGTACATCGTAGCTGCTTTGCAGTTCGGCGATGGCCAGTGTAATGGCGCCTGACGTATCTCTGCGTGCAGGCTCGAGCAGGATCTGATCAATCGTAACAGACGGAAGCTGTTCGAGCACCGTATCCTGATAGGCATTCTGCGTGATGATATAGATATCCTCAGCCTTGAAACGTTTGCGCAGGCGACGATACGTTTCCTGCAGCATCGAGTGCCGACCGACGAGCGGCAGGAACTGTTTTGGCAACGAAGCGCTTGAGTACGGAAATAACCGTTCGCCGGACCCACCGGCGAGGATGACAGCACCGTTCATAATTGGCCTCCCTTTAAACTGAGTTTTTCACTGATTTCGCAGATAAGCCAAATTCGGCAAGCAGCGTATTCGAGATCTGCGGATGATCCAGTCCAAACGAAATATTGGCGCGCAGCCAGCCTTCGAGATTTCCGATGTCGTGGCGGGTGCCTTCAAATTGGAATGCGTATGCACGCTTCTGTTCAGCAAATTGCTCAATGGCATCCGTGAGTTGCAGCTCACCGCCATGACCGAGCGGGATCTGTTCGAGTACGTCGAAAATGTCACTCGGCAGAATGTACCGTCCCAAGACCGCAAGGTTGGATGGTGCATCCCTCAGCGCCGGTTTCTCTATGACTTGGTTGACCGGTACGCGATGCAAATGCGCTTCGGCTGTGTTGTCCGCATCGACAATTCCGTACTTGGAAACGTCTGCAGCAGGTACGCGCTGAACACCGACAAGTACCGAATCGTCCTCGTCACCATACTGATTGATCAGCTGTTTGGTGACTGGTTCCGTTGACTGGATGATGTCGTCGCCAAGCAGGACTGCAAAAGGTTCCTTACCGACGAATGACTTTGCGCATAAAATCGCGTGTCCGAGACCAAGCGGCGTCTTTTGGCGGACATAGTGGATGTCGACGAGATCGGAAATCGCCTTGACCTCTGTCAGCATCGATGCCTTTCGGCTTTGTTCAAGATGCAGTTCCAGTTCAGGGGAACGGTCAAAATGATCTTCAATCGCCTTCTTCGTGCGTCCGGTAATGATGAGGATCTCTTCAATTCCGGAGAAGACTGCTTCTTCTACGATGTATTGGATACATGGTTTGTTTAAAATGGGCAGCATTTCTTTAGGTACAGCTTTGGTAGCTGGGAGCATGCGAGTTCCAAACCCAGCCGCCGGAATAACGGCCTTGCGCACCTTCGTCAACCCTATCCTCTCCAATCTGCACGTCAAACAAATCCATTTTCTTTATGCTTTCCTAGTCCACAGGATAAGACTCCAAATTGCCGTTTTCGACAAATGTACAGGCTTTACCTGCTTGTCTCTATAGCATTGCTCAATATGTGGCAACAAGTCAATCACTTGACAGATCCGGCAATGTGCAGGACGCAATCTCTTCTTGCAATTCCTTGTCCGTCACGTGGATGATCACGGTCGGCAACTCAAGGCTGGCCACCGCTTTGGGAGAAACAGTCTGCGTGGTCCACGCTTTCGGTATAGCCGCTAGTACGGCGTCCATTTGTTGAATCAAATCAGCAATCAGAATCCCTTCCCAGACGGGACCAGCGGCAGCAAGACGCGGCCGCCCGCGCGACCACATGCGCAATGCGCCACGGATATTGCCGTTGTACAAGTGATACAAACAGACAGCTGCCTGAATCATCCCTTGTTGTACGGCCGGTCGGCCGCTGTCAAGCGACAGCGATTCGAGATATTCGTGGCAGGCAAAGTAATCCTGTGTATGGTTGAAGCAATGCAGGTAGGCCAACAGTCGGTTGTCCACGCGCAACCCTCCCCGTCAAGGCGACGGTGCATGCTCGGTGTTTCTATGATACCACGTCGACTGCCTAACCGCGCTTTCCATGAATAGCCAAGTTGTGTTGCTTTATGGGGCTGTCCGGATTGAATCTGACTGATATAGTAGAGCTGTATGCGAATACTACCTGCAGTTATTATGGTGGGGTTTCATCGCAGAAACCTGGACAATCTGGAGGGGCACGGATGGCAAAACAGAAGATTATTTTGGATGTCGATACAGGCGTCGACGACGCGCTTGCGATTCTGTACGCGCTCGCTTCACCGAATTTGGAAGTACTCGGCATTACCACCTGCTTTGGCAACGTCGATGTCGATACGGC
The DNA here is from genome assembly GCA_963758235.1 of uncultured Alicyclobacillaceae bacterium. Classification (GTDB taxonomy): domain Bacteria; phylum Bacillota; class Bacilli; order Alicyclobacillales; family Alicyclobacillaceae; genus CAVWUS01. The sequence continues at coordinate 46,099 of CAVWUS010000017.1, read as the reverse complement.
TACACAAAATACGCTGGCGCTGGTCGAACTGGCGGGCGCTGATGTACCGGTGTACAGAGGCTCTGAGGCGCCTTTACTGCGCGACTGGTCAGGCCCGGTGCCCTGGATTCACGGCGATGACGGCATGGGGAACATTCATCTCAAACCTGCGCGTAAAGAGGCAGAATCAGAGCACGCAGTATCGTTCATCCGACGCATGCTCGAAACGTATCCTGGCGAAGTAACAATCATTCCGGTTGCCCGCTTTACAAATGTGGCGCAGTGCATGGCATGCCTGATTTTGCAGGGCAGGTAAAAGAGATTGTATTTATGGGCGGTGCTGCGTTTTGTCCGGGAAATGTGACGGCCGTGGCTGAGGCAAACGTTTGGGGCGATCCCGAAGCCCGCCGAGATTGTACTGCAGTCAGGGGCGAAACTCACGATGGTCGGCCTGGATGTCACCATGCAGGCTTGGCTGACGGACAAGCATCTCGAGACGCTCGATGTATCCCTTCCCTACGCAGCCGTTCTGACGAAGGCCGTATCATTTTACATGCATGCCTACGGTGAGATCGGCAAGGCGCGCGGCAGCTTTGGCTGTGCCTTGCACGATCCGCTCGCAGTCGCGCTCGTCGAAGACCCATCCTTATGCGAGACCAAGGCGTATGCTGTCCATGTTGAAACAAACGGGCATTACACAGACGGAATGACCGTTGTGGATGCCCGTGTGATTGCAGACGAATCGACCAACGTCAATGTATGCGTATCGCTCGATGTACCGCGCTTTCTCCAGGTATTCACGGAGCGGCTCGGCATGCGTGCGGATTTATGACAAATATTTGTTGAAAAACGCGACTACTCGCTGTTCATATGGACCTGGTTCAACCTTATAGGCGCCGATGTGCTTGGCGCCAGGGACAATCCAGAGCGCTGCGTTCCGATCTGTGTGAATCTCCTTATAGAGGATTTGGCTGTTCTGCATCGGAATCGTGGTATCGGCCGTACCTGCGATGAGCAGGACCGGTTTTTGCCCGAAATGCTTCATATCCGCTTCTGGGTTCGCCAGGTTTGGGTTGATGCCGGTTGCGGTTTCAAGCTCCCACAGGATTTCCGGTGTAAACGGGAAACTGGGCAGATCGGGCACACACCGGCATATTCACTTTCAAGTATGAGTCGAGATCGTCAAATGGGCTGTCGGCAATGGTGGCTTTGACATCGCTGTCCTTGGCTGCCACTTCGAGCGCGGTCGACGCACCATCGAGCAAGCCGAGCACGCCGATCTTGCTGTAACCCTGCGATTTGGCGAAATCGATGGCGCCTTCGAGATCACGCTGTTCATACTCGCCGATGGTCACCATGTTGCCGCCCGAATCGCCCTCGTCGCGATAGTCAAACATGAGCACGGCATAGCCGGCGTCATGGAGCGCCTTGGTCGACGCGAGAAATGGCTTTTCATTGCTGCGGTTACCATGATACCCGTGCGATTCGACAATGATTTTGTCTGTCGGTTTGGCGGCTGGAATCAGCCAGCCCGACAAACGAACGTGATCGACCCGCGACGTAAACGACACATTCCGATACTTCAGTCCATATTTAGCGGGCGTGTATTTGATGGGAATGCGGCTCGGATGCGTTGCCTTCCAGCCGACAATAAAGGATAAGATACCGGAGGCTAGCACCAGTACAACAAGGATGATGAGAATGGCGATGATCCACCGGGTTAACAATCGCCGCTGGCGGCTTCGCATAGAGCGTTCGCTCCCTTCAGAATCTGACACGCACTTTCTACACACTTATTCGATTTCCTGCAGGAGGTGTTGGCATGGCTGAATGGACTTGGCTTCATGTGCACTTTCCACTGGCTGATATTGAATTGATGGACAAGCCTATCGCTGCAAAAGATGCAAATGTACTGGTGCGCACCATCCGCAAGGTGACGGATAAGGACAGCGGGGATGAGCGCTATGAGGTGCGCGTTGCGCCGCACAACGTGGCTCCGTTCCGCGGCGGACCGTGGCTGCATACATTCTCAAGGTTCGATCTCGAACAGCCTGGCGAGGCGCTCGCCGCTTTTCGCGAACGGCTGGCGACTGCGGTTGAGGAAGCAAAGCGGGCAAGCACCTGAGGATGAACGCACGCTTGTCACAAAATCTCCAAATAGTGTATCAGAATGTGTTCACATGAGTCATTTAGTGTGTCATAATATGATTTGAGTATGCCTTTAATAAGGAGTGGTCGTGTGTTGCAGGAGAAGTGGCAGCGGTTGAACCCTACAGAACTGATTGAGGCCTCCGTCCAGCGTGGCGAAGGTATTCTGCTGAACAACGGTGCTTTCACGGCGGAGACCGGTAAGTTTACGGGACGTTCGCCCAAGGATAAATTCTTCGTCTCTTATCCAGGGTGTCCGCTGCCCGTCAGCCAGCATCAGTGGCTGAATGAGGAGCAATTTGATCGACTGTTTGAAAAGGTGCAGACGCATCTGGCTGAGACCGGGGGCTTTGTCTTTGACGGCGCTGTCAACCAACATCCAGATTATCGCGTTCCGGTTCGTTTTTACACGCAGTACGCTTGGCATAATCTATTCGTGCAATGTTTATTTATGACTGGTTCGGCAGATGATGAACCGGTGTATACGGTCTACAGCACACCGACGCTGTATGCGGATCCAGCGACCGATGGCACGCGGACGGAGACGTTCATCGTGATTAACCTCAAGCGGCGCATCGTCCTCATCGGTGGAACCGAATATGCTGGCGAGCTGAAGAAGTCCATCTTCACGCTCATGCACCATCACCTGGCGGAGCAGGATGTAATGCCCATGCACTGTTCTGCATCGCTCGGAACGAACGGCGATGTTGCACTGTTCTTCGGACTTTCGGGTACCGGCAAAACTACACTTTCAGCCGATCCCAACCGCAGGCTGATTGGCGACGACGAGCACGGCTGGGGCGCTGACGGTGTGTTCAATATGGAGAATGGCTGTTATGCGAAATGCATCGACTTGTCCGAAGAGAAGGAGCCAGACATCTTTCACGCGATTCAGTTCGGTGCCGTGCTGGAAAATGTGGATTACGACAGCAACCGCGATCCAGATTATCACAGCCGCCGCCTCACCGAAAATACACGTGCAGCGTATCCACTGTCTCACATCCGCAATCGCGAGGCGTCTGGCCGTGGCGGGCATCCGAACGTCATCCTGTTTCTGTCAGCGGATGCATCCGGTGTACTTCCTGCCGTTGCCCGGTTGACGCCTGCGGACGCGCGCAAGCACTTTTTGCTCGGCTATACGTCCAAACTGGCAGGTACGGAACGGGGCGTCGTGAACCCGGAGGCGACCTTCTCCGCCTGCTTCGGATCGCCCTTCTTGACCGACTACCCGACACGCTATGCGGATATGCTGATGGAACGTGTGGCAAAGCACGATGTGCCGGTCTATCTGCTGTCGACTGGTTGGGTCGGTGGCGGTTATGGCGAGACAGACCGGATGCCGCTGAAACTGACGCGCGAACTCGTAAACTGCATTCTGTCAGGCGATCTCGCTGGCATCCCGACAATCCGGGATGAGGAACTGGGTCTCGAGGTGCCGGTCGCGATCCCAGGAATACCAGAGCAGTACCTCGACCCGCGACTCGGATTTTCGGACATCAGCGTCTACCAATCTCGTCGCGCGGAGCTGGTTCGGTCGTTTGCGAAAACCATCGCGGCGTATGAAGACGTCGCAGCGAGGTCGTGAACGCACGAGCGCGATCACTGGAGCGTGATCACTGGAGCGTGATGCGGGGCCTATCAAGGCGTGATGGGCGTCCGACGTAAAAGCGCGATGTCACGGCGCGCTGAATACAGAAGGGAGGCGTGCCGATGGGTACGCCTTCATCTTCAGGAAACGATCTTCACGTTCGTTGGGGAAGGGGCCAAGGGATATTCAATATAAATAGGGTCACACAAAGGCGGCCCCCTCACGAGCAAATAACTGCTCACAAATCGTATGTAGGATTTCAGACTCGCTTTTTGCCACCACAACAAATGTCGCATGCTCACTCAACCTCCTTGGCAGTGTGAACAAACCCAAATGTTGCCTGCCAACTGGCGGCATTCTTCATTGTTGTCATTTATGGTTAATTTATACATGCATCTTAGTCATGACTTCTTAAATCCTCTGTTTTGGTAATACGATGCCACGACGATTTTCACGTGCCCTCGCATTAGCGTAGTAGCGCCTGCCCCGGTAATTGGCTGACCGTCTGGCAACGGCGAGCTAGGGAAACCAACTTACCTTAACCATGCCGGTAACGCGGTTTATTCGTGAGCCTAGGGAAACCAAGTTACCTTAGCACGCCGTCAACGCCTCCGATCCCACGGGCCTCGGGAATTCAACTTACCTTAACATGTCCGCGGTCGATGGGCGACAGACTAGCGTTCACCGACAATCTGGCAAAGACACGGTTGCGGTGTCCTGCCGTGTATCATACCGATCGATTCGATCGCAATCGCGCGCCGGTGGCCTGGCGGCTCACCGACATAGCGATCCATTCGATCGCAAACAAACACGCTTAGCAGCCACCGACACAATCGGGCCAGCCGGCTGCGCGCTGCCGTATCCGCACACTGGTCCGGCCTCGTCGCACGACACGTCCCTCGTCACCACGCATACTTCATGGTAGAATATGTAGGTTGGCTATGCGCATAAATTTCCAACGCGCATGATTCTCATGGACTCTCGTCGAAGGGCGCTGTGGAGGGTTTCGCATGAAAGCAGTGTTGCTCGGGATACTGGCGTCTTTCTTTTTTGCGGTTACCTTTCTGTTGAACAAGATCATGAGTGATGCGGGCGGAAGCTGGATGTGGAGCGCGTCTTTGCGCTACCTCTTCATGCTCCCGCCGTTAATCGGCATTGTAGCGTTACGAAGAAACTTCGGGACTTTGTTCAGTGAAATGAGAAAACACCCGTGGCAGTGGGCGTGGTGGAGCTTCATTGGATTCGGACTGTTTTACGCGCCGCTCTGCTTTGCGGCCAATTACAGTCCTGCGTGGCTGGTTGCAGGTGCGTGGCAATTTACCATCATTGCAGGGTCACTCGTAGTTCCGCTTTTTCACGACACTGTACAGACGCAGGCCGGTTCCATAACGGTTCGAAAACGAATTCCATTCCGGAGCATGGGGATGTCCCTTGTTATCCTGATTGGCATCGTCGTAATGGAATATACGCAGGCAACCCATGTGTCCATCCGTAATCTATTGCTTGGACTCATTCCAATTATCATCGCTACCTTCGCCTATCCGCTGGGAAACCGAAAGATGATGGCGCTGTGCGAAGGCAGGCTGGATGCCTATCAGAGGACACTAGGGATGACGATTGCCAGCTTGCCCTTGTGGATCGTGCTGTCACTCTACCAGTTGTTTACGCACGGGTGGCCAAGTCCGAACCAGGCGTTTCAGTCGTTCATCGTGGCCATCTTTTCAGGTGTGATTGCAACCGTGCTGTTTTTTACGGCGACCGATCTCGCACGGCACAGCACTGTCCAGCTGGCTGCCGTGGAGGCGACGCAGTCTGGAGAAGTTGTGTTCACACTGCTTGGCGAACTCGCAGTGATTGCAGGTACCAAGGTCTCGGTCGCTGGCTATATTGGCCTTGGCTTGGTCGTAATCGGGATGGTTCTACATAGTTTCCTATCTGCTCGGCTGGCTTCGCGTTTGCCTGTTGTCAACATGACCAGTGAAACCACGCATGAGCAGTGTTGACGTGTTGTGATATGCGATTATTTCTATGACTCGTGGCTCGTCCGTCCAAGACTCATAGCTCGATCCGGTACAAAGGGCACAGTCTTTGCGACTAACGGGTTCACTTTTGGGGTGCAAAACAGGTAATTGACACAGGGAATGGCGTCCAAATTGGCAATCAATTTGGCACGCCATTTTTCTTGTTATTACAAGGTTTTTCGCCATTCCTGCCTGGTTTTGGCAGGAGAAAGTTTAGCCGTTCTCGAAGATGGAAATAATTTATGGAGAGTGTCAAAAGGTATGTCAATTCAGGTGTCAATTGGCCTGCCAATTTCAATGACATTTCGGAGGCCAATCATGGAATTTATCAAACCGAAACCTGTAGCTCAAGGTACAAAAACCACCTGGAACCTCTCACCATGCACTCGTGCCGTTGTGAGATATTACGCTGAATACACCGGGTACACGGAAGATGAAGTAGTAGACCAGTTCTTGTACCAATTATGCAAAGATCCGGACTTTGAGAACTGGTTGAAGCAAAAACGTCGCAATAAGCGGGCGCTTGCGCAAATCTACGGAGATACATATGTAAAGGACGACGCCAACGATGCGTAAACTAAAACGCCTCGCGACGACCGTAGATGAAGTGGTTACAGTTCACCCGCCTGTCTCCGATGAGGAATTGAATTCGAGGCAGACGAATTATCTCCTGCTGTCTCCGATTGCCTTTGCGAAAAAGTATCGGAATAGCCTTTTCCAACCCGTTCAGATTGAGTATCAGAGTGAGCCTCACCAATTGCAGGTGAATTTCTGTATGAATCCGTATTGCCATTGGTTTGGCCTGCCCCAGACACGGTTCGAGAATGCGAGATACAAACCATACCGCTACAAAATTGTGGGCAGTACATGAGGTGAAGAGAAGTCATTTGAATGCAATCCAGATCCGACGAACCCGAACGGGACTGCCGGTGGATGCAATACATCGCCATTGTCTAATTGGTCAGTGGCTGAAGAAATTGCACGCCTGTCACGAATCACGACCGTTCGAGACATGGATCCAGACTACGAATTTCATAGAGACGAATGTCAGTATGTGAAAGCAACGCCCTTCGATGATCCCGAGATGTTTTATCGCAGGGGAACGAGCACAGGTAAATCGCAGAAATGGCAGTGCAAATCATGCGGGAAGATCACCAATGTCCTGCCGGAACAACGAGCGAACTTCTCCTACCATCAGAAGCGCAATGACATCCTGCCCACCTTCGCAAAGCTATTGCTGAACCGCACACCTGTAAGACGGGCATGTGAAATCCTCGAAATCGGATCCAAGACCTACTATCTGAAGCTGGAGTGGCTCTATCGCAGGTGCCTGGAGTTCTTGGAGCGCTATGAATCACAGTCCTTCGCAGACCGTTCTTTTGGGACTATTTGGGTGGATTCCGACCAGCTCATTTATCACTTAAACAATGTACGGAAGCATGGACATGGCGGCGCTCGATATGAGGACACGGAAGAACCAATTTTTCCAACCTACGTTGTAGTATCGGCAGAGGCATCCTCCAGATACGTTCTACGAGCGGACGTGGCATTCGATTGGAAAGCCTCCCTGGACGATATTGTGAGTGACACACTCACGTTCAAAGACGACCATCTGAATGAGTACGCCCGCAAGAACGCTCGCCTTCGTTTTTCGTACGCCCCGCAACCGCCGACAGAGCGGGATAGCCAGACACGACAGGAATACGAGCAGGAGTGGCGGAGATTTGCTCGGCGTGCGAACTACATTGATGGATTACACGTCAAGTCCAACTACACAGCCCTGGCACACTTCTGGTTGATTCGCCAAATGGTGAAGGCCGACGAGTGGCGCTTTATTTCTGGTGAGGATGGTTCCTTGATGACGGCCATTTACCGAGTGTTCGCTCCCGAGATTCGGCGTGCCGAGGCGCATCATTTTCTTTGCAAGACGGACCACGCTAAATACCGGAAAGAGGCTTATACCGAGTACCGTAATTGCGAGAAGGATTTATGGCAATGGGGCGGCAGTCATGGGGTACAGCCACTCGTCCATTTGGAAACTTGCTCGGCTAAGGATTGAGCATCGGTTGGAAACGCATCGTTTTGCGGAGCAATTTGAGCGCCAGGGGCGTGTGCAGCGCCGTTGGGCGAGGAATCACTTGCAACACCCTCTGGCAGCCGTGGACAAGGGTTATTACGACATTGATTGTACAACCGATATCTCGGCCTACGACCCGAGTGAAGTTGCAGACATGCTTATGCATGTGAACAACAACGCCACCTCGTCATTCCTTCAACAGATCCGGCGGCGGCTCTCGATTTTGGAGCGTCCACTTATGACAGCCCGTGGAGACGGGAAATCCTACATCTACAGCAATTTCAATCCGAGATACGCCCAATACGCCATTACGATTTTGCGGACGTACTTCAATTTCTGCGTGCCGTACAAAACAAGTGATGGGCGAAAATTGACGCCAGCACAACGACTTGGATTGGCAGACAAGAAGTTCGGCATCCAAGACATTTTGTACTTCAAGTAGGCGGACAGCTTATCCGTTCCGTTGAACGCTTGATTAGGAGAAGTAGCCCATTTTACGGTAATAAAACGGCGGCTCCGCACGAAAACCAAGCGTTAATAGCTGCTGCCGCGGCGCTTGTTCGAAATCATACGCGATCCACCCATGCCAGCCGTACGTGAGACTAACATCGACCGCAGCCTCTACCAGCGGCTGCACGACAGCCAGGGTCCCATCGGCGCTGTCTGCATAGCGGGGATGGATCGCGGTTGCTGCGATGTATAACTGTTCATGTACCGTGTCCAAATGGCTCGCCAGCATGCCAACCGGTTCGCCGCTGCAGGATGCTACGGCGATTTGGGGGAAGGGTTGAATCATCTGCCTGGCCAAGTGTACTTCATATAGACAGGGACCGAGCTGATAAAGCGAGGGTAAATGCCGTGCATCCGGCCAGCTATGCGCCAGCTGTTTCAGCTGGCGGCTGTATGCTGGCAGTGGCCACCAGTCAATCGAAATTGGCATGGGTTGGTTGGTTCGGTCAGCGTTCAGTTCATACGTGTGCAGATCTTGTACCACGGTGTGCCTCCGGCAGATAACTGGTCAGTAGCTGATATCTGCAATCAGCATCGACCATCTTGCACAGAAATAGACGGCCGCCTAGAAATGGTTTGACGGATGTGCTACCCTTAATACGCTGTGTTTGTAGATTTTGGAACCTGCACCATTCGACGCTCGAACTGCAGACCTCCACAAATGCCGGACAGACCTTGAATTGGAAGGGGGAACATCCATTGAAACAGTATGCAAAGATGCCTGAGATGGCACTTGATCCGGAGTTGTCATATACGGCTTCGATTGAGACCAATGAGGGTACGTTTCAAGTGGAATTATTGGCAGATGCCGCGCCGTTAACCGTGAATAATTTCGTGTTTCTGGCGCGTGAAGGGTTTTATGACGGCGTGGTGTTTCATCGCATCATCCGTGACTTTATGATACAGACAGGCGATCCGACCGGTACGGGAGCAGGCGGCCCAGGATATCGCTTTCGCGACGAACTGCCGCCGGCGCTGCCTTATGCACCGGGCGTTGTGGCTATGGCCAATGCGGGGCCGAATACGAACGGATCGCAATTTTTTATCTGCACCGGGAAATCAGCTGAGTACCTCAACCAGCGTCCGGATTATTCCGTGTTTGGGCGCGTGAGTGAAGGGTTTGACGTGGTGCAGAAGATTGCTGCCACCCCCGTCGGACGGTCGCCCATGGGCGAGCAGAGCCGGCCGCTTCAGGAAGTTCGGATTGAGCGAATAGAGATACAGACGACTGCTAAAAATTAGGGGTTGATCAGGCGATGATGTGCGGCTCAGTCCGGCGCCAGTGATTTAAATCACTGATCCGGCTGGCCAAATCGCTGATGGTCTGGAAGTGCTGGACGACGGTGTCCCAGTCCTCTTCCGTTTCGATTTTTTCGAGCAGCTCGTTGATATGCGACTCGAACTGCTGAATTTGGTCAGGAATACGGGCTCGGATGCGCTCCCATTCTGCCACCACAGTGGCTTGTGCCGATCGATCCAGCTGCTCAAAGGAGACAGGAAATTCGGGCAAATCAATGCCGAGCCGTTCATTGAATCGAAACCACATCAGTCATACGCCTCCTGTTTACATCATAGTCACTTGCAGTGTGCCTCACAATCCCTTTATGGGGGTGGAGGGATAAGGGTGGATATTTCAAATCTTGCAGACGATATCGGGCGGATGATGGATTTTGACCTGTTCATCGATCCGCTGCTCGTCTATACCTATTCTGAACCTGAAATGGATCCCGCTGTTCGGGCAGCACGCGAACTGGCGAACGCGGTCTATCAAAGATACGTACACCTGGATGCGTTTGTCGGACTTGGTGAAGTACCTTATTCGGATACGTTGATGCGCTGGGGGCTGGTAGAAACCATCCTCGCAACGGCCATGTGGATCTCTCAGCAAGAACGCGCAGTCACGCTGCCGGATGAGGCTGAGATCATGAAAGCGTATGCACGGCTGTCAGCATACATCGCCCAGGTTGGCATTGTGCGCATGTACTGGGTGTACTACTGCATTATCGGACATGACATGATGCAGCCCTTGTGGTTTGCGAAAGAGATCCTGGAAGCCGACTTCCTGTCTGCACGCCGTCATCATCCATATCCGCGATCGCATGTCGAACTGTGTTTTCTGGTCTGTCTTGGCCGACGGATTATGAAATTTCGCCGCAGCGACGGCGAGCGAACAGTCACATTGACGCGTCATGGCACCAACCTGTATGAATGGATCCATGACTCGCTCAGAACGTGCGGTTATCTTGACAGGCGTATCTCGATGTCCTATCTGTATCAGTTCGATCGCGTTGAAGACTGGGATGACATGTGCCAGGTCGTGTGGCCCGAGATCACTGAAAATCGGCGCAAGTTCATCCACTGGGTTGGTGTCCGCACAGACGACCATGTGCTCGAAATCGCATGTGGCACCGGTGCCCTGACATTCGATGCAGGTCTGTACGAGGCCGTTGGGCCGCGCGGGATGTTGACGGCGACTGACAGCTCCACAGGCATGCTCGATCAGGCGCGAAAGAAATGGCATACGTTTGGAGCCCCGCCACAAGTGATTTTGAAACACGCTTCGGTCACGAACCTGCCCTTTGCGGGCGACATTTTCGATGTCGTCTGTGGCAGTTTCTTTCTTCACTTTGTCGATCCCATGCGGGCACTGCAGGAAATGGTCAGAGTCGCACGGCCAGGCGGTACCGTCGCGGTCTATCAACCGCTTGAAACGAACCTCGACAAGCCGTTCTTTCGTGACTGGTTTAAACCCGTCTATGCATTGGCGCGGCGCCGAAATGCCGAGCGCCCGCAGACTTATCTGCCGACGAGCGAACAAGTTGCCACCTGGTTTGCACAGTGCCGTCTCGACGAGATTGAGCTTCGGCCAATGCCGTCGCCTTGGATATTTGACGATCCGGAGGTCGTTGTACAACATATTGTTCGCGGCATCAGTTTCTTTGAACAGGAACTAGCTGAACTGCCTTGGGACGATCGCAAGACTGTGATTGCCGAATTGATTGATCGCGGCCGTGATGTCAGAAGAAAATATCCGCTTTCGGAACGCGTCATTCAAGTACCTGGCATCATGGTCAAAGGCGTAAAACGAAGGCATTAGAGAAAGGCGTTTTCAGCGTTCCCGTGATATGATGGAGAGAAGAAAGGGGACGTCTGATAGATGGCGGAGCGGTTTGCGTTTGTGACAGCGGGCGCCGCAGGTTTGGGACAGGCCATAGTGCGCGCTCTGTTTGCTGCTGGTTGGAATGTGGCCTTTACATATCATACGAGCGCATACGCTGCCGCAGAACTGGTCGAGGCGGCGAACAGCTCCTCCGGCCGCATGCTGGCGATACAGGCCGATTTGCTGTTACAGACTGAAGTCGAACGAGCAGCGGCGAAGGCACTCGCAGCGTTTGGACAGATTGATGCACTGATTCATAACTTTGGTCCGTTTGTGTTTGAACGTCTCCCGTTAGCGGAATATTCGGATGAGATGTGGCGGCAGATGCACGATGGCAATTTGACGAACCTGTTTTGGCTGTATCGGGCATTTGCTCCTGGCATGCGCGAGCGAGCGTTTGGGCGGGTCATCACAGTTGGCTACGACGGGGCAGGTGATGCACGCGGCTGGCGTTACCGCGCCGCATATGCAGCAGCCAAATCAGGACTCGCTTCTTTAACGCGATCGATTGCACGGGAAGAACGGCAAAACGGCATTACGGCGAATATGGTCTGCCCAGGCGACATCCGCGGCAAGGACAAGACGCGGATGATTGCTGATGTAAAGGATGTCAGCAGCGTGGCTGGAAGACCTGCCGTCGGTGGTGATGTTGCGCGGTTGGTCACGTACTTGTGTGATGTCGACAGCCAGCATATTAACGGTACCATCACGGAACTGACTGGCGGTTACGATGTACTTGCATACGACGACGGACAGGATGTCGTATTTGAGCCGAGGGTCTTCACCGAAGGGGAATCTGTCTGGGTTACGCCGTGGCAGCAACAGGCTGTCATTACCTCCATCAGCAAAATCGCAAACCGCAACCAGATGTATGAGGTAGTGGCTGAGGACGGCCGCTCGGGATCGTTCACAGCCTTCCAGCTGAAACAGGTTGAACCGCCATCTCGGTCGTGAAATGATTGGTGCTTCAATCGCCAACACGCAGGTACAAGAAGGAGCGAACGTTGTGGCACACGTCGATAACTTGCGCCGGAACTTTCCGGCGCTGCGGTATGTGACTTACCTGAATACGGGATCGTACGGATGCCTTCCTGATGTGTCCGTGCAGGCGATGCAAAAGGCATTGGAGCAGCAGCTTCAGGAAGGGCGAAACAGCGCTCATTTCGACGCTGTGGAAACAGTGAAGCAACAGGTTCGCGAAGAACTCGGCCGTCATCTGGGTGCAAACGCAGAGTCATTCGCCCTGACGCACAATACGACAGAGGCGCTAAATTTGGCGCTATGGGGGCTGAATCTGCGCCCAGGCGACGAACTGCTGCTGTCTGATATCGAACATCCTGCAGCCCTGCTGCCGGCCATTACACTGCGCCTGCGCCAAGGTATCCAACTGAAGCAGTTCTCTGCGCTTGGATCAGAGGACGAATTGCTCCGTAGCCTCGAACAGCAAGTGACCCCTCATACGAAGGCCGTCATTTGTTCGCACGTGTCGGCGAGCACAGGGCATGTGCTGCCAATCGCCAGAATATCCGAGTGGTGCCGCGCGCATCGCGTTCTGTTGATTGTTGACGGAGCGCAAAGCGCAGGTGCCATTCCAATTGACTTGACTGACTTGCAGGTTGACTTTTATGCATTCCCCGGGCAGAAATGGTTGTCTGGACCAGATGGAACAGGTGCGCTGTACATGCACCCGCGTCATCTCGATGAGCTGCTGCCCACCATCGTCGGTCGGCCAGCGCTGCGTAGCCAGGACGCCTTCGATCGCGCAGGCTACTATCTACCTGCAGCCGGTGCCAGCCGCTTTGAGCACGATTCAACTGGACTCGCATCTTGGCAGGGCTGGCTCGAAGCCCTTCGCTATCTGCGCGTCACTGCAGGGCTGGATTATGTCTATTCACGCATTCACGGATTGTCGGGAGAGCTGTTTGATGGACTGCTCGATCTCGAAACGATCCGTATCCATACGCCCCGGGAAGCGCGTGCCGGACTCATTCACTTTGAACTGCCAGCGGTACCGGCGGCAAAGGTGGTCGCACAGGCGCGGGAACGGCAAATAGATATTCGTGCAACCGGCCAGCTTGTTCGCGTCTCAACTGGCTGGTACAACACATCAGACGATCTCGAACGGCTGTTTCGCTGCCTGAAGGGCTTGATTGGAAAAGAGTGAGCTGCGCACGCTCGCCGCGAGTCGCCGTTGCAAAGGAAGGTCAGCTACCTTACTTGGGGGAAACGATCGCGAATGTAAATAGGGCTGTTCTCCAGCATCCGCTGATACTGAAGGAACAGCCCTTTTCGTGCGGCAAGTAAGGTCAACGCGATGGAACTCGAATCAGGGTTCCTGCTTATCCTGGTTCGGTTGACGTTCGCCGCCGTTTGCCGGCATATGCCGACTGAGTGTTCGGACCAAGAACCATTGCAGGCAAGCTGCAAATACAAACGCTGCGACAATGTACAGTGGATGATCGCGAATTTGGCTCAGCCCCTTCAATCGCGAAGATGAATCGCTCCATTCTTCGTCTCGCACTGAATCAGCAGCTCCCGATTGCCCTCGGCGCTGCTCAGTTTTGCATGCGTATTGCGCGGCGGATCGACGAACTCCGCATTGAGTGAGGATGCCGTGACCGATATGCGCCCTAGAGCGGATTTGGCGCTTCCGGTAATGCTGACATCCTTTGGCATGCCCTCAACGTCAATGGTTCCGTTCTTTGTCGAAAGGTATACGCGATTGGTACGCTCGGTCAGGCTTCGTTGAACATCAATCGCGCCGTTGTCAGTGCCCAGATGGAGTTGTCCGACATCCGCCCGATACACGAAGATGGCGCCGTTCGAAGTTAGGAGACGAAGGGTATCGGCATTGATGGAGTCCGCGCGAATGCCGCCATTTTGCGTCTTGACGGAGACTTCATGAAGGCCTCTTGGCAGCAGGAGATCGATATCGGCCGCCTGTACGCCATCCTTCGCGTCATGCCGCACTGTCAACTGCCAGCGGCTGCCGGCGTCTGCAGTCTGCAGTGCCGCCTTCAGTTGTTCCGTTGCTTCATCCAACTCATTCGCCCGAACCTGCGCACGCACAAGCACCCGAATAAACGGTTCATCCCAGTACGACAAGCCAATGCGCCCGTTTTTTGTTTCGACGAACAAATCCTGAATGCCCTCGCGGACGTTCAGTTCTGTCGTTGCCGTCAGTGTGCCGGAGAAGCTGAAGGTGGTCGAGAGACCGCGCAGCTCCTGCTCGACCGTGCGCTTGACATCTGATAATGATTGGCTGACGTAAGAGGTCAGCTGTGAACTCAGCTGCTTGATGTCGGTCATCTTCAAATCCCACGGACGTGTCGTCCGACTCTGTTCCTGCCGCTTGGATTCAAGTGCCTCAATCAGCAAATCTGCCTGTTCTGGCGTTAACTTCCCTTCCTGTACCAAAGCGAGAATCTTCTGCCGTTCATTCATTGTTTTTGCCCTCCTTCAAAATTTCCATGGCTTGATCAAATGTCAGTTCGCCGGATCGCAGTCCATCGATGAGCACCTCTGCCTGTCGACTGGTCGAATCATCTGCAGGCACTTCATAGCCGAGCGAGCGAATGACGTTATCCAGTCGTGCGCGTACCGTTGGATACGAAATTTTCAAATCACGTTCTACCTCTTTGATGTTACCGCGACAGCGCAGAAACACTTCTGTGAACTCAAGCTGCTCCTGCGACAGTCGCCAGAAACCACTCGTTGGAAAGTCGCCTTGAACACGCGTGGCACAGCGAGGACAGGTCAATTCCGTGATGTGCATCGTTTCAGCGCAGCTTGGGCAGGTCATTGGAACATGACGGTTCATCATCAGAACGCCTCCGTTAACAATCTTTAAACAGATGTTAATATAATCAACCAAAATATTAAATATGTCAATGGTCAAATTCATTATATTGATGAATTCGGCTGTTTAATACAGGCCCAGCATCGGCTGTACGGGCTTTCGAATTCATGTGATAATAGACATAGTGTCATTGAGATCCATGGCGGGTATACATACGTGTCCGAAAGGGATCGAGGTAAGATGCCGTCCTGGACAGGATAGGAGAGGTGATTGGTGTTGTCGACCTCATCGATTGCTGTGATTGGCGCTGGCTTGATGGGAGCTGGCATTGCGCAAACGGCGGCCGCTTCCGGTTTGCAGGTCTTGCTGTACGATGTTTCAGCTGCGGCTGTCGAGCGTGCACTGACTGCGATTGCTGAACGTGTTCACAAGGACGTGGCCAAAAACCGCATCACCAGTGAACAGGCAGCCGAACTGCTGGCAAGGCTGCACCCAGCGAAGTCTTTGTATGAACTCGCAGATATGCAGTATGTCGTGGAAACAGCGACGGAGCGAATGGACATCAAGAAGCAGATTTTTGCCGATCTCGATGCCATCGTTCAGCCAACTGCCGTGCTGGCGACGAATACCTCCGGGCTGTCGATCACCGAGATCGCCTCGGTCAGCAAGCACCCACAGCGCGTCGTAGGCACGCATTTTTTCAATCCAGTACCCGTCATGAAGCTGGTCGAAATTGTTCGCGGCGCACAGACCAGTCCTGATACTGTGAAGCGCGCGCGAGCAGTTTGCGAGGGACTCGGGAAAACAGTCATTGAAGTAAAGGATGCGCCGCTGTTTGTGGTGAATCGCATTTTAGTACCAATGATGAATGAAGCCATTTTTGTGCTGCAGGAGGGCCTGGCCGACAAGGAGGCGATTGATACTGGCATGCGGCTCGGCGCCAATCATCCAATCGGACCAGCTCGCTTTATGTGATATGGTTGGTTTAGACACGCTGCTGCTGGTGACCGAAACCCTGTTTGCTGAGACCGGCGATCCGAAATACCGCTGCACCTCTGTTGCGACAGATGGTACGGGCAGGACGGTTAGGCAGGAAGACAGGACAAGGCTTCTACGACTACTAGGGGGCAGGTCAAGTACTCTGCCGCACATTGCTGTGTCAAACTGGATAAGGGGAAATCCACTGTGAACGAGGTCTATCTGATTGCGGGTGCAAGGACGCCGTTTGGTACATTTGGCGGATCGTTGAAGGATGTAACAGCAACCGAATTAGGAACGGCCGCAGCGAAGGCAGCGATTGAACGGGCCGGTGCAACTGCTGCGGACATCGACAATGTGGTATTCGGTAATGTGATTCAGACACATAACGGGGCCGCATATCTGGCTCGGCATGTGGCTCTGCATGCGGGGGTATCAGAGACGGTGCCAGCGTTGACGGTCAATCGCTTGTGTGGCAGCGGCCTGCAGGCTGTCGTCACCGCCGCCAAAGATATCCGGCTTGGTGAAAGCGCGGTTGCGCTTGCGGGCGGTGCTGAATCGATGAGCCTGACGCCATATTTGCTGCGTGGTGCTCGTTTTGGCATGCGTATGGGTGATGGTCAGGCAGTCGACATGCTGTCGGAAGTGTTGACGGATTGCTACGGAAACGTACCGATGGGCGTTACAGCTGAAAATTTGGCGGTGCGTTACGGGATCAGCCGTGAAGCGCAGGATGAATTTGCCCTGATTAGCCAGCAGCGTGCGGATGCGGCGCGCTCAAGCGGGCGGTTCGCGATTGAAATCGCGCCTGTAGAAGTCGCGACGAGAAAGGGCAGTGTGGTTGTAGCCGAAGATGAACACATTCGGCCCAATACCACACGGGAAGCACTAGCGCGGCTAAAACCAGCTTTTCAGAAGGATGGGACGGTCACAGCTGGGAATGCAAGCGGCATCAATGACGGCGCTGGCGCTGTGATTCTGGCAAGCGCAAAGGCAGTCGAGGACAGGGGCTTTCAACCGCTCGCTCGTATTGTGTCCTACGGCGTAGCGGGTGTCGATCCTGCATATATGGGAATTGGCCCTGTACCTGCCATCAAACAGGCGCTGTCGGCAGCAGGACTCGGCAAGGATGACATCGCCCTGTGGGAAGTCAATGAAGCGTTTGCTGCACAGTATCTGAGTGTAGAGCAGGAACTTGGGCTGTCCAGGGATTGTACCAATGTCAATGGTGGGGCAATCGCGCTTGGACATCCGGTTGGAGCCAGCGGCACCAGACTGCTGTTGACGCTCGCACTGGAACTGCGTGCGCGCTCTGAGCGCTACGGCGTAGCATCCTTGTGCATTGGCGGCGGCCAAGGAATAGCCGTGGTCATTGAAGCTGTGAGCTAGAGGTACACATATCAGATGAAGGGCTGTCCCAAGAGCAGCATCAACTGCTTAGGGACAGCCCTTTTCGGACACGGTATTATTCGGACACGATAATATTTCGTTTAGGGACGTGACGTCACTGAAGTTACTGGCTGACTGACGGATCAGCGCTTCGTTCCAGCACAGAGCGGAGTTGTTCAGCGGCCGACTGTATGCGCGTTGAGACGGTCATGATCTGTTCCGACAGTGTGGCCTGTTGTTCGCGCTGGGCGGTCAGCGCACTCATGGATGAGGTCATGGCATGCAGATCGCCAGCCAATGCGGACATCGATTCTGTGACAGAACGGGTGGTTGCAAGCGTTTCGTCGAACACGGATTCCAGCTGTACCCTGTTTCGCATCACGGTTGTCAGTTCCGCTACGGAATTTGCGAGTGCCTGGTTGGTGATTGAGACGGCATCCGTCGCGGTATCTACGAACGAAGCTGCGTCGCCGATTGACTGCGTGACCTGACCGATGACAGCATGCATCGTATCTGTCACCTGTTCGATTGTTTTGGATGCCGTTTGTGACTGCTCTGCGAGCGCCCGGATTTCGCCAGCGACGACAGCGAAGCCTCGGCCAGAGTCGCCGGCGCGCGCTGCTTCAATAGAAGCATTGAGCGCGAGCAGGTTGGTCTGTTTCGCGACGGCGGCAATCTGCGTGGTGGCGTTGCGAATGGATTCATAGGCACGGTTCAAATCTGCCATATAGGTTTTCACCTGATTGAGATGTGCCTGCGTATTGGCGATGCCTGCATTCGTATTCTGCATCGTCTGATGAGCCGTTGACAATTCGGACGAGACTTCAGTGACACGGCCAGACTCAGCAGCGTTTTCGCGGGTTACCTGCTCTACCTGCATGTTCAGTTGCTGTGCTTCGGAGCGGAGCTTGTCGGCAACCTGGATGCTGTGGTCACTGCGCGTGCCTACGGCACTCGCCGTTTCAGCGGTACTGGCAGCAACCTCATGCAGTGTAGCGGCTGCATTCGCCAGAACGGCGCTTTCGCTTCTCAGCGCCTGCACCGAATGCTCAGCTTCGGTCAACAGGTGGTGAAAGTGTCCTACCAATTGCTCGAGTGCTACTGAAATTCCATTGAGCCAACTGGACTTCGGTTTGTCGATAATCGCCTCGTAGTCGCCGCTCTGACCTGGCTGATATACCTGACAATCGATTCAATTGGCCGAACGAAACGCCGATGATTCAATGCAGCAATGCCCGTGCCGACCAGCAGTCCGCCAACCATTGCGACTGCGACAGTGAGGATGAACAAGGATGCAGCGAGGCGATCGATGAGTGCTGTGATAACGCCGATGACACCTGCGCCAGGAACGGCAAAGACGCAGGTTCGAAATACATACGCGCCGAGTGATGACTGTTTTTGCTTCATGATTTGAGCTCCCCTTCGTGACAGACGCAACCCTATGTCGTCAGATAGGTTCATGTTTCGACACGATGGGGAGGAATCCTTTTCCGCTGAAGCATTACATTGTCAATGTGCGATAAGCGGTTTCGAGGGCTGCCGCAGCATGCTCCAGCGCAGCCTGTTCAGCCGGCAGCAGCGGTGGCTTTCAGGAATCTCGTGATCCCACTCTGTCCAAGCAGTACGGGCAGTCCGAGAAAGACATTAGCCGGGAGATTGTAAGCGCTCTTGGCCGCGACGGAAACTGGCAGCAGACGTGGCACAGGCGATGCTAAGGCCTCCATCATTTCGAATACTGCGGCTGCGGGCGTCACAAACGCGCCGTGACGTACGAATTTGCTGAGAATTTCTGTGCCACCCCGGCGTGTCCGCTCGACAATGGCCGTCCATTCGTCATCCGTGAACAGGTGTTCCGCCGTCATTCCGCGGACAGACACGCCTCGGCGCAGCGGCACCATGTCATCCCCATGCGTTCCGAGAACCATGGACTGTACATCGCGCGGTGAGCAACCAAGCAGGTTTGCTGCAAATTGACTGAGGCGGGCGCTATCGAGGATGCCGCCTTGCGCCATAACGCGATCCTGTGGCAGTCCGCCCTGTTCAACCAGAACACGCGCCAGCAGATCGGCTGGGTTAGTCAGCACGATGACCCAGGCAAAGGGCGACGTACGCTTGATCTCAGCCGTGATACCGAGTAATATCTTGGCGTTTTCCGCGAGCAGCTGCTCGCGTGTCTGATCTGGACGACGTCCAAGGCCAGCTGTAATGACGACGATGTCGGAGCCTTCTGACAGCCGCGGGGAGTCGCCGCCTGAAATGGTGCTGTCTGAATGCCAGACGGAAGCAGTCTGCGCAATGTCGAGCGCCTTGCCAACCGCTAAATCATGAGCGATGTCGATGAGTGCGATTTCACAGGTCCAGGTGCGAAACAGCTGCTGTGCCAAGGCGCCACCAGTCCCGCCAGCGCCCCAAATCGTTACTTTCATCCATGTTGCCCTCCTCGTGGTCGATACGCTGTATACGCATTCACACACCCATCTGGATTCCTCGTTTTGACATCGCCTTTCAACATACGGTTATGCGTTGACAGTCTTGCGCAGCCCCTTCGGATATAAATTATTGATGCGTCCAGGGATGGCTTTGCCAAAACCAAGTGGAAGCCCATCGAGATGCAGCCACACGAAACCGCGTAAATCGTTATTTGGGAGTGTTTCACCCGCTACGTAACGGACCGCTTCTGCCGCAGTTAATGCCCGTTCCACCGCAGCGACGCCCGGGCGAAGGGCGATGGCCAGCTGATGATGTGGTTTCCAGGATTGGTGATCACGCACAGCCAGGCACAACCCGTTGCGGATAACGCGGAGGCCGTGCAGCGGCAGCGTTTGATTCACTGCCACCAGTGCCGCATCTCCGTGGATCAGAGGTTGACGCCAGTCGTCTGGCAATCCCTCTGTGAACCAGTCGTTCAGCCCGCGTTCGAGATCGTGCGGAACCGTCTTTCGCGGCGAACGTCCACGAGGTGTATCGCGCCGCCCAGGGAGTGGGTCGCTTACAACCCGAAAACGTGCGACAAAATGACCTTCACCGTTCCCACGGTGCGGCCACAGACGTCTTGCTTCGGAGAGATCGGCGTCGTTTGCGGCGTCCGAATCTGCCGCAGCCCAGCCTGGCCAATCGGGCAGTGGTTCCAGTTCAAGCGGGAGCGAAGCGAGCGCCCAAGCCACAATCTGTTCATTCTCGACCGTGTTTAACGTACACGTACTGTAGACCAGTCGGCCGCCGGGGCGAACCAACTGTACAGCCGCAGTCAAAATTTCGCGATCGCGCTCGGCACATATGGGTACGAGTTCTGATTGCCACTGTATCACCGCTTCTGGGTCTTTTCGAAACATCCCTTCACCGGAACACGGGGCATCGACCAGCACACCGTCAAACTGCTGTGGCCAGCGCTGTGAGAGGGTAGCCGGCGGAGCGTTGACCACAAGGGCGGGGATGCCAGCTCGCTCCAGATTTTGTGCCAGCGTCATGACGCGAGCCGGATGAATCTCGTTACAGACAAACATTCCCTCGCCCTTCATGGACTTGCCGATGGCGGTTGACTTGCTCCCCGGTGCAGCGCATAAGTCGAGGATCGCTTCACCAGGCTGTGGGTCAAGTGCCGCGACAGCCGCCATTGCCGATGGCTCCTGGATGTAGACAGCGCCGAGCTCATGCCAGATGGATTTTCCGATGGGATTATCGGGCTCGAGATAGAAAGCATCTGGGTACCATGGGACGGGGTTCACCAGGGATAGCTGAGACAAAACATCCGCCCTTGGCTGAAGTGGTGTGCCGACGGCCAGCGGCGACAGCTGTTCTTTCGTCCCCCATGGTTCAACGGGGTGTGTCGTCCAGCGCTGCAGACGCAGACCGCGTGTTGCCGGGCGATTCATGGCTTCAAGGAAGCTGGCTGTATCGACCCGAGCTGTGTCTGTACTTGCGCGACAAAATCATCAGGAAGCTTGATTGACAACGAGATCGTCCTTTGCAACAGGGTTTGTTTAACCATAGCATGTTCTGCCAGACGGTCAAACCATGCGGTTTTCTCGTGAGTATAGTAAAATGCGCTAAGTAGCTGTTTCAGTCCCTTTGCGGACACGTACATCATAAAGACAAAATAGGGAGGATTCATAACGTGGCAGCTGAACCATCCAAGACGCTGGTTGTGGTGCCGAACCCACATCCAGATCGTGTATATGACGTAGAGATGTCGTGCGCGGAGTTTACAACGCTCTGTCCAATGACGGGTCAGCCAGACTTCGCAACCATCACAATTTACTATCAGCCGGGACCGCATTTGGTGGAATTGAAGTCATTGAAGATGTATCTGTGGAGTTTCCGCAACGAAGCGAACTACCATGAAGACGTCACCAACATCATCCTGAACGACTTTGTTTCCGCCGTAAAACCGCGGTATGCGAAAGTGACCGCCGATTTTACCATTCGCGGCGGAATTCACACAGTCGTTCAGGTCGAGTATCCAGAGCCGCCGGCAAAGGGCTGAGCGCTGTTTAGACAGACTGGAACGGATCGCACTGAAGCCGATGTTTTTCTATGGATGTGATGTGGTTGTCACTATCCATAAAGACGACATTCGCTTCGGTGCCTTCCCATTCATCGTCGGACAGGAGTCCGAGTGAGAGCACAATCACCTGGTCGCCTGGCTGAAAGTGACGCGCCGGTGGTCCGTTCAGGCAGATTGTGCCCGAGTCTGGATCACCTGCGATGGCGTAGGTGTGCCAGATGACGCCATTCGACACATTGGTAATTTGCACCATTTCATAAGGGAAGATGTTTGCGGCTTTCATCAAGACCGGATCGATTGTAATGCTTCCCATATAATTCAAGTCTGCTTCTGTCACGGTCGCTCGGTGCAGTTTTCCTTTACACACTGTGCGAAGCACAGGCTTCACTCCCAACCATCAGGCTGTGGTACGGACGATCTTCGTCATGCGTCATATCATAGTGTGCAGTGTATGATGGCGAGGTGACGGGAATGACCAGTTCGAATGTTCGAATTGATGTGGCAACGACCGTGACCCCGCGGAAACGTCAGTTCGCAGGACGGACGATTGTTCGACCTTCGGTTTTTTTTGCTGGTCTGCGCGGGCTGCGGCCGAACAAGGAGCAGACGTTGTGATCTTATCACCGGAACACGTCGATTTTGTACACAAACGAGTGTCCGGCTATGCACCGGTACAACGGATGGAGGCTTTCGGAAACTGGAAAAAGGTGAACGTTCCGCTGCCGGATGCGATTTATGAAAATGTATTTGTTCACCTGGCGGTGCAGGGGAAGGCGATCCAGCTGCGCAGGGAAGCGAGACGGCTAGGCATTCCGCTGTTTAATCCGCTGTTTCCATCAAAATGGCAGTTTCATCGCATGTTGCATAGACATACAAATTTAGACAAACATCTGCCAAGGACGCAGATCTATCTGTCGCCAAAGGATACACTGCGTTGCATTGAGCAGTCGGAGACGGTGTATGTCAAACCGATTGGCGGTTACGGTGGTTGCGGCGTCATGCGGATTGAGCCCCTCGGGAACGGGCAGTACCGCGTGTCTACCGATCGCACGGTGTCAAAGGCGGTAAATTCAGGCGCCAGCTGTCGCGTCCCGTTGGATCACGCAACGGATTCCGAATGTTGGTATCATAGGGTATGATCTCGGCCTCGACAAACAGGGCCGCGCATGGCTGATTGAGGCCAATCCAAAACCAGCACGCAGTTTGCTGAGCGTATCCATGCTGCAGCGATATGCGAGACAGTGCGCGCACTTTGGCGTATATTTGACAAAACGGAAAGCAAGTCGCAAGCAAAGGAGGTAAGCGCATGGACGAACAGCAGAAAACCCGTAAACGCAGGCGGCAACAATCGTTGCGCCGTTTGATACTGCTGTTCGCCTGCGCATTCAGTCTGCTGTTCAGCTTTCCGCTGAACGCAGAGGCTGCTTCGCGATCGCTCCAAATGTCAGCAGCTGTCGGCTACAACGGATATTATGACGACAATCATCTGGTACCGGTGGCCGTAACCCTGCATAATCCAGGTTCGTCTGTCCATGCTGTGCTGCGCGTGACGACCAGTCATCCGAGCTTAGGCGGCAGCCGTACGGTCGATGGCCCCTGACCTATCCAATTTATTTGCGGGCAAACAGCAACATGCGCAAGGTGATTGCCATACCTGGCAGTTTTGTCGGACAAGCCACGCTAACGTGCACCGTCAATAATGTGAACGAGGTGTCGCTGCCGCTGACCGGAAATCTACTGGGCAAGGTTGCCCTCGTCGCAGTGGTTTCCAGCAGTCCACAGGCTGCGCAGTTTCTGACCGGCTCGTCTGCAGGTACGGGCGGTGAGCCGGTAATGCCAGAACGCATTCTAGCCAGCAGTCTGCCGACGGATGCGAATCTGTTGGACAGCCTGACGGCAATCACAATGACGCCACAATCACTTGCTACACTTACGAGCAGACAGCAGAGCGCGCTCTATACCTGGGTTACGCTCGGCGGCGTGCTCTTAATTACCGGGACAAGCTCGCAGCATCAGTTCGGCTCGTTTGCGTTGCCACTGTCACAGACAGCGACAAAATCCGGTCCGGCATTGCCGCTGGTTTCCTTCACAGGTGATGCGACAGCGGATTTGACGGGCAAAATACCGCTAAGTGGAGCGCTTGTGGACAAGCAGGCAGATGTACTGGCTGGAACGGCGAAAAACCCGTATATCGCCGAAAGTCTGCAAGGAAGAGGCGTTGTGCTGCAGACAGCATTTTCCCCCACATCCATCATCACGTGGCAAGGCAATGCCGCGCTGTGGACGAAACTCATTGGCACGGGTTTACTAGATGCACATCCAGTATTCCCTCATTTGAACGGTTCGGATGGCGTCTATACGCTGACGAACGCAGGCAATTCGCTGTCGCCGCTGCGTGTGCCGTCGCTCAAGTTTTGGGGCTCCATCTTCCTGCTCTATGTGCTCGCGATTGGACCGGTGTTGTTTTATTTTTTAAGGATCACGAAACGGGAACCGTGGGGTTGGCTGATACTGCCGGTCGTCAGCCTCGTCACCACGGCTGCCATCTATGGCTTTGGCGTCAGCCAGCGGCCGAATGGTTTATTGGCTGAAGGGGTGGGCGTACTTGAACTGAATGGGCAAGGACAGGCAGTCAGCTACGGGATGACTGGCTTTACATCGCCGTTTGTAACACGCGCGAAAGCTGCCGCTGGCGGGGTACAGTTTGTGCTGCCGATTGCAGGTTCAACGGACAAGCACCCTGATGGCGAATCTGTCATGGCCGGCAATGCCAATGTCAACTTTACTGGCATTCCGCGCTGGGGTGTGCGCTATGTCTATTCTGCCGGAACGGTATCTCATCAGGGCTCATTCGTCGCTACGCTGCAGAATACGGCTGGCATGCTGACTGGTTCCATCACGAATGAAACACCGTACGCGATCCACAACGCCGCGTTGGTCTGGGGAGGCAACGTATTTGAACTCAAGACCCTGAATCCAGGCGATACCGTGTGGATTGACGGTCAGACGGCGAAGCTCAGTTTCAAAGACGCGTGGCTTCCCACCTATAGCCGCTACAATGGTGATTTGACACATGGTCTTGGACGCGTGCTTGGAAGCTATCTGGCAGAACAATCGAATCGCCCGCTGACCGCGAATCAGGCGTTCATTGTCGGTACCGACGTTTCGTATTCGCCACCAGGCGCTAAATACGCCAAGCACGGTCGATATCGAAACGAAACAAAAGACAGTCTCACGGCAGGATGTCGTATTGGTTCGGCAGCTGGTGGACGTGACAACGGTCGATCAGACTGACGAGACAGGTAGCGGGTTGGGCGGCTTGCAGGGGGTGAGGCCATGATTGAGATCACCAATCTGACAAAACGCTACGGACGACATGTCGCGGTCAACAAACTGAACTTGACCGTACGCAAGGGTACGGTATTCGGCGTGGTCGGTGAGAACGGAGCCGGCAAAACAACCACGCTGTCGATGCTCGCGACACTCACTGTACCAACGGCGGGTAAAGCGGTGATTGACGGCTACGAGGTTGTGAAGGAATCGATGCTGGTACGGCGAACGATTGGCTATATGCCCGATTCATTTGGCGTCTATGATGACATCACGTGCACCGAGTACCTGCAATTCTTCGCAGACTGCTATGAGGTCGCCCGTCCCATCGCGTCGGAGCGTGCAGCGGAGCTGCTCGAATGGGTTGGACTAACGGCCAAGAAGGATGTCTATGTCAATGCGCTGTCGCGGGGCATGCAGCAGCGTCTTGAACTGGCTCGCTGTCTTATTCACGATCCAAGTGTGCTGATTTTGGACGAACCGACCAGCGGACTCGATCCACGATCGCGCATCGAGATGCGCAGCATCCTGCAGCGCCTTCGCAACCTCGGCAAGACCGTGCTGATTTCGTCGCACATTTTGCATGAATTAACCTCGGTTGCAGATGAAATTGGCGTGATTCGTGGTGGTGAACTGGCAGCCATCGCATCTGTGAGCGTCATGCTCCAGCATTCGAGCGCTTTTCGGACGCTGTGGATTACTGGCTCTGCGGAACCGGCAAAGTGGGTACAGGTGTTAAGCCATGATCCGCATGTACTCGAGGTGCGGCATGTGGAGACAGGTGTCGAGGTAACGTATGCGGGTACGGTCGAACAACAGGCAGAACTGATGCGCAGCCTATTGGAGGCTGGTGTTGTGCTGTACCAGTTTTCCGAGCGGCCGACCGATATTGAGCAATTGTTCTTACGGCTGACCGACAAGGCAGGTGATGAACAGTGAAGACCAATCCTTTGCTCCAGCGTGAGTTTCGCCAGCGAATGCGCACGCGGCGAGCACCAGTGGTCATTTGCGGCTATCTCACACTGTTCGCAGTCGTGACCTTCTTCCTGCTGTATGAGAATGTGCAAGGTCAGCTGGCGCTGTTGCTGCCGGCGCGAAGCGAACAGGTTTTCCTGGTTCTCACCTTTTTGCAGATGACGGTGGTCGCGTTCCTCACGCCTGCGTTTGCGGCAGGTGCAATTAGCGGAGAGCGCGAACGGCGTACGCTCGCCGTCCTCTTGACAACACCGCTGTCACCTGCACGCATTCTCATCGGCAAGATACTCTCTTCCAGTGCACTGCTGGCGCTGCTGCTGTGCGTAACGCTGCCGCTGTATAGCCTGGTCTTCTTGTTTGGTGGCGCTGTGCCGCAGGAAGTGACTGGCTGTATTTGGATTTCAGCTTTTGACTATCGTCCTGATTGCCACAGTCTCCGTGTTGTGGCCCAGCATCGCGCTGCGTTCGGGCTGGAGTACTGTGCTGGCCTACGCTACCGTTGGTTTCATGGTGATTTTTACGGGCGTCGTCGGGGAAGGGCTGCGGCTGGTGGCGGCCAAGAGCCCCATCGAGCTGGTGGCGACGCAGTGGTCAAATGTGCTCTTGTCACTCAATCCCTTGTGGATTCAGTTGCTGTTCGAAAATGTGGTAGCCGGTCAGATCCATGCCTGGCTGACGTTTGTCGCCTTTTATCTCATCGTGGCCGCGCTGTTGGTTGTGCCTGCACTGGTACGCTTGCGTCCACAAGTCTTTCGCGCTGTCCCAGGCGTGCGCAAGGCGGGCGAACGGGACTTTCAGTAAACACACTTCCAAATCGGAGGGATTCGCCTTGTTTTATGCCATTATTGCGTTGCTCGTCGTACTATTGATTGTCTGGATAGGCATTAACACGGCTTACATTCGCAAACACGATCAGGCCAAGGCAACCGAAGATACGATTCAACAACAGGCGGAGACTGAGAAACCTGCAGAAGACCAAGCTGCTTCAGAGCAGTCAATAACGCCCGAGCCGGCGGCTGGTACTGCGGCTGTAGAAGTGCCAGCGACTGACTCTGTGGCGAAACAGCAGCAAGGTGTATTTCAACAGCGCGATCAGGCGTATGTCCTGCATGCAGTCAATGTCCCGCTGTTTACGGAAACCAATTGGCAGACGGTATTCAAGCGGCTGACAGACGATGAGCGTATACTCGGCTGGGTGGCATTTCATGACGATCGCGTTGGCGCATCGGATCGTTCATATGAACAGGAATTTATTGAGGCCCTGCGCCATCACCGTCGCGCAACGGAGCGACTGCGCCGACAGGTAGGCCTGTCACAGGTCACGGAAGCCGCCGTGGTTGGCGAAGAAGGGAAAGTATGGTTCCTGACGGTGATGGATGGTGCTTGGTTTGCGCTGTTCGTTGAACGGGAAATAGACGGCGTTCAACTCGCAGCGGAACTGTTTGCGCCAGTTCAAGATGAGGATTGGAGTTCATCGCTGCCAGAGGCCTAGCCAACAGCTTGTCATATCGCATTCCTGCGGCACGTACAGTGAAGAGAGGGCCTGTCGCAGGGGGGTTCCAAATTGACAGTTGTTGTTGTTGTCATGGTTGTGTCGTTGATGATGATCTTGTTTGGCGCCGAACTGTTCACAAACGCCATCGAGTGGTTCGGCCGACAGCTGGGCTTGGGGCAAGGAGCCGTTGGCAGTATTTTGGCTGCACTGGGAACCGCCTTACCGGAGACGGCTGTCCCTGTTACTGCCATTCTCCTCAGCCGCGGCTCGGCACAGGCGGCCGAAGTTGGCATAGGTGGAATTCTCGGCGCCCCGTTTCTCCTGGCGACACTCGGCAGCCTCGTCATGGCACTGTCACTGCTGCTGGCGCGGCGGCGGTCACAAGGGACATCGCTAAAATTGAACCCGGTTGCCTACCGGAGGGATATGGTATTTTTTTTGATCGCGTATGCACTCGCCCTCGCTGTCGGCTGCGTTAACGTACGGCTGATTCACCAGATTGCGCCGCTTTTACTGATAGGTTTGTATGCTGCCTTTACAGTGCAGACACTGCGAGATAAATCATCCTTACATCAGGAAGAGAACGATTTACAGCCGCTGTATTTGCAATTGAAAGCTTCCGAACCGCGCATGGGCCTGATTATTTCTCAGTTGCTCGCTGCGCTTTGCCTGATTGTGGGGGGTGCACACCTGCTGGCAGGTGGGGTAGAGAAATTGGCGGTTTGGTACCACATTCCCGCGTTTGTGGTATCGGCGCTGTTGATCCCGCTCGCGACAGAACTGCCTGAGACACTTAACAGCGTAGTCTGGATTCGCCAGGGGAAAGACACGCTGGCAACGGGCAATATCACGGGAGCGATGGTATTTCAAAGCACCCTTGTACCGGCACTTGGCATCTGGCTGACACCATGGAATCTGAATACAGAAGCGCTGCTTACTGGCGGCTTGACGCTCGCCGCATCGGCGTTTATTTTCGGCATGTTTCAGCTGCATGGCTCTCTTCGGATTCCAGTACTCGTCTGCGCTTCCCTGCTTTATTGGGTACTGCCGCTGCAGGCAGTCGCAACGCGCTATGATCTCCACTTTGTCACCTGGATTGCCGCTGCGTGCATGGGTGTGTTATTGTTATTGACGTTCAGCATGGGAACGCGCTATCGAAGCGCGTGACCCTTCACAACGATGTGCGATGGATATGCGTTTGGTGTGCCGTTGGTACGTTTGTTGTGGGACGGATGAAAGATGTGCCGTTTGACTGAAGCTGTTCAATTTGATTTGCTTACATAAATAAAGTGAGTTACACAAGTGAAGTGTTTTGTGGTAGAATAAGGCTTGAAAACACTGTGTAAGTTGAAGGAGGAGAAATCAATGACACAAGTGATTACAGATGCCGATTTTCAACAGTTTGTTGATTCGGATAAGCCAGTTTTGGTTGACTTTTGGGCAACATGGTGCGGTCCATGCAAGATGCTGACGCCGGTCGTCGAAGAGGTGGCCGAGGAATTGTCAGACAAGCTCGTCGTGGGTAAGCTGGACATCGATGAAAACCCTAAGACAACTGAGCAGTTCGGCATTATGAGCGTTCCAACCTTGCTGGTATTTAAAAACGGCGAAGTCGTGAAGCAGCTGGTCGGCTATCGGCCAAAGAATGACCTGATGGCGCAGCTCGCAGACATTCTCTAAGATTTTGTCATCGGCTTCGACAAGGCTGCGATTCCGAAGAAAATTGGACAATTGACGGAAGGCTGTCCAGTCATCACAATCGGTGGTGAGACTGGGCAGTCTTTTTTTATCCTGTCAAACTGGTGGGGGGGCAAAGCCGGGTGTTTAGTGGACACCCAGGGCCGGTTTAGGCCCTGGCGATAGCCCCGGGTGACCCTTTCGGATAACCTCTTGAAGGGGGAGGTGAGCCCAAATGGATGTTGGCATATCCCTGATTGCAGAATCGGACAAACCGGTTCTTCGAAATCTATTGGATCTGTATTTATACGATCTGAGCGTGTTTACCGAGATCGAGATGAATTCACACGGATTATTTGAATATCGGCGCCTCGATCAATACTGGCTCGACGAATCCTGCCATCCACTGTTCATCAGAGCTGATGATCGAATTGCGGGCTTCGTCCTGGTACACAAATATGGGTTGCTCGGGGACAATCGCAACGTGATCGCAGAATTCTTCGTCCTGAACAAATACCGTAAACAGGGCGTGGGCAAGCGTGCGGCTGCCCTGGCATTCGGAATGTTCCCCGGCCAGTGGGAGGTATCGCAGCTTCCACGTAATCAACCAGCCCAACAGTTCTGGCGAAACGTCGTCAGCGAGCTCACCAACTGCAACTACAAGGAAACGCTGCTGAATGGCCGACCTGTGCAGTACTTTGATTTTCCGGTGAATGGAGGTTGAGGCCAGTGAAGGAGAAGATTTTGTCCGCGTATGCCAAGCTTGCACAGGATTATGAAAGGCATGTCGATACCGACAGCGGATTTAATGCCTACTATGAACGGCCAGCGATGATGGAACAGTTGCCACTGCGAATGGATGGTCTGAAGGTTCTTGATGCTGGCTGTGCGGCAGGCTGGTACACGGAGCAGCTGCTTCGGCGCGGTGCTGAAGTCACCGCAGTAGACTTCAGCACGGAAATGGTACGGGCCACACAAAGAAGAGTAGGTACGGGGGCGTCTGTATGTTGCCATGACCTGCGTGATCCCCTTCCATTCGTGAATCAAGCCTTCGATATTGTCGTAAGTTCGCTGACACTCCACTATCTTGAAGACTGGCACCTGACCTTTCGTGAATTCAGCCGCGTCCTAAAGCCCGGTGGACGATTCCTGTATTCTGTACACCACCCATTCATGGACTTCACGTTGTTTGACAGGCCAGACTATTTCGCACGAGAACTGCTCGAGGACGTATGGAACAAACAAAAGGCCGGCAGCGTGGAGATTGTATTTTATCGGAGACCTTTATCCGAGATTGTGAACGTGACCACTGAATATTTCCAGCTGGAGCGCATCGTAGAACCGCAGCCTAGGATTGACTTCAAAGAAAAGCTTCCGGATGGCGGGAAGTGGTACGATCGCCTGATGAAAACCCCCCATTTTCTGATTGTAAAGGCACGGAGATGGTCATAGCACGTAGGCGCGACCATCGCCATGGCGATGGTCCGTTGGGATGGATCCGATCGCAACGGCACGCCGGTGGCCCGGTTGCTGACCACCATAGCGATCGATTCGATCGGAAACGCGCACCGACGGCTCGGCCACGCTTTTACAGCGCCCGCACCCGCCGAACCTCGGACTCGCCGCCGTGCCCCACGTCGCCACTACCGCCTCAGTGCGCGATTTCCTTGAAGGCGCCTTCGACTGCGTTCAATGTTTCGTGCACGTCTTCTTCCGTGTGTGGTACCGAAAGGAACCATGCTTCATATTTGGATGGGGCGATAAAGACGCCACGTCGCAGCAGCGCGTGGAAAAACTGCCCGAACCGTTCGCCGTCAGTGCGCTGTGCGTCGTCATAGTTTCGGACGTGGATATCTCCGAAGAATACGGTGAATGCACCTCGTACGCGATTGATGGTAATCGGTTCGCCGAATGTACGAGCCATCTCTTCAATTCCGGTTGCAAGTGTGGCCGCCAATCGATCCATGCGCTCATACACGGCCGGGGCAGACAGTACCTCCAAGCAGGCAATGCCCGTCCGCATCGAGGCGGGATTACCTGCCATCGTGCCAGCCTGGTAGGCGGAGCCCAGCGGCGCTACCTGTTCCATGATGTCGAGTCGGCCGCCGTAAGCGCCGATGGGCAGGCCGCCGCCGATAATCTTTCCCAGCGCGTATAGGTCCGGGTGAACGTCGTAGAGTTGTGCCGCTGTTCCGTAGTGGAAACGGAACGCCGTGATGACTTCGTCAAAGATAACGAGTGCTCCGGCGTCATGGGCGAGATCGATGACCGTCTGCAGGTATGTGTCCTCACTCGGTGGGACAATCCCGAAGTTGCCGACAATGGGCTCGACAAGTACACAGGCAATTTCGCCCGCATATTTTTGCAGCGCTTCCGATAGGGCAGCTGTATCGTTAAAAGGCACAGTGATGATCTCAGCGGCCGTGGCCGGCGTCACACCGGCGCTGTCCGGGATGCCGATACTCGATGGCCCCGACCCAGCGGCGACCAGCATTGCATCAGAGTGTCCGTGGTAGCAGCCGGCAAATTTAATCACCTTGTTTCGCCCAGTTGCAGCGCGTGCTACACGAATGGTCGTCATCACCGCTTCGGTACCGGAGTTGACGAATCGGAGGCGTTCGAGATCGGGAATGGCGGCGCGCAGTTTTTCTGCGAACAGGACTTCATACGTCGTCGGGGTCCCGTACAGAATGCCGTCTTCAGCAGCAGCCTTCAGGGCTGCGGTCGTATGCGGATGCGCATGACCAAGAATGCCTGGGCCATATGCGCCCAAGTAATCTATGTAACGGTTGTCGTCCACATCGTATAAATAGGCGCCAGCTCCCCGCTGCATCACTACAGGGGTGCCGCCGCCGACTGACTTGAACGATCGCGATGGGCTGTTCACACCACCCAGAATGCTCGACTTTGTCCGTTCAAACCAACGTTCCGACTGGTCTAACTTCATGTTTACATCAAACTCCTTTCTCACCTAAAGCCATCATCAACTTGATGGTACCACACGTCCCAACTTGCGTTCTTAACTTGAAAAATTCAGATAGTAAATGCTTTAACTGCTAAATTGTGATCAGTGTGTAGCTGAAAGTTGTCGAAATTATTACCATACTGTGAACGAATCGTGAACAACGCTTTTTTGAGATGAATGCGCGCACCGCAGTTGATACGATGAATGACGGTGAGTAGCGTCATGGGCTTCTTGCGTCCTGCCTATCCACGTACTCGACTCTACTTGACGAACTTCTTTTTTAAGGGAGGCGCACTATGCAACCGATTCGGCGATGGTCAAAAACCGCTCTGATATCCGCGGTTTCATTGATCCTTTTGACTGGTTGCGGACAAAGATTCCCTGTGTTGGATCCGCAAGGACCTGTAGGGAAACAGGAACTGGACCTGATTGAATGGTCAGGTGGAATCATGGTCGTCCTGGTTTTGATTGTTTTTCTCATTTTTGCATGGATTGCATTTAAGTATCGAGCGCGCCCGGATAACGCGGATTATGTTCCGCCGGAACAAGAGGGAAACAAGCTGCTCGAGACGATTTGGACGATTATCCCAATCATTATCGTTGTAGCGATTGCGATTCCGACGGTAATCGTCACCTTCCGGCTGCAGAAACAGCCGACACCTGCGACAAACAAAAAGACTGTCGTCATTGATGTCGCATCAGCAGACTGGAAGTGGCTGTTCAGCTACCCGCAGCAGGGAATCGAGACGGTCAACTACCTGGAAATTCCGGCGGGCGTACCGGTTGACTTCCAGCTGACGGCAATTGGACCGATGAACTCATTCTGGGTACCCGCCCTCGGCGGCATGGAAATGGATATGCCGGGTGAAGATTTAGGTTTGTGGTTGCAAGCGGATCACCCTGGAACTTACTTGGGGCGCAGCGCAAACTTCTCAGGCAATGGCTTTGAGCACATGACCTTTAACGTCATCGCGAAGCCAGAGTCGCAGTTTAATCAGTGGGTCAAACAGGTCAAGCGGTCTGACAAGCCGCTGACGACTGCGGAATATGAGAATCTGCTGAAACCTGGATTGGTCGGCACGATGACCTTCTCGTCGAACATCAATCCGAATAACTACAACGGCTCGATGACGATGAAACCCAGCTCACAACCTGGAAAGCTTCCGTCATCGTCGGCGAACTCGACCAGCAATATGTCTGGCATGAATATGTCCGGCAATTCGCATGGGGTCCTAAATTCCCATCATGCGCAAAGGAGGGTGCCAACATTGATGAGTCATTTCATGCATTTTGCGGACACGTTTTTGATGTGGCAAGAAGGACCGCTGATTTGGATTTCAGACGTGTCTGATTGGTCTGACATCCATCGGCATCGTGGCCGCGCTGACATACTTCAAAAAATGGAAGTATCTCTGGACAGAATGGCTGACGACGGTGGACCACAAGAAAATTGGCATCATGTACATCATCGCTGCCATCCTCATGCTCTTTCGAGGCGGAACCGATGCGCTTCTGATGCGCAGTCAGCTGGCGTTTCCGAACGAACACTTTCTGACTGCCCAGCACTACGATGAAATCTTTACGACGCACGGCACGATTATGATTCTGTTCATGGCGATGCCGTTTATCATCGGACTGATGAACGTCGCTGTCCCACTCATGATTGGTGCCAGAGACGTGGCGTTCCCGTACTTAAATGCCATTTCGTTTTGGCTGTTCTTCTTCGGTGCTCTTGCTGCTCAACATCTCCTTCGTCTTTGGCGGTTCACCGGATGCTGGCTGGACTTCGTATCCGCCACTGTCTGACCAGTTCTCGCCGGGGCCTGGTGAAAACTTCTATATCATGTCTCTGCAGATTGCTGGTATCGGTACGATTGGTACCGGTGTTAACTTCCTGGTCACCATTCTCAAAATGCGCGCGCCAGGCATGACGTTGATGAAAATGCCGGTATTCGTCTGGTCGATATTGATTACCTCCATCATCATTCTCTTCGCGTTCCCGGCGCTGACGGTCGTCTTGGCACAGCTGTTGATTGACCGTATTGCAGGGGCACACTTCTTTACGACGACTGCTGGCGGTATGCCGATGATGTTCGTCAACGAATTCTGGATTTGGGGGCACCCCGAGGTATACATTGTTATTCTGCCGGCATTTGGTGTGTTCTCAGAGATTGTCAGTACGTTCGCGCACAAGAAACTGTTCGGTTATGCGGCAATGGTTGCCTCACTCGTTGCGATTTCAATCCTTGGTTTTGGAACCTGGGTGCACCACTTCTTTACGATGGGTGCAGGCGCGACCGTAAACTCGGTATTTGGCATATCGACCATGGCCATTGCAATACCGACAGGCGTCAAGGTGTTCAACTGGATGTGCACTATGTACAAGGGGCGCATTCAATATACGCTGCCAATGATGTGGACGATGGCGTTCGTGCCGAACTTCCTGGTTGGCGGTCTGTCGGGTGTCATGCTGGCTGTTGCACCGGCAGACTACCAGTATCACAACTCATATTTCCTGATCGCACACTTCCACTATGTGTTGATTGGCGGCACCGTGTTCGGTATGTTGGCTGGCCTGTACTACTGGTGGCCGAAGATGTTTGGCTTTAAGCTGAATGAACGCCTGGGTAAACACGCATTTTGGTGGTTTGTGATTGGATTCAACGTGTGTTTCATACCGCAGTACGTGCTTGGCTTCATGGGTATGACCCGGCGTATGTACACCTATCCTTCTGGACTTGGTTGGTGGCCACCAAACTTCATTTCGACGATTGGTGCATATGCGATGGGCGTTGGCTTCATCTTGCTGGTTGCCGATATCGTCTGGAGTATTCGTCATGGCGAGCGCGATCTTACGGGCGACCCATGGAACGGTCGCACGCTCGAGTGGTCTCTGCCGTCTCCAGCGCCTGAGTACAACTTTGCACGTACGCCTGTAGTTCATGTCCGCGATGAATGGTGGTACATCAAAGAGGGTAAAGTGCAGGCGGAATTCGACTGGACCGATTCGTCCGATTCATATGCCAAATAATTCGGGGCGGCCTTTCATCCTGTCGTTACTTCATGTTTGTTGCGGGATTTGGTTTTGTTTTCGAATGGTATGTGTTTGTCGTCATTGGTTTGCTCGGCGTATTGGCGCTGATGCTGCGGCGCTCGTTTGAGTTTGATTACGATCACTATATTCCGGTCGATGTGATCGAACGGACCGAAAAAGCATTGGGGAGGCTGTAAACATGGATACAACGCTGAACCATGAAGCCGCCCTGCATGGGCATGGTGTCGATCCGAACCTGCCGCTTGAGTATCAGACAGAAGACGGCAGTCTCCGTATCTTAGGTTTCTGGGTGTTCCTGGCCGCTGAAGTCGTATTGTTCTCCTGTCTGTTTGCCACCTATGTGGTGATGCACGGCATGACGGCCGGTGGCCCGACGTCGAAAGAACTGTACGACGTGCCAGGCTTCACCTGGGAGACGCTGTTTCTGTTGACTTCTTCGTTTACGTGTGGCATCGCCGTGTTCAATATGCGGCGTGGCAGTAAAGCTGGCGTTGTCGCCTGGTTGGCAGTGACCCTGCTGCTGGGTCTCGGGTTCATCGGGTTTGAAGTACAGGAATTTGTCAAGGATGCACTTGCTGGCGCAACGATGCAGCGCTCCGGCTTCCTGACTGCATTCTTCACGCTGGTTGGAACCCACGGATGTCACGTTAGTTTGGGGATTCTGTGGATGACTTCTGTCATGATCCAGGTCTGGCGGCGCGGCATTGATAAAATGACTTCCCGCAAAGTCTTTATTGTCGGTCTCTACTGGCATTTTCTCGACGTCGTCTGGATCTTCATCTTTACGGTTGTGTACCTGACAGGGAAGGTGATATAAATGGCTCAGCCGACACCACAAGCGCACGGCCATGAAACATTTCCATGGAAACATATCATCGGATACATCCTGTCGCTGATCTTGACAGCCGCAGCCTTCTGGCTGGTGCTTGGCACAAACATAAACGGCAACTTCAAGATTGGGATCATCATGATACTCGCTGTCTTTCAAATGCTGGTACAATTATTTATGTTCATGCATTTGACAGAGCGAAACCATGGACCTGCATTTCAGTCGGCGACACTTTACTATGGGCTCTTTATTGCTATTCTAGTCATTGGTGGTTCGATTTGGATTATGACCTTCAAGTCAGCCGTTTCCTGAGGAAACATGGATGGCGGGTCATTTGACCCGCCTATTTTTATACGAGAAAGGAGGTTTCGCCGTGGTAGACAAGGCACCTTCGCGTCGACCGCATCGCCGGACGTATATCTTTTGGCTCGCAGTCCTCACTTTGTTGGGCTTGTTGTTCGTCAATTTTATGGGATTTTTAGACACCTTTACTGGGTCAGCGCTTGGCTGCGGCCACGAGTGGCCACTCTGCAATGGCCATTTGGTTCCGCACGCAGGGACCATCAAAACGTTGATTGAGTTTTCCCACCGGGGTGTTGTCGGCGTAGACACCATCCTGCTGCTCATTCTGTCGGTACTCGCTTGGAGGCGGTACGGCCGCTATACAGAAATGCGCATCGCCATCCTCGTTACAGTTGGCTTTGTCTTCATTGAAGCCATCCTCGGCGGACTTGGCGTACTGCTGCCCGATCCGCCAGCGCTCTTGGCCGCTCACTTTGGTGTGTCGCTGCTTGCGTGGGCTGGTGGTGTTTGGCTTGTGGTGATCATCGGGCAGATTGAATCGCGCTTGTATAAACTGGGCCTGTGCCGTTTGCCTGAAGGGCAGTTGCCTGCGCTGCGATCTCCCATGGTGTCAACGGGTCGGCGGGTGTTCAGCTGGTTTACCGTTCTTTATACACTCGGCGCCCTGTACTTTGGCGCGCTCGTCGCCAGTACCGGTGCAGGCGGTATTTTTCGGGGATTCCCGCTGCCAACGGAAACCGCAGCGGAAGCGCACGGGTTGCGCTGGCTGGATTATGGACATCGCTCGATTGCAGCCGGCTTGGTCATTTTAACTGTGATTTTACTGGACCAAGCCATCCGTACGCGTCGGACACGGC
Source organism: uncultured Alicyclobacillaceae bacterium (assembly GCA_963758235.1). GTDB lineage: Bacteria > Bacillota > Bacilli > Alicyclobacillales > Alicyclobacillaceae > CAVWUS01. Next base: position 8,460 of record CAVWUS010000017.1, on the reverse strand, counting down.
CGGATTTGCTGGTTGCCAGTATCGTTGCGATGTGCTTCGTGATCACGCAGGCATTCACAGGCGCCTGGCTCGTATACAGTCACCTTGAAATACAAGCCTTCATGGGACACGTGATGTCTGTTACCATTTTGTTTGGCACAGTCGCTGTTTTGGGCCTGCAGACGCTACCCGAACACAATCGATTTGTGGTTGGTTCTGAACAAGCGGATGCCTGACACACACGACGCTGTCTGACTCGGCTTCCATGCATAGCAATCTGCACGCGGCACACGCTAGGCGTAAACAGCCCGCGTCTGTGCGGGGGACTGGAGGCCGTGCATGCGTCAGTCTGAGACAATTGAGTGGCGCCGTGTGTACGCGAATGATCCCTATGCGCATGATTGGAACGGTTTGTGTCAATTGTCTGCTGCGGCCTGTATCCGCACGCTGACAGCAGAAGGCAGCGCCTGGGTACCGGCGCAGCAGCCGGCGAAAAACGGTTTGTGCGTACGCAGGTAAACATTTGACAGGTTTGTTCTGGCGATTTATAATGCGGAAAATGATTTTCAGTGATATGGATTCGAGGACAAGGAAGAGTAACGGCGCCAGCGTGTAAAGAGAGACCTGTCCAGGCTGAGAGCAGGTTCACGCTTCGTCGCGAAAGACACCTTCGAGAACTCGTGTCAACAGCCAGTCAGACGCCGTTTGGTTGGCTCCAAGCGCGAGCGAAGACTGCACGTTACGCAGCAAAGCGGGATGAGTCAACGGACTCATTCAATCAGGGTGGCACCGCGGAAACAACGCTTTTCGCCCCTGTCTCAAGCGTTTCGCTGGGACAGGCGGCGACAGGCGTTTTTTATTATCCACGAACTGAAGAAGGTCATGAGGAGGGAATTGCCATGTTGACACAGCGCCCACGCGGTACAGCCGATCTGCTGCCACAGGAGACGGTACTCTGGCAGCAGTTTGAGGCAAGCGCGCGGTCTATATTTGCGACTTACCGGTACGAAGAGATCCGTACACCCATCTTCGAGCACACGGAACTGTTTGAGCGCGGTGTAGGCGATACAACCGATATTGTGTCGAAGGAAATGTATACGTTTCGCGATCGCGGTGATCGCAGCGTGACCCTGCGTCCCGAGGGCACAGCCGGCGTAGTTCGGGCCTATGTGGAAAATAAGCTGTATGGGCTGCCGGACATCCAGAAGCTGTACTATATGGGGCCTATGTTCCGTTATGAGAAACCACAGAAGGGACGCTATCGGCAATTTCACCAGATTGGCTGCGAGGTGCTCGGTTCAGACAATCCTCGTCTTGATGCGGAAGTCATCGCGCTCAATCTGGAAGTGCTGAAACATGCTGGCGCTTCTGATCTGTATGTGGAACTGAACAGCGTCGGCTGCAGCAAGTGCCGCCCCGTACACAGGGAGCGAATGATTGCAGAGCTGACGCCTTACCGGGATGAGCTCTGTAAAGACTGCCAGACCCGGCTCGAAAAAAATCCGCTGCGCATCTTCGATTGCAAGAACAGCCACTGCCAGGCTGTACTTGCCAAATCTGGCGCTCCGACCATTATTGAATCGCTGTGTGACGACTGTCAGACACACTTCGCGGATGTAAAGCATTCTCTCGATGTTCTGGAAGTGCCGTTTACCATCAATGATCGCCTGGTGCGTGGACTCGACTACTACACGCGCACCGCTTGGGAAATCGTCTCCGAAAGCTTTGGGGCGCTCTGCGGCGGCGGGCGCTACAACGGGCTTGTAGCAGCCTTGGGAGGTGCCCGGAGACGCCCGGTATCGGCTTTGCAATCGGTGCCGAACGGATTCTCTTGTATTTGCAGGACAAGGGGATTCTTGCAGCGGACAGAGGTCAATTGGATGTGTATGTCGCTGTCGCGGGCAGTGAAGCTGAGGATGCGGCGACAAAGCTTCTGAAAACGCTGCGTGAAGCGGGTATTCGAGCCGATCGCGATTACACAGGCAAGGGGCTGAAAGCGCAACTGAAAGCAGCTGATCGCCTTGGTGCGACGGCGGTGCTGCTGCTCGGCGAAGATGAGCTGAAGAATCAGACCGTCGCGGTCAAACGGCTCGAGACTGGCGAACAAATTGTGACAGCGTGGACGGATGTGCTTGCACACCTCGCAGAAATGGGGATTAGAGGATGACACAGACACAACATCAGACATTGGCTTATGCGAGAACACATACGGTTGCACAGACCGCTGACGCTGTCGGCGAAGCGGTGACGCTGGTCGGTTGGGTACAACGCAGACGCGATCTCGGCAGTGTGGTGTTTGTTGACCTGCGCGATCGTTCAGGCATCGTACAGCTCGTCTTTGACACCAGCCGCGGCACACCGGAGGCGGCGATGCAGGCGGCAAACCAGATGCGCAGCGAGTATGTCATCGCTATACAGGGAGAGGTGGCCGCCCGCGCGGAACAGGCCATCAATCCGCGCCTGGAAACCGGAAAAGTTGAAGTCGTAGTGAATGTGGCAGAAGTGCTCAATGCAGCGAAGACACCGCCGTTTTACATTCAGGACGGTATTGACGCCGATGAGACCGTACGCCTGCGCTACCGCTACCTGGATCTGCGCCGTCCAGAGATGCAGGAAATACTGAAGCTGCGCCACCGTGTGTTTCGGGCGTTCCGCAACTACTTGGACAATAACGGATTTACCGAAATTGAGACACCTGTGTTGACGAAGAGCACGCCGGAAGGCGCGCGTGACTATGTCGTACCCAGCCGGCTTGAACCCGGCACGTTCTATGCGCTGCCGCAGTCACCGCAGCTGTTCAAGCAGCTGCTCATGGTGGCGGGTATGGAACGGTATTATCAATTTGCGCGCTGTTTCCGCGATGAGGATTTGCGCGCTGATCGGCAACCGGAGTTCACGCAGCTGGATATCGAGACGTCGTTTCTGTCACAGGACGATCTGCTTGCCGAGATGGAGCGGATGTTTGCCTATGTGTTCAAGGAAACAATCGGCGTAGAGCTGGAGACACCGTTTTTGCGGTTAACGTATCGGGAAGCGATGGAGACGTACGGATCGGACAAACCAGATCTGCGATTTGGCATGCCGATTGTCGACATCAGCGAAGCTGTTGCAGGGACGTCGTTCCGCGTCTTTGCGGATGCACTGGCCGCAGGCGGTGTCATCAAGGCGATTGTCGCACCCGGGTGTGCGGGCTATTCACGCAAACAAACAGATGAGCTGACAGGGTTCGTCGCCAAGTACGGACTCAAAGGACTGGCGACGGTTGCAGTGCAGGAAGAGGGCTTGAAATCATCGATTGCCAAGTTCCTGACAGAACAAGAGCTGGCAGCGATTGTCGCGCAGACGAACGCGACCACGGGCGATCTCATTCTGATTGCGGCGGCACCGCGCCAGACCGTACTGTCGGCACTTGGGGCGCTGCGCTCCAAACTCGGGGCGGACCTTGGCTTGATTGACAATGGGACATACAAGTTTCTGTGGGTAGTCGACTTCCCCCTGTTCAGCTTTGATGAAGAAGCGGGACGCTATGTGGCTGAGCATCATCCGTTCACGATGCCGAAGTGGGAAGATATCGAACTGCTTGAGTCCGATCTCGGTGCGGTACGCGCCCAGGCGTACGATCTCGTGCTCAACGGCTATGAGCTGTCATCGGGAAGCATGCGCATTTATCGGCGCGACATTCAGGAGCGGATGTTCAAGGCGCTTGGCTACACCGAGGAAGAAGCGCGCGAGAAATTCGGATTTCTGCTCGATGCGTTCGAATATGGGACGCCGCCGCATGGCGGTATCGCGTTCGGCCTCGATCGGATCATCATGATTATGGGCCGAGGCAAGTCACTGCGCGATGTCGTCGCATTTCCGAAGACGTCGAGTGCAGCCGACTTGATGATGCAGGCACCAGCCGAGATTTCGCCCGAACAGCTTGACATATTGGGGATCACGTTCCAGAAAAAGGAGCACTGATTTTCGATTGTTTGACGTTGCATCTGTGCGCAGACGGTGGTAACATAATGTTCACCAAATCGGATCGCCCTGCGCTGTTGGTGTAAGCCTCTGTAGTTTTGAGCCAACACCCAAACTGCGGGAGCTCGGACGTCTCTCCCGCATGTGTATGCCTCACCGGTTACCCCGGTTTAGTGGACACACTACGCGGATGAGCAGAGCACCCACCTGCGAGAGCAGGTTCAAAGCCTTGGGTTTCACGGCATGGGCGGGGCGATCCAAAAGATGATTCAAGGGAGCCGTTCTGAATGGCAGTAGCGCCAGCAGAACAGCTCCCTTTTTTGAACTGTTTTCGTAAGGCTGTTTTCGCAAAGATTGTTGCTCAGGTGACGTACTGCCGGATAAGATTCTCTCACGGCCTTATTTGCCTCGCGAAGTCTATTTTCCGACTGATAGAGCATTGGCGATGCGTTATTTCTCCGATACCGCTCTGCATCGGAGCGTGATCAGCCAAATAAAGCATTGTGAAGGCTTTATTTGTAAAGCCGTACAAGTTTCCCGATCAGTGACCATGCGGCTCCGATGACCGCGCCTGATGAGTCTGAACTGCTGGGCAATGCACAGGGAATGAAGACACCTAAAGTAGGGCTTGCTGAACAACCCTTGCGAACCTGAAGTGACGCTTGCCCGATGTTGGCCACCATCCTTCCCGGGTGGCCGTTCTTACACGTAAACCAACTCGTCAGGGCAACCTCCAAGGCTGGGCTTGCATCCGCACCCAGAGCAATAAGGCAAAATAAAGAACCCGCAGCCTCCTCTCCAGATTCATCACCAGCATCTGCAGCGCGATGACTGTTTCACTGGTTTCCCGCAATCGAGCCCGGATTCTCCCCAGTCCGTACGCTCGTTTTCCTTCGCCAAACTTGCCTTCTACCTCATTGCGTTCCACAGCATCCTGGTAAGCAATTCGCCTTTGCTCAGCCTGCTCTTTCGACGGCCTGCCCAGCGGCGGTCCGCTTAAACGGATGCCCCGTTCTTTGCAGTATCGAAGATTCTCGCGGTTGCGGTAGATCTTGTCCGCCAGGATTGCCTCTGGATAGCATCCGTATCGCTTGCAGTATGCCTCAGCCGCTGCCTGCAACGTTGCCCCTTCGTTGTAGCTGTCCCATGCTAACTTCTCAATGATCGCGTATCCGTTCACCAGGCTGATCTCCAGCCTTGGCCCTTAAACTCTACATTCGCCTGCGTCTTCCCTCGTACGATGGGCCGCACGTGCGATTGCGAGATGCTCACAATGCGATCGTCAATCCGGTGGGGCCACACGTTCTCGTACATCTCCCGCTGTTGCCGGTACAGCTCGAAAATGACCAACAGCTGGCGATATTGCCGCCGACTCAGCGCCAAAAGTCCGTACTGTTCGTTCAGTCTTGCGATAATCTGCAGGTCCCTGAGCCACATACCGCAATTGTTGCCCAATCGCTTTACGCAAGACGCGTGCGTGGACGCGTCGTTGTTTGGCGACACGCGAGGTATTGCTTACGAGCCTTCTGGCGGTATGTCCGAGGTTTGACTACCTGACCGCGGACAGGTGCATGAAGTGAATCGATGATCTCTTCAAGTTTCTCCCGCGGCCTCATTCAGCAACGACAGGTCGGTTGGATACGCAATGTCAGCGGGTGCACACGTGGCGTCCAGCAGCAATTTCCCTTGGTTCGGCTTGGGGGCTTCTGCGGAGCCGGTCTCATCCGCCGGGGAGTCGCTGGGCTTCAGATCGTCCCATGACGCCGGAGGGCTTCCGTCCGTGTCGTCATCGTCACGGTGATCACCGCCGTTGTCACCTTCCGCTCGCTCTGCGTCCGATGCCGCTGCCGCCACAATCCACTCGTTCACTTTGTTCACGATATCCTCGCCCAACCGTTTGCGGAAATGAACCATGAGTGAAGGGTCAAAGGGCGCCTTGTCCTGAAAGGACGGAAGTCCGATAAAGAATTGGAGGTAGGGGTTCTCCGTGATCCTGCTCCACGGTTTCACGATCACTGAGCCCAAGTCGTTCCTTGATGATGAGCGCGCCGAGCGCCACCCGAACAGAAAGCGCACGTTGCCCAACCGAGAGATCGCCCAAGCGCTGAATGTACTCTTCCTCCGCCTTCCACCACGGGATCATGTTGGCCAACTTCACCCAACGGTTTTCCTTGTTCAATTTGCCTCCAAAGGGAAGAAAGAACTCATCTGGTAATATCAACTGATTCTGGGATTCCAGATACACTTCAGCCCGTCCTCCAGGTGCAAGGTTTTCGGCCCGTTCCTCGCGAAATCTTTGCACTTAACTTCGAGAAAAAGACCCCAAAATCCTTGTCAGTCCTGGATTTTTCGGTTGTTCAGCAACCCCTAAAGTAGCCTTTGGCAATACACGTACAAACCTGTCAACTGGTTCATCATACCACATTTTCTGCAGTATGGTGAACGATGTTTGCACAACTCGGCTCAGTGCAGATACAATAAAGCTGAGTGTAATACTAGGAAATAACGTAGGGGCCATCGATTCATGCCGGACATCATTGATTTGCGCAGTGATACAGTGACGAAACCGACGCCCGAGATGCGCCAGGCGATGGCAGATGCCGTCGTGGGCGACGATGTCTACGGCGAAGATCCAACCGTTCGCGCGTTGGAGGAATACGCAGCGCACTTGCTCGGCAAAGAAGCTGGGCTGTTCGTAACCAGCGGCACGATGGGGAATCAGGTGGCCATTGCGACATACGCACACGCAGGCGACGAAGTGATCTGTGAAGCGGAAGCCCACATCTTTTACTATGAAGGCGGCGCCATCTCAGCGATTGCCGGGGCGCAAGTGCGGCAGGTACCTGGGCATCGCGGCGTGCTCGACCCACGTGACGTCGCTCACGCGATTCGCGAGCGCAACATTCACTATCCACGGACAAAACTCGTGTCGATTGAAAATACGCATAACCGCGCCGGTGGTACGGTCTATCCGCTGGCCGATCTCCACGCGCTTCATGAAGTGACGCAGGCACACGGCGTACCGCTGCATATTGACGGCGCTCGCCTGTTTAACGCGGCCGTTGCAGCGGGCGTGCCAGCACGCGCGTTTGCCGATGAAGTCGAATCGGTTCAAATCTGCTTGTCGAAGGGCGTGTGCACCCGTCGGCTCAGTGCTTGTAGGATCGCGCGCGTTCATCGAAGAAGCACGGTTTTGGCGCAAACGAATGGGTGGCGGCATGCGTCAGGCCGGCGTCATCGCGGCACCGAGCAGCATCGCTTTGCGCGAGATGGTCGACCGGCTGGCGGACGATCATGAAAACGCCCGATATCTGGCCGAATCCCTGGTAGAGATGCCAGGCATAACGGTCGATCTCGAAACGGTGCAGACGAACATGGTCATCGCCGACATTGCCGGGACTGGCCTTACGGTAGATGAATTCCTGGAGCGGCTGCATGCGGCCGGCGTCTTGTCCGGGAGCGTCAGCAGCGCAGCCGTTCGGTTTGTCACGCATCACGATGTGCCGCGGGAAAAAGTAGAAGCAGCGGTCGATCGCATTGCTGCCGTACTGGGCCAGGTGACGGCATGATCGACCTGTTTCTTTTGGCGCAGAGGCTGAGCGTAGAGCAAAATGCGCCGCTCGCATATCGGATGCGGCCGCAGACGCTCGACGAAGTGGTCGGACAAGCTGATCGTCGGCCAGGCGCTCTGCTGCGGCGGATCGTAAATCGCGATCGGCTGATGTCACTCATCCTCTTTGGCCCGCCTGGCTGCGGCAAAACGACGCTGGCAGAAGTGATTGCGAAAGTGACAAAGGCTGCGTTTGTCACGCTCAACGCTGTCTCATCCGGTGTGGCGGATATCCGCCGTACAGTCGACGAGGCGAAGGAAGCAGAGGCGATGTACAGTCGGCGAACGGTGGTGTTCATCGACGAGATTCACCGCTTCAACAAGGCCCAGCAGGACGCTTTGCTCCCGCATATCGAGGCGGGGCTGGTCACGCTCATCGGCGCGACCACCGAGAATCCGTTTATCAACGTAAACCCAGCGCTGGTTTCGCGATCGCATATTGTGCGACTGTCGCCGCTTTCGCCGGAAGCACTCGAAGCGCTCGTGGAGCGGGCGCTCCGAGCGACGAACGCGGACTTAAACGTAGGTCACGGCAACACTCGATGATGACGCGAAAGCTTGGCTCGTGCAGTGTGCGGACGGTGATGCGAGACGCGCGCTGAATGCACTGGAGATGGCCGCGTTTGCGGCTGCGCCGGATGCGGATGGTCGCATACGGATCACCAAAGCGGATGTGGAATCGGTGCTGGGTCGGCGCCTGGTACTGTACGATCGCAATGGAGACGAGCATTACGACACGATTTCCGCTTTCATCAAGTCTGTACGCGGTTCCGATCCAGACGCAGCCATTCTGTGGCTGGCGAAAATGATTCACGCTGGGGAAGATCCACGATTCATCGCCCGGCGGCTGATGATTTTGGCGAGCGAAGATATCGGCAATGCCGATCCACAGGCGCTGTCTGTGGCTG
>CAVWUS010000016.1:0-65291 GCA_963758235.1 uncultured Alicyclobacillaceae bacterium | reverse complement strand
CATTCCTGTAATGAAGCAAAATCGGGTTTGAGGCAATAAAAAACTCCTGATAGTGTTGATGTCGACGAAAACACACCACTAATCAGGAGGTAGATCTACAACATGAGTATAACGCAGAACAGTAAGATTCGCAGGATCACAGATTCAACCTTGGTTGTCGGTGCAGACATTGCCAAGAAGGTTCACGTGGCACGTGCTTGTGACGTTCGAGGCGTAGAGCTTGGCTCTCCACTGACCTTCAAGAACGGAAGGCGTGGATTTCAAGGACTACTGAGTTGGATGCGGTCACTCATGCTGGACCACAGTTGTGACAACGTAGTTTTCGGTGTTGAGCCCACGGGTCATTACTGGATGAATCTCGCTCAGTTCTTGCGGCGAGAGGGCATCGGTGTAGTGCTGGTCAACCCGTTTCATGTGAAGAAGACGAAGGAGTTAGAAGACAACAGTCCGACGAAGAATGACCGCAAGGATGCACGTGTGATTTCACTTTTGGTCAAAGATGGACGGTACTCCGAACCCAACATTCCGGAAGATATCTACGCTGATTTGCGGGTAGGAATGAACGAAAGAGACCGTTTGTCCGAGGACCTGAAGCGTGTTCAAGCACGCATCCACAACTGGCTGAGATTGCTTCTTCCCAGAGTTTACAGAGGTCTTAAGGACTGGGAAGGCAAAGCAGCTCTTGTCTGTTTGCACCAGTTCCCGTGTCCGGCAGATATTCAGCAAATAACAGCGTCCGAAATCGTCCAGGCATGGCGAGAAGGTGGCATTTCACGAGGTGTTGGGAAGAGCAAAGCGAAGCTCTTGAAAGAGATGGCTGAACAGTCCATTGGACTCACCGATGGACTAAAGATGGGTCACCAAGAGCTGGCGATTCTACTGAGTCAATATGATTTGTACCAAGAGCAGCTAGACCTGCTCGATGAATGAAGTAGAGCGCTTGGTCCGTGAGATACCTGGGACGGAGGACATGCTGAGCATACCAGGTGTGGGACTGGTTACTGTGGCGGGGTTTCTGGCGGAAGTCGGAGACCTGACTCGCTATGATAATCCCAAGCAGATTCAGAAGTTGGCAGGGCTTAATCTCAAAGAAAACAGCTCTGGGATACACAAAGGGCGAACGACGATTACGAAACGTGGACGACCGAGACTGAGGTCTCTATTGTTCCGTTGCGTGATACCGTTACTGGCAAAGAACGCAGAGTTTCAAGCTTTGCACCGATACTACACCCAGAGAACGAAGAACCCGCTAAAGAAGATGCAGTCAGCAATTGCCCTGAGTTGTCGACTGATTCGAATCTTGTTTGCACTGGGACGTAAACAAGTTCCGTATGACCCAGTGAAGATGCTTGGACCCGTACACACAGGACTTCTACAGAACGTTGCTTAAGGATCTTTGATATCTGCCGTCATTTAGCTCACTGACAGTAACTCAATTGACAAACGAAGCACGGAGCAGCCGGTCCGACAGTTAACTTTAGGGCAAAGACCCTGGCGGGCAGCAGACAACGGCATCCACCCTTTGACAGACAGGACGAAGGAATGTAGCGGGCTCAGATGAGACCCCGGGAGACATGAGAGGGTAAGTCACAAAGGTGCTTGTGGATATCCAATGTGCGACCATATTTTAGGAAATCGAGGCATAGCCTCTGTTTGCGCACACCCATATACCCGATCCAGGCGTCATGCTCGCATCTTCAACCCAGTCTGCCTGCAGAGTCAAACGAGAAATACTGCGAATGAGTTAGAATGAGGGAGAAAACGAAAGATTATAGAGAGAGTTATGCTGAAGAAGCAGTTGCACATTTAGTGCTGCACTCATATCACGACTCTAATTTTAGTTTGGAGAAACCAGAGACCGACTCGGAATGATTAAACCGAGTCAGTCTCTGGAAGTATTAACACTTGCTTTGCCCAACCATCACTAGTCCTGAACCAGCTTCTGTATTTTGAAAGTCTAGTGACACCCCATGTGTATGTGGAACAACGCGGTTTTCAATGGCAACTTTAATCTGATTGATGACTTGTACGATATCATCATCGTGAGGTTCATCGAGTGACAAACCGAGATTCGGACCGCAACATCCCTGTCCGGCAAACACAACACGGATACACTCAGCATTGTGTTGCTTTAAAACTTCCTCAATATGTGCTCTGCCGGCATCAGTAATTTGCATCAATATGCCACTCCTTCGTGTACCTCAATGCTTTCTAAATACCGCTCGCACTCCAACGCTGCCATGCATCCAGATCCTGCCGCTGTAATCGCTTGCCGAAACTTATGGTCCTGCACATCACCACAAGCGAAAACACCAGGAATGTTGGTCTCAGTTGTACCAGGCTTCACAACAATATATCCAACGTCATCCGTATCAATCTGTCCGTTTAGAAAGGCTGTATTGGGTTTGTGTCCAATCGCGACGAAGATACCGTCTGTTTCGATCGTTTCTTCCAATCCCGTTTCATTATTTATTACCTTCAGTCCCGTAACACGCTTGCCGTCCGAATTGACTTCCACAGGCGTGCAATCAAGACTCCAAGTTATTTTAGGATTGCTACGAGCACGGTCTTGCATGATTTTCGATGCGCGAAGTTCAGCACGGCGATGGACAATCCGTACCTCTGACGCGAATTTTGTTAAAAAGTTCGCTTCTTCCATGGCGGAATCCCCACCGCCAACGACAATGATTTTCTTGCCTCTAAAGAAGAATCCATCACAAGTTGCACAGGTACTCACGCCGTGCCCGATGTTGTCGTTCTCACCAGGAATGCCGAGCATCTTGGCAGAGGCTCCTGTAGAAATAATCAGAGATTTCGACTCCAACTCACCTATGCCATCGACTTGGAGTTTAAACACGTCTCCTGAAAGATTGACTTCCCTGACCCAACCGCGTGTAAATTCAGCTCCAAACTTTTCGGCTTGTTTACGCATGTTTTCCATCAGCTCGGGTCCCATGACTCCGTCAGGGAAGCCAGGGAAGTTTTCTACTTCCGTGGTCAACGTCAATTGTCCACCTGGTTCATTGCCTTCAATCACGAGTGGACTTAGGTTTGCTCGTGCTAAGTAGATGGCTGCGGTAAGACCAGCAGGTCCCGTTCCAACGACAATTACTTGTCTCATGTCTGTACCTCCCGTATTTACCTGCTTTTTGGAGCTACATCGATTTGGATAAAGCTCGGTTGCGATGACGGCGCACAGCACAAGGACAGATTGTGACGTGCATCATCTGCCGATTCAAACTCGCTGTCTTCTTTGGTATAGAAGACTTCCCATGCATTCCCATCCGGGTCGTATACCCAAACCTTGTCTTGAACGGCATAGCAACAAGTGGTGTTCATTTCATCGATCAACACCAAATTGTTCTGACGAAGGCGTTCACCCATTGCCAATACTTCCTCGGTATCGTTCACCTGAAACCCTAAATGATTTAGCACGCCGTCTTTTTCGAACGGACGCACATTCAAGGAGAAGTGGAGGGCTGGCTCATCGAGTTCAAACTTGGCATAGTTCTCTTTGATTTTGGTCGGTTCCGCTCCGAAGAAGGCACGATAAAATTTAAGAGACGCTTCCAAGTCAGAGCAATTCACGGCAACATGCATACGTTTAACGGTCATTGGTTTACTTCCTCCTCTAGAAATTCTGCAATGCGGGCTTTAATGGCGTCGCGTACTTCATGGAACTTGGCTGTGATTTCCGCTTCCGATCCCATCGCCTTGGCTGGGTCTTCAAATCCCCAGTGCAGACGATTCACATGTGGCGGTGTAACCGGGCATTTGTCATTTGCATCTCCGCAAAGCGTGATCACGTAATCCGCTTTGTTCAGAATCTCAGGATCAATTAATTCGGATGTGTGATGGGAGATATCAACGCCAGCATCTTTCATTGCCGCGACAGCACGCGGATTTAGTCCATGCGTTTCGATCCCTGCGCTGTAAACTTCAACTTTGTCTCCACCAAGATGTCTTGCCCATCCTTCAGCCATCTGGCTGCGGCATGAATTCCCTGTGCAAAGAAAATAAATGAGCGGTTTTTTCACAAGAAACGCCTCCTAAAGTCAGTGAACTAACGATAGCCACAAATACAGACCAGAGAGTGTTACAAACAACGTTGGAATCGTGAGCACAATTCCGGTTTTAAAATATTGCCCCCAACCAATTTTCACGCCTTTTTGGTTTAAAACATGTAACCATAAAAGGGTGGCTAACGAGCCAATCGGCGTAATCTTCGGTCCCAAGTCACAGCCAATGACATTGGCGTATACCATGGCTTCATGCATCACACCAGTGGCATTTGTGGAATGGATGGCAAGTGCGTCAATCATGACTGTCGGCATATTGTTCATGATGCTCGACAAAATTGCAGCGACAAATCCGGTGAACAACGTACCGCCATAAAGCCCGCCCTGCGTCGACCACTGCATCAATTGTCCAAGTAGATTGGTCAGTCCCACGTTTCTCAGTCCATAGACGACCACGTACATACCAATAGAGAACACTACGATTGCCCACGGCGCAGACTTAATCGTCCGCCATGGAGCAATGGTTTTCGTTTTCGTCCCAGCGATAAGAAAGACCAGCGCAATGACGAGGGCGACCGCAGACACCGGGAAATGCAGAAGCTCAGTCAAGATATAACCGATCAGAAGCACTGCAAGAATGAACCAAGATGTCTTAAACATGCCTGTGTGTTTGATGGCATGTGTCGCTTCCGGCAAGTCACTCGGGTTGTATTCCTTTGGAATGTCCTTTCGAAAGAACAAGTACAGCATCAAAAGACTTGCACCAAACGAAAACAAATCGGGAACAATCATGTGGAATGCGTATCGTATAAAGCCAACCCCAAAATAATCCGCCGATACGATGTTCACCAGGTTGCTTACGATGAGTGGCAACGAAGTCGTATCTGCGATGAAACCACTTGCCAAGATGAATGGGAACATCTTTTTCATGTCAAACTTCAACAATTTCACTTTTTCAAGCACAATCGGTGTCAAAATGAGCGCAGCGCCATCATTCGCAAAGAACGCAGCAACAATCGCTCCAAGGATGGTTATGAAGAGAAAGACTTTTCGTCCATTACCTTTTGCCGCGTGCGCCATCTTAAGCGCTGCCCATTCGAAGAATCCAATCTGATCAAGAATCGTCGAGATGATAATGATCCCCACAAAAGACAGTGTGGCATCCCAAACAATTTTTGTGACGGACCATACGTCAGCCAAATGTACAACGTGAAGCAGGAGTGCAAGAACTGCGCCTCCCAGCGCGCTCCATCCAATCGACAAGCCTTTCGGCTGCCAAATCACAAATACTAATGTAATCACAAACACACCAATTGCTAACCACGTCATGGATGTCATTGTTTCACCGTACTGTCACACTGGACAAGTAACCCTTTCTCTTGAAGCGAATTCAATTCGTTAGTCATGTCGGGCAAGTTGGACAAGGAAACACCGATTTCCGCCAACCGCGCCTTGTTCAGTGAATAAAACACCCACATCCCTTTGCGGCTTTCCTTCACAAGACCTGCACTCTTCAGTCGACTCATGTGTTTCGAGACGGCAGGCTGCGAAATTCCAAACAACGGGACCAATTCACAAACACAACAATCGCGGATGTTTAACAAAGAAATGACCCGTAGACGCGTTGGATCGGCGAGGGCTTTCAATGTATCCGCCAAGCTTTCAAAATCCATTTATGGATCACCTCAAACAAAATATAACGATATCGTTATTACATTGTCAACAGGTCACTGTACCCCGTTGAATCTATGGTTTCTCGTGAAATATGTACGTGCGAATTTATTGCGCATAAGGGGGCGTTAACGACATAAGGAAACGCTGACCAAATTGCATAAATATAAATAACGCGGTATATCGGAGCGCCGCGTTTTTCTGCATTTTTAAGTTGCGGAAAACACCACATTCGCAGGCTCAAGGATGGACAGCAAGGCCACAGGTCGCTTGAGATGTCCTGACTGCAATCGAGTGCTTCCGGTAACCAACGAAGAAACGGTTCTGGTTCACCTTGTTGCGTTGTGCCCCATAGGCGGCGTCCGGGTCGGAGAACGTCTTTTCACATGTGCAAGCTGACTTGTCCTCACAACCGCAGCGTTTCTTCTTGTAGCCGTTGACATTGGCGTAAATCGGACGAGAGTCAATGGCGGCCAGAGCGTCTTGGATAAACCCTTCAATCTCCACGGATTGACGGATAAACTCGTCACGAATTTGTTCGAATATGTCCGGTTGCTACTTTGTTACGGAAGTCACTCAGGCTCTGGTGTGACGGGACCTTTGTAGGGCTCTGTACGCCGATGAAGTTGCGCCACGCTTGGTTCTTCGGGTCCCGCAACTGTTTGCACAGTTGACGGAACGAAGTGATTTCCGGCCTCGTGAAGTACAAGTAGTGCATCCGGAAGTAAGTCGTTGGAGATGCAGGCTTACGTCCTTTCTTGTTGTAGAGTGGGCCAATGAGCGAGTCGAGGAACGAATCGTCAATGTGATCGATGTAATCAATGAGTTCAGGGTCAAAGCCAAGCGTGTTATAATAGGCGTATGGAAGCAGGTTCAACTGCAAATCCATGGAAAACGCACCTCCAGAACTGGAAATTTGGATGGTTTGGTCACCTTCAATTTTACCAGTTTTGCGGATCGGTGCGTTTTACTATTTACTCAAAATTGAGGGCTTCTCGGACACGCTCATAAGTAACGTACTTATATAATATTGTCAATACTTAACCATCTAGACCAATGTGCATCGCTATTACGGTGATTACCCTTGGTAAATGCTTCATTCAATTGCAAGACCAGTCCTCCGTTTTAATTGAAATTCTTGTTCAGCTAATGGGTGCCATTCCACATATCCCTTGTAAACTGTGTTACTCTTGGTCACAATATATGTCAGAGGTGAGATGTACATGGTGCTATCTAGACACTGTCATACAGTAACTCCATCTGCGTTTGGGTTAGCAATACAGGCACTTGTCTTTCTTTCGTTGTCAGAGAATGTGTGCCCCAGCCAAGAGATTGCAAAAATGATGAAATCGGGAACTACGTTCATGCGTCGTATCATGGGTCCTCTCGTTCGCGCGAATCTCGTTGAAGCGAGAGAGGGACGAGATGGTGGGTATTTGCTGGCGAAGCCTGCACATGTCATTACCGTAGCCGATGTTTATCGAGCATTACAAATGCACGATCCTTTGGGGGCAGGCTTATTGGATTCCACGGCGGACTGTGTGCATGGGGAAAGCATTAGACAACTCTTTAGCGAGATGACGACGCGAGCAGAGAAGAGCGTACTGGAGGTTTATGAACAATACACGATTGAACAGTTTTCCGCCCAAGCAATCAGGAATTGAATTTTTGCATATACTGTGCTTGACACTAGCATAGTTGCATCATATACTGTGTCTGTGTCGAGCGCAGTTTTTTGAAGATACTCCTTGATGATACGGTGTTCAAATCAATCAATTGAGTATGTGAATAACTGTGCTTATTACTAATTCAGTAAATTACACAACATGGAGGACGAAGAATGACAGATGCAAAATTAAACATTGGAATTATCTTAGGTAGCACACGTCAAGGACGTTTAAGCCCCCAGGTAGGAGAGTGGGTAAAAGGAATTGCTGACCAACGCGGAAACGCCAATTATGAGATTGTAGATATTGCTGATTTCGAATTGCCGTTCTTGGGCACAACCGACGGAACAGAGCCGGGGATTGCAGCTTGGAATGAAAAGCTTGCTAGCCTGGATGGATTCGTATTCATCGTTCAAGAGTATAATCACAGCATTACTGGAGCGCTAAAAAATGCACTAGATTGTGCTCGTGATGCATGGTACAACAAAGCCGCTGGTATTGTCAGTTATGGCTCAAGCGGTGGTACTCGAGCAGCTGAGCATTTGCGTGGTATTTGTGCGGAATTGAAAATTGCAGACGTCCGTACACATCCTGTCTTGTCGTTGTTCCTGGATTTTGAAAACTTCTCCGAATTCAAACCGCAAGCTTTGCATCTGGATAATGTCAACACCATGCTTGATGAGGTTGTGGCCTGGAGTGGTGCGTTAAAAACCTTGAGAGGATAAGTAAGTGTCGACCCGAATAACGGATACTTCACTTTACTGTCCGTTATTCGGGTTCGATTAAATCTCCAGAATGACAGTGACAGTGATCGCTTTGAGGTTACCTCATTTCCCTGGCCACGCGAAAGAGTTGGAATACGGTTCTTCATTTTATAGACGCTCATGATGAATCCCACAGCAATCATTTCTACAGCAAACTCATCGGGGACAGGGCTCACAAATGGCATATGGATTCCGATAATTGGAACGATCCCGAATCCCATCACGATTGAATATAGAAACTCAAAGAAAATAGAGTGACAATACATGCTATAAGAACGTTGCTGTATCTTAAGCAGGAAAGCGCAAGAAGGAGCATGCAATAAGACCCGACAAATAAGTTCAAAACGGTAACCGCTGCGGCGACCATTACCCACAGTGACGATAGGCCCATTGCCCACAACGCCCGCGAAGGAACCTTTTTAGGCGACGACATAAACGCAGTTAACATAAGCGGCATCATAACTCCAGCCATCGTGTCTGCAGATGTTGGGAGTATACCAGGAAGAATGTGCCGCCAGCCTGAGTCCGTGTACACAGGTTGTAGATTTTTCCAGTCCATTAGACCAAGCATAAGTAATATCGGTCCGAAACTGACAAGGACATATAAGGGCCCGATGACCTCACCACATTTGCCGATGGCGGCAATTCCTCCTTTCAGGGTTACGTAGGTCATGAGAAAGGCCATAAGAACGACCACAATCCATGCAGGCGTAGTGGGTAAAAGGGTCAAATGGGCAACTGATGAAAGAATCCCACAAATCGATGCGTGAGGATTATGAAGTGACGGGTGTTGAACTCGATACCTTGGTCGAGGCAGCCTGGAAAGTGCCGGGCTGTATCGGATCGCGCATGACAGGCGCTGGCTTTGGCGGCTGTACGGTCAGCTTGGTGCAAGCGGACGCCATAGAGTCCTTTCAGGAATCTGTTACAACGGAATATTCAAAAGGAACCGGCTACGAACCCTCATTTTATGTGAGTGAGATCGGTGATGGGGTTCGTGAAGTCACGGAGGAGGTCAAACCGTGGCTATGTTGGTAACAGGCGGGGCCGGGTGGCTTGGCATGCAGGTGAATAGGACGAATATCAATGTTGGACATTCAAAATGGCACTGCACAGCAAAGTGCAGCGCCATTCTTATGGTGCCCAGTGTAAAGTATTCACTTCAAATGTGTAATAGAAACCCGACTTGGCACACTGTGCGCTACCCGATTGCCTTCGGTTATTTGCTGCTTTTGCACCAGCGGCCGACTCTTGCCTGTAACCGTCATTCCAACAGAAGAAGCAAACATGACGATTCCGACCACGAGCAGCGCAGTAAACAAGTTATGGTACGAAGTCAGTAAGGACGTAGTATCGGCTTGCTGCAAAATGGACGCATAGGCGAGTTGTTGCGCCTGTTGTCCACTTGCGCCCGCTTCCATGAAACGCTGCGCTAAACTGGAAACTTGCAGTGTTACCTGCGGATTGCCGATATTGATTTGATCACGCAGGTGTTCATAATGAATGGCTGTCGCTTTATATAGAAACCAAGCTACAATAGGCGCTGCCATTGCGCCTGCAAAGTTACGGATAAAATGGAGTGTAACGGAACGCCATCGTGCCTCATGCATGTCACCCGCAAGAGCGGTCGCCAGTGCCCCGGAGATGAGCACCAGGCCTACCGATGCCCCAGAAAACGCCATTTCGGTATTCAGAACAGCCAAGGAAACATCTGCACCCTGTGTTCTCCAGCAGGCACTCACGATGATGACGGTGAGGGACCCGGCCATTCCAAGAATACCGCTGCCCAAGAGATCGTAAAGCCATGTCGCCAAGAGGGCTGTTACGATGACGCCAACGATGAACCAAACGTAAAAGAGAACGAGTGACCCCGTGGGAACGTTTTTAATGCTGCGTAAGAACCCGCTGGTTCCAATCAACGTTAAAATCAGTCCAATATGGCTCGACGCGGCCATCGAAACACCAGAGATTTGTTTCGGCAATCGAATGAACCGGAAATACACCAAAGGGTGTTCAACGCGCAGCTCTATAATCACGAACAATACTGCGAGTGCCACGAAGACTACCAGGAACGGCCAAACATAGGATGAGGCAAATCCTGACTCCTCTAAATGAATCAAAGGAATGAAGATTGAAATTCCCATACCGATAAGCACGGCAAAACCTGTCTTATCGACGGGATGCGGATGTTCATGATGCTGCTGTTTTGGTAAAATGCGGTATCCGACGAAGTAACAAAATACCGGAGGTAAACAGCACAACCAGAACAGCCACCGCCATGCATCAGCGTTTAGAGACAGTGAGCCTAGCAGCGCGCCAAACGATGAGGCGCCAAATAATGCACCGACAGCGAGGAACAAAAACCAATTTCTCACACGGTTCGGAAACGACATCAAGCTGACGGGCAAGATGGTTAAGAATAGCGATCCCGCACTTATGCCTTGAATCAGTCGACCAATGACTAAAACAAGCATATCGGGGGAGAGGGCACTGACAATCGATCCAGCAAGGAACAGGATGGACAGGGTCAGGTAGGTCCGCCTGACATTAAACTTCCGGGTCAAAACTGGACCAAATGGAACGCACAGCGCGAATGCCAAATTTGATAGTACAGATGGCAGAATGAGTGCATAGTTGTCGCTTGAAAAGCCGTTCTGAATTACAATTTGATTCAAGATATATGAGACATTGAGAACATACTGGCGGACCGAACGCAAACATCGTCAAGAACGAAATGAGAACGTATCTCGGTTCGCGTTCGGTGCCGTGTGTGTGGCTTGTACTACTCAAAATCCTTTGCCTCCTACTTGAGCTGTGATTTGGTCAATGAAGTTGTATCTTGCAAGAAGTTGCTCCGGTTGTATTCTACAATCTCGGGTTGTAAGATACAAGTGCTTATATTGCGACAGGATATTCCATTAAATGGGGGTGTTCGTCACGAAACGTGATCGTGATATACATGAATGGATTGAGCAACAGGTATCGCTGCTGATTCGGCGGGCGGATATCACAAAAGCAGTTGACAACATGATATTGGATCGGTCAGCTTATTTTCTGCTATCCCAGTTACATACAACTGGTCCTCAAATGATTAGCACGCTGGCAAATATGTTTTTCCTTGATATCTCTACCGTCAGTAGACAAGCTTCAGCACTTGAGTCAAAAGGTCTAGTACAGCGTGTATCGCATCCTGAAAATAATCGAGTGAGTCTTTTGTCGATTACCGAATTGGGTCAAAAACTATATCAGGAGATGAGGGACAGGCGAGTAAACCGGTATCGGGAAATCCTGGTGGAATGGTCAGATTCAGATATGGAAGCGCTCGCAGAGTATTTAAGTAGACTCAACGAATCGATTGATATACGTGCCAAGAAATGGGCAAGAGAAAGCAGAGAGGAATAAAACGGAATACATAGGGGAGAGTGTGGCAATGCGTCTTTTTGAAGCCAATCAACTCTGTATTTTCACGAGGTGGAGAACCTATCGTCCACGATATATCCTTTTCGGTCGAAGGTGGACAAGTCGTAGGCCTTATTGGTCCAAATGGTTCAGGGAAAAGTACTACCCTTGGTGGCATATTGGGGCTTTATCCCATCCATGGCGGCTCGTTTGTACTCAACGGCAATGTCTTCAATAACAGATCACCGCTGTCGCCTGAGGCGAAAAGTCAAATTGCTATTCCTGAACAGCCAATGTACTATTCCGACCTTACACTGCTCGAACACCTGTACTGGAAGCAGCGACTCTGGCATGCTTTGCCTGTCTCCTCTGAAACCACAATAACGAGCGCATCGCTGTGTTCTGACAGTCCAATCGCTGCCCTATGCCTGGTACCCAGTTTTGATTCGGTATTCGGCTTGCTGGATACGGGCAATACATTACTTGCAGAAACAATTCGATTGGACTGAATTAAAACGGCTCCATCATGTAAAGGTCCTCCCGGATAAAAGATGGATTCCAGAAGCGAGTACGTTAAGGTCGCACCGACCGGTATGCCAGAATGGATTTAGTCATCCAATGGCTCATTTCGTTGAACGACGATGAGCGCTCCATGCTTACGCGCCGACAGGTGTTGGGTCGCCAGTGATATCGCGATGTAATTCTCAGTAAAGGGCTGCAGATAAGTCTTCAAATAGTAAGTAGCTGCCATTGTATGAATGCCAACAAAGGACTTGTGTACCTCTTCAAAATCACACAAAATACATGATCCACGCTTCTGTAAGCCAGCCAACAGCCCATTAATGTCTGTTTTGACTTCTTCGAGTGCCGTACGCAGTTTATTCTTCATTTCAGGAGATAAACCCTGGATTGGACTCTCTAATTCAACTGATACTGGAAAACCTCCACGATAAGTTGCTCACGAAGTTAACGGGCACCTTCGCGTGAATGTCAGCGTTAGTTTGCGCTTCATAATTACGCCTAATCCTCAAGCTTGAAATTAAGTGTGCCATTCGCTCACTCCCCGCTATTAAACCGGGTATGATGTGAAAAAGCAGGCATCCAGTTGGGCAACATACCATCAGTTTGCACTCAAAAGGGGGCGGAGCCTGCTGGAAACAGAATACGTCGTCCAGACTGCAGACACGGGGGAATTCATACCGCTGCTCGCATCGGATAGATACGAAGCGCTTCGAAAACTGGCGGACGTTCAAATTGAGGCACTCTATATGGAATCGCAATCCCCGGATACGGCCTTCTCACATACTGGGACATACGCGTATCATTTGGTACACCATCAAAGATGGAACATATTTTATCTTGGAAGAAAATCCTGAACCAGTTAAACGGGATGATGTGGACAAGGTTTACGTGAACGTACAACTGAACTAACGTAGATGAAACGGGGAACGATGAACGGGCTGCGGTTCGCGGGCCCGTTCGAGTATCCATTTCTCAGGCTTCGAACCATTTATCTGCCCATTTTTGAACTTGATCCATTACAGGCTCAAGTTCCCTTCCTTTTTCAGTTAGTTCATACTCTACACGTACCGGTGTTTCGGGGTACACATGTCTTTCCACGAGTCCTGCCATTTCAAGTTCCTTAAGCCGTTCAACCAGCATTCTGTCACTCAAATGAGGAATCATCGCTGATATGTCCGTAAACCGACGCATACCGGACAGCATGACTCGGATAATCATGCCGGTCCACTTCTTTCCTAACAATTCAAAGGCAGATTCAAACTTAGGGCAAAGCTTAAACTCTGTCATGTTGTACACCTCCATTTCGCACTCTTATTTTACCACATGTATTGACATAAAATAAGAACCTAATGTATCGTAACAATTGCAAGGTTGAACTAACAAAAAGGAAGTAAGTAAAGTTATGGAGGTTATTCTGCGGTACGGTGATTTATCCTTCGTCCGAAGGCATTGATTGAACCTGGAGCCCGCGGTCTAACTTAAAAAGGGGTGAGCAAACATGAGTCAAGGAATTTTAGGAATTCATCACATTACAGCCATGTCAGGCGTAGCGCAAAAGAATGTGGACTTTTACGTGGGTGTTCTTGGGCTTCGGATGGTGAAAAAGACGGTAAACTTTGATGCGCCTGATGTGTACCACTTTTACTACGGAGATACGGTTGGGAATCCGGGAACCATCTTTACATTCTTCCCGTTTGGTGAAGGTCCAAGCGGAAGAAGCGGAGCTGGCCAGGCGGCGGTCACGTCATTTTCTATTCGCCCTGAGTCTCTTGATTTTTGGGCTGAACGTCTTAGGGAGCACGGCATTTCCTTCACCGGTCCGGAAGAACGCTCGAATAACAGACAGGTGATCACGTTTCGAGATCCGGATGGCATCGCTCTGGAATTGATCGCGCACGAAGGTGCAGATTCAAGACCAGGCTGGCAGGACGGACCGGTGCCAAGTGAACATACGATTCGGGGATTTTACAGCGTGACCATCAAAGTGAAGAAACACGCGCTTACATCCGCTTTACTGACAGAAGTTATGGGATTTCGTCAGTTAGAACAGAGAGGTCAGCGCTACCGGTATGAAGTGGGTGAAGGAGGACCTGGCACGATCATTGATGTAATTAGCCAGGAAGATGCTCGCTACGGCAGCAACTCAATCGGTACGATTCACCATATTGCATGGCGGGTCGCAAACGAAGACGAACTCTTGCGGTGGCAGCGGATACTGGCCAATGCCGGGTTGCATGTTACGGAAGTGAAGGATCGCAATTACTTCAAGTCAGTGTATTTCCGTGAACCAGGTGGGGTTTTGTTCGAATTGGCTACGGATCCGCCGGGGTTTGCTATCGATGAATCTGTTGACGACTTGGGCACAGACTTAAAACTGCCAGACTGGCTTGAACCAAACCGTTCCACTTTGGAATCGTATTTACCGCCCATTCATCTGCCAGCGATCGAAAGGTGAGTCGAAATATGAATTTCATACACAAATTCATTCCGTCACCAAGCGGTACCAGCGAGATAACTTTGCTGCTTCTGCATGGAACAGGCGGCAATGAAGAGGATTTACTTCCCCTTGGGCAGTTTCTCGCGCCGGACGCCGCGCTGTTAGGTGTTCGGGGAAAAGTCCTTGAAGGTGGTATGCCGCGCTTCTTTCGTCGACTGTGTGAAGGTGTGTTTGACGAAGAGGATTTAATTTTTCGCACGCATGAATTGGCACGGTTCGTCGAAGAAGCGGCAACTACGTATTCGCTGAATCCCGAACGCATTATCGCTGTTGGGTATTCAAACGGGGCAAATATTGCGGCAAGCGTGCTGCTGCTTGAACCGTCTGTTCTGTCGGCAGCGATTCTGTTCCGTGCGATGGTACCGCTGGAACCAGAGCAATTGCCTGATCTCAAAGGAAAACGTATTTTGATGCAGTCCGGCAGACAAGACCCAATTGTCCCGCTCCGCAATAGCGAGCGGCTTGCTGAGCTGTTAAAGCAGGCAGGCGCTGAGGTGACACTCTACTTGCAAAATGCTGGTCACGGCTTGACGAATCCCGAATTGGCAAGCGCTCAGGCGTGGATAAAACATTTGCTCTAAAACAGTTTAAAAAACGGACAAGCCTGTGGTTAATCATCCGAAAGCACTGCCGAAACGCCGTCCCTTATAGGGAGCGGCGCTTTTATATCCGTGTTGCTCCCAGGTACAATAGTTGAAACAAGGTGATATTAGGAGTGTTTCTATGGGTGTGCAAACGGAACGTCTATACTATGGGGATAGCTATCTCAGAGAATTTGTATCCGTGGTGACGGAGGTCAAAGAACGGAACGGCGATACTTGGTTTCGCTTGAGGGAATCCGCCTTTTATCCGACTTCGGGTGGACAGCCTTATGATACAGGAAGTATCACCGTGGACGGTGACCGGAACCGGTTCCTGGTCAAGGAGGTTGAAGTGGAAGACGGACAGGTGTGGCACCGGACTTCTGGCCATCTGGAAGTCGGCCAAGCTGTGGCGGGCTTGATTGACTGGACGCGTCGCTTTGATTTCATGCAACAGCACAGCGGACAGCATATTCTTTCTGCGTGTTTTGAACAGGCGTTGGGCGCAAAGACTTTAAGTTTCCATATGGGAGATACATATTCGACCATCGATCTCGATATTGCCTCGCTAACCGATGAAGCGCTACAAAGCGTCATGCTGGAAGCCAACCGCTGGATCTGGCGAGATGCACCAATACGCGCACGATTTGTGTCAGAGCAAGAACTGGCTTCCATGCAACTGAGGAAGGCACCCAGTGTCACGAAAGACATTCGTATTGTGACCATTGAGGGGTTGGAAGATAACGCTTGCGGTGGGACGCACCCTGCTTCGACAGGGCAAGTGGGCCAGATTCTTGTCACGAAGACCGAACGGATGAAAGGTGGAGTTCGGGTGGCGTTTGTCTGCGGAGAGCGCGCGTTGTCGTTCGCGAAGGCAGCCGTTGATACGGTTCGCACGATGGCGACCAGTCTGTCGGTAGGCAACACTGGGGTGTTAGATGCGATCACGGCTCTGCAAAACCAGGTCAAAGAGAGCAACCGGAAATATGAGGCTGTTCGCGGTCGGTATGCCAGTTTGATCGCTCGTGACATCGCAACGCAAAATACGAAAACCGTGCGTGGTACGCACGTCCTTTCTGCCGTAATCCCGGATCTCGATGAAGCCCAGGAGCTCAAACGGTTGGCCGCGTCCTCTGCGGAGTGGATTGGTGCCACACATCCAGGCGAGCCACAGATGATTATCTTTGCTGGCGAACTAGGTGGTCGCACGCACGTGGTCGTTCAGGCCAGTGAAGGTGCTATGCTCAGCGCGGATGTGCTCATCAAGGAACTATTGCCGACTTTGAACGGAAAGGGCGGCGGAAACGCGAAGGCCGCCCAAGGATCGGCCCCGGCGTCTGCAGAGCAGGTTTCTGCTGCGATTGAGTCCTTCCTTGCGGTTCGTTGCTGAGAACGCAGCTGCGGGAACCAGCGCGCTCGGAAATGCCGTTTTGGATTACCGGGGATGATGGTTGACGGGAACGTCGTTTAGGAAGCATGAAAGACACTGTAGCGGGAATCTTACTACAGCGGCAAATAGCAAAGCCGACATTCACAGAAGGGGGAATGGGTTTTATGACAGTCGCTTCGCAAGTAAAGCAGGCCTTGGCATCACTGAAAAGTGTTCAGGCAAGTTTTGAACAGTTTGCGCTACAGACACAAAATCAGTCTGCCAAGCAGATGTACACTGACGCAGCGAATCAAACCAAAACGCTGGTGAGTTCGTTAGAACCCCGAGTTCAGCAACTTGAACAAGAAGAACCCCAGTACCAAGGGTTTTAAGGTACAAGCTGCCGTGCGGGTTCGAACTTCGCCCCGACACATAATTAAGGCTTAAAGCCTTGCTGGATAAGGGATTTCACGATATTCGCCGTGAAATCCCTTTTGGCGTCTAGAGTGGTAAAATGATAGAAATCACTTCAATGGAGACCGGCTATGTGGTCCAAGTCTACAATACAAACCTGGAACTTTTTGCGGAGTCACGATCGCGCACAATTGCGCATCCTGCCCGGATTCAGAAATGCTCTTGGCGTCGTGTTGGCTATTCTGATTGGCATGTTCTTACGGGCAACGTGTTCACAGGACTAGCGATCGGGATCGGCGCGCAAGTCACTGGTTTTTTGGGCCTCAATGGAACAGCTCTTGTAAATCAAGCCGTGACTGAACCGGTTCGTGGGACTTGGGGAGAACCAGCAATCTGGGGCCTGTTGACTGCTCTGCATCGGTTTTCAGACGCTTTGCTGTCCTTGGAGTGTTACTTGGCCCATGACAAAGAGCTGCTTGGGCGTTCTGAAATCCGCCAGTTTGGCCAATACGTAGACCGTTGCCTGATGGAGATTGAGTCGGCAGTATTCCATTCAGGTGAAAAGCCCCCCGAAGGGATATTAGATACAGTAAGTCCGTTCACTATGCAAGAGTTGCTCGACCTCGATCTGCCAGCATCTTTTTCAGCGGTACTCGTCCGGCTTGAAGCAAATCTTTCAA
The DNA here is from genome assembly GCA_963758235.1 of uncultured Alicyclobacillaceae bacterium. Lineage (GTDB taxonomy): Bacteria > Bacillota > Bacilli > Alicyclobacillales > Alicyclobacillaceae > CAVWUS01. The sequence continues at coordinate 47,708 of CAVWUS010000016.1, read as the reverse complement.
CAATGTTTCGTATGGTCTCAGCATTGTAGAAGAAAGCAGCGAGCTTACCTAAATACTGCAGGATACTGCAGGGGATATTGATGTTCGTTCCATAAAAATCCAGACCATCCTTCCCGTTTATAAATCTCCGTACACGGGGATACCAAAACAGGCGTTTTAATCGGGTGACGGTGAATGGGGGATTAGGAATGAACAATCAGGGAGACATTACCGCCGGCAGGTCAGCTCCATCTGTGTCAACCAACTATGGTTTTGTTACGGTTGTGTCGATTGTAGCTGCGGTTGGAGGATTGTTATTTGGTTACGACACCTCCGTGATTTCAGGGGCAATCAATTTCATGCAAATCAAGTTCAGCCTGAGCGACGCAATGCAGGGCTGGGCGGTCTCTTGTTTGATGGTGGGTGCAGTCATTGGCGCTGCATTTGCAGGTTTTATGAGCGACAGATTCGGCAGACAAAAAATGTTGATTGTCGCAGGACTGTTATTCTCCATCGGATCGATTGTATCAGCGATTTCTCCAACAATCACGTTGTTTGTATGGGCGCGAATTGTTGGGGGGCTCGGCATCGGTGTTTCGTCGACCCTGGTACCGCTCTATATCGCTGAAATTGCACCATCCAAACACCGTGGTCGACTGGTATCGCTGAACCAGTTTGCGGTTGTTATCGGTATTTCAGCCATCTACTTCGTAAACCGGGCCATCGTCGCTTCAGGCAATCCAAGTTGGGATGTTAACTACTCGTGGCGGTGGATGTTTGGCTGTGGGATCATCCCGGGTGTCATTTTTGTGATACTGCTTTTCTTTGTCCCAGAGAGTCCGAGGTGGCTCGAAAAACAGGGGTATGAAGACAAGGCCTTTGCATTGCTTGAGAAAATTAATGGTACGCAGCAGGCACATAAGGAATTAGATGATATCAGGGAGTCCATTCGCAAAGAATCTGCCACATCCATTGGATTACTGTTCAGACCGGGATTCCGCACAGCGTTGCTGATTGGCGTCGTCTTGGCAATTCTGCAACAGGTGACCGGCATTAACGCAATCATGTACTACGCTCCGGATATATTTAAGCAGGTGGGTGCCGGTACGAATGCGTCATTCACTGAAACGGTCATCGTTGGACTGGTGAACTTCGTTTTTACAATTGTCTCCTTGTGGCTGATTGACAAAGTCGGACGTAAGGCATTATTAGTCGTAGGATCAGCCATTATGACGATTAGCTTGGCAGTCGTTGGTTTCGAATTCTACAAAACACATCCAAATGGAGCATTGATCTTGGTCTTTATCCTGTTGTTTGTGGCAGCGTTCGCCGTTTCATTCGGCCCAGTTGTTTGGCTCGTTATGGCAGAAATTTTTCCTACCGGCATTCGGGGTCGCGCAACGGCTATCGCGTCGGTGGCGTTGTGGATTGCAGACTACGCTGTTTCGCAGTCATTCCCAATGCTGCTCGGTAGTACAGGCCCAGCGATGACTTTTCTCATCTTTGCAATTCTCGGTTTTGTGGCGTTCATCTTCTCGCTGTCCGTGGTTCGTGAGACAAAGGGGAAAACGCTCGAGGAAATTGAAAACGGCTGGACCCGTTGACTTGAATGGGGTCTGAAAGCGAATAGGGTTTGACCGGGGACAGGAAGGGTTAACGACCTGCTTGGAGAGATACTCATCTAAGCAGGCCGTTGCTCTACGTTTTGTTCCGATGCGCGGATGTTAATGGTGAAACCCGTTGTCGTATTTCGTGTCATGTGGTATCTGACCATCCAGGGAATCCAAGAATTCAATGGCCTGTTTGAGATCCATTAAGAATAAATGTGCGAGATCCATGGAAAAGCCATTTCGAACCACAACGCGCATAATCGTCACATCTTCCATATCTGCAGGCAAAGGATAAGCGGGCACTTGCCAACCGTATGTGCGTAGCTGACGCGACAGGTCATAAAGATTCCACTTGGATGTAGCTCCATCTTTTAACCGCCAAGCGAATACCGGAATATCTGACCCATCGGTAAACAGTTCAAAGGGCCCATCTCATGAATCGCCTTGCTAAGAAAGCGTGCGACGTCCTGAGAAGCCTTCTGTACTGCGTAGTACCCTTCTCTCCCGAGACGCAGAAAGTTGTAATACTGTAAGAGCACTTGGGCGCCAGGTCGGGAGAAATTCAGGGCAAAGGTCGGCATGTTTCCTCCTAAATAGGAAACTCGGAAGATTAGGTCCAGTCAGGGAGATCTTCAGCCGAACGCCATATGACCCATCCCAGACCGGGGTACACCAATCCATATTTGTGCCCTGAGACATTGATGGAATTGACCCTAGTCAATCGAAAATCCCAGACCAAGTCTGGTTGAAGAAAAGGCGCGATAAAGCCACCTGAAGCAGCATCTACATGAATGGGAATATCGAGACCTGTTCTCTCCTGTAAATCATCCAAGGCTTTCGCAATTTCGGCTACCGGCTCGTATAGACCTGTGTAGGTTACGCCGAGAATGGGCACCACGCCAATGGTATTTTCGTCGACGGCATCGAGCACACCTTTCGGATCCAAGTACGGATGGTCCGGACTAATATTCACATAGCGCGGTTCCACATCCCAATAGTTGGCGAATTTTTCCCAAACCACTTGCACGGCGGAGCTAAACACGATATTCGGTCGGTCAAATGGCTTTCCCTGTTTCTTGCGCGCGGTTTGCCAGCGCCGCTTTAGTGCAAGGCCCGCGAGCATACACGCTTCCGACGATCCGGTCGTGGAAACCCCCATCGTATGATGCGGCTCCGGTGAGTGCCAGAGATCGGCCAAAATGCGGACACAGCGCTCCTCTATCGCCGCCGTCTGTGGATACTCATCCTTGTCAATCATGTTCTTGTCAAACGCTTCGGCATATAAGCGGTCTGCATCTGGCTCCATCCATGTGGTAACGAATGTTGCGAGGTTTAGACGTGCATTTCCATCCAGAGCAATTTCATCATGGACAATTTGATAAGCCGTTTCGGGTAACATCCCTTGATCGCCAATGCTCAAACGCGGTACAGTCATTTCCCCTTCGCGAGTAAATAGGGGATTGATTGATAAATCACGAGGCAACATCTTTTGTGACCGGCGTGGTTGCCAATGTGGCACTCGATCTCCTCCTTCGACGTAAACACGTATATTTACGATACGTGAAGATATTTTAGGCATTCGTCTCCCGGGATATTCAGCACGTATGTCGTCGTCCTATACGATTTCCATAGATCCGACATAAAAGTATAGAAACCAAAAAGGTTTGGTGGTGATGGAATATGTCCTTTCAATCAATCAATAAAAAACGATCGAAGCTCTCTTGGCGGGAAGTGATGCGGTGCTCATAAAAATGCCAAAAGATCAGTACACAGATAAATCTTTATATGTGGTGACGATTTTTGATGGGCTCGGTGTTGAATATGGGCTTTGGAATTATCCAATTCACGTAACACCCTATAATCGCCTGCTGTGTGTCGATACAAGCGTGTTGCCTGTAGCATACAGTTTGATGTTTCAATACTTCCCCTAGGTGGAAGCCATTCATTATTGCAAGCATTGGCTTTGGGGGGATTGCCGCATTTGTGGCTGAGCCTTTCTATGTATGGATTCACATGTATACGCTCATTCACTGGAAATACGTTTACTCATTCCCTATCTATATTGCTTTGGGTGTTATCGCAAAGTCGTTCTTTTCGGCATTTCGAAAATATAAACGTTCAGTCCGTGTGAATGTTTAACGAAAAGGGCTTACTCGGGGGCAGAATTGTCTCTTTTGGAGGACATTTCGAATAGAATCCTCTATTGAGAAAGGAAGTACGTTCATAGTTTGTCTACAGACCGCTGGGCTAACGGACTATCTGATTACAGGGCACATGGCCCAATTTGTAGTACAACTGACCGAGAAAATAGTCGAATGTCCAGCACCTCACTCGCCGACATTTTCATACATGTAGGTAACTTGATGATAGGGGTGAGGAAACGAAATGGTGGAACCAGCCGGCAAGCCAATGGGTAAAAAGCATGATGAGTACTGGAAACCTTCGCATGATTTTGAGTCTCCGGATTACAAGGAACATGATGACGAATCGTACTGGGGCTATGCATCCAAACATGATTATGAATCTCCTTCAGATCCGAACGGGATTCACAAGTACGACGACGAGTCACCGGCAATGTACGCAAAACCGACGTACATTCCGTACGGTGTGACGAAAACTGTGAAGAAGAAAAAGAAGATGTACGACCCAGGCTACTATGGACACACACACGTGTCAACACATCATTATGGGAAACCCCAATGCGGACCCATTGTGTGTGACCCACAATACGTTGTCCGAGACTGTTATATTCCGCGAGAGGTTCCCGTTGTTCATCCTGTCGTGACGGTCAATAGACATATCATAGTGAACGTACCGAAACACTACTACCAGCCGAAGACCCAAAATGTAACGGTAGATCCGGGATGCCCTTGTCCTGGTCCCAAGCCACACGGATATACCATGTAAAGATTTGGTTCATTGCTACGGACCAACCGGGGGATTTCGTACAGACGACCGGACCTGCCGGGCCGGTCGTTTGTCATCGGCAGTTCAATGTTTAAACGTGCACGCTGTTCGGCGGACGATGCGGCGGCCGTTCTGCAACGGCCGTCCGCAGTTCATCTGGTTCGACTACGAAAACGTTGAAGTTGTAGCCTAGAACGTACGAACAGGCCATTTCCATTGTTTCATAAGTTATTCGTACAGCGACGTAGCCTTCCGGTGGATTTGCATTCATTCGTTCGACGGGGGATGCATTCTGTCTGATGAATGAGTCAAATTCGTCGCTCCTAACCCATAGCAAGACTTCGTAGCGGGGTAAATTGGCCATAAACTGCTGCGTCCAGCTATGCCAGAATTGCGCTAGATGAAACGATTCAGGCCGTACAAAGCCTTTGTTCATCACTTCCACATGGAATATACGGTTGACTCGATAGACCCGTAACGCTTTTTCTCTTTCCGACACCAAGTGTCAAACACCGGCCTTGGCAACCAGCGCCAAGGGGGAGATCACTCTGGTTACTACTTCCCCGTTTTGTTTCTCATAGGTCATCCGAAGCTGAAGCGTCTCCCAGATTGCATCTTGAATGGGGCGCAGAAACGGTGATGTGTGGCCGCCTCCGAACCATTTCGTCTCATCGACGTAAAAACGTTGTGACACGTCTTCGGCTGTTGCCCTTTGCTCCTCGGAAACGGCACTGGCAAGCTTCTCACGCGCGGTCTTTGCGTCATGAATCCAGCCGAGATCGGAGAGTACACCGTCCAACCCATGCAAGAAGAGCGTACGAACCTCGGGTGACCTCATGCCTGTGAGATCCATACGATATCCATCAGCCAGCCGAAATCCGCCACGCGGTCCATGTTCCGCATACAAAGGAACACCGGAAGTACTGAGGGCGTCCATGTCACGTAGAATGGTTCGCTCTGATACTTCCAGCTGCTTTGCCAACTGTGATGCGGTCTGTATGCCTTGACGCTGCAAGATTAGAACAATAGCCATGAGCCTATCTGCCCGCAAGTCGTCTATCCCATTTCAACGATACCAATATCGTAACAGATAAACATGACAGTAGATGTCATGTTTCGTGGTGTAGTGTGTAGGGAGAAATTCCGGATGGGAGTGAGTACAGTGTTCGGTAACAGAAAAGTGGTCTTCTATGGCGCCATTAGTGTGGATGGTTACATCGCAAGGGAGAACGACTCGCTCGACTGGCTGTTGGGAACCGAAGGGGAAGAAGAGATTGGATATTCGGATTTCTATGCAACGGTCGATACGATTCTGATGGGGCGAAGAACATACGAGCAAATTTTGATTCAGTCACCAGAGAAGTTTCCTTATGAGGGGAAGCCGTGCTATGTGTTCTCGAAGACAGTCGCTGGCTCGAATGATGTGGTGGCGTTCGTCAATGAAGATATTGTTCCTTTCACGCGAACCTTGAAAGAACAAGGCGGCCAAAACATCTGGATTGTAGGCGGCGGTCAGGTGTTACGGCCAATGATTCAGGCTCGGCTGATAGATGAATTTATCATCCAAATTGCGCCGTCGATTATTGGCCGAGGGATCCCGGTGTTCATCCCGGGAGATGAGGACCTGAGATTGAAGCTGCTCGACGTTCGACGCTGTCAGCAGTTTGCTGAATTGCACTATGCAGTGATATGAGGGGGAATGACCGCGCAAGCGCTGCCAACTCACGGTTATCATGCATTCTCCAGCTGAACTGGAGGGTATGGTCAATTCTTGGCGGGTACAGTTTGGCCCAATTTGGTGCAGGTCTCTTTACTCCATTTTTGATGGTGTATTTGCACAATGCACGTCACTTTCCCGCCAGCTTGGTTGGTCTGGTTCTTTCTGTGCTGGAAACCTGTCCGGCATGGCATTGATTCCGCTCAGCGGGATTATGGTTCAAAAGATCGGGGCAAAGGCTAGCACGGTGTGCTGGATTGTACTTAGCGCGATCGGTTCAACATGTTTTATCTGGGCGCGCCATCCCTTGATGTCGGTGGTAGCCACCGTTGTGGCGATCGGAGGTATGGCTGCTTGGCGGAATTCCCTCAGTGTGATCTCGATGTCCAATGTTTATTGGGCGCCAAAGTATGCAGGGGCAAAGAATGTTTTGCCCAACTAGTCACGTTGGGATTGGAAAAAGAGTGAAGGGGTTCCCCTCCACTCTTTTTTAAATGTCGCCAGTATCGCTGATGAGCCGTCGCCCGCAGAAAGGTGAATCACATTCACTTTGTCTGCGACCTAAATAGATTCTGTCGAATTCACCAGAGAATCTATCATTTTAGTTGAATCTATCAGTGCTCACGAGGTTTGTTCTCCTGATTCAGGCTACGTATAGTTTTACCTAGCAACACATTCTGAAAATTCAGGAGGGCAGTAAGATGAGAAAGGTTCCACTGTTAGTATCATCCATCGCTGTCTCTATGGGCCTATTGTCTATCGCGGCAACACCCGCAATGGCCGCTACGGAGCATCACACGACTTACACGCACCCGGGCGTCCAAATCACCAACTTGCTACTAAATGTAATGAAGTCAAGTGCGTAGGAGATGCAGAAAGGTGTCCTGACAACCAATTATGGTTGGCTCCGCCAGCAACTGGTCAGGGTATGCCATTGCCGGCAGCACTTACAATCAGTTTTCTGGACAATGGACAGTGCCGGCTGTAAAAAGCAGCACCAGAAATACCTACTCATCATCCTGGATTGGCATCGACGGCTTCAACGACAGTGACCTGATTCAAACAGGCACAGAACAAGATTACGTGAATGGCCATGCACAGTATGATGCGTGGTGGGAGATTTTGCCGGCCGCTGAGACAGTCATCACGAACATGGTTGTAAAACCTGGCGACCATATGTCGGCAAATATTCAGAACGAAGGTGGCGGTCAGTGGAAGATTACCCTCACAGACGTGACGGAAAATGAGTCATTTAGCACAACGCAAGCCTATTCAGGACCTGGCTCGTCAGCGGAGTGGATCCAAGAGGCGCCAGAAGTTGGTGGACGCATTGCAACGTTGGCGAACTACGGTGAAACAACGTTCGATTACGGAGAAGCCAATAACAGCAATCCGGGTCTAACGGCGAGTGATGGCGGATACATGGTGCAAAATAACAGCACCGTGTCGATTCCATCCAACCCAGATAGTGACACAGACGGATTCAACGTGGCATACGAATCGACTGCGCCGAATCCACCAGCGTCCTGATAACTAGTTGCCTAAGATAGCAATGCTAGGGGTTGTTTAACGTATAAGCAACGAAAAGAGATAGTGGCTGGCACGACCCCCTGCCAACCGCTATCTCTTTTTCTTGATTGTCATCATAAAAATATACGAGGAATGACTATGCAATAGCAGGAGGATCCCAAATGTATTTCAACCCGTACACCTCCCATGTGTACCAAAAATGTATTATAGTACAGCATATGAACTCGTTGGTTAATAAATGACTGATTAGTCTGATGAAAGTAGAGATAAAGAATTAAAATCATCTGGGGGAGGGAATTTCAAACAGGTCTGGTGGGATCACAGATGATTGGTGACAAACTCCGAAAACTGCGGACTGACAAACACATGACGCAACAAGAGTTAGCGAGCGGCATTTGCACGCGCAGTATGTTAAGTCACATCGAACATGGAGATACTCAGCCATCTCTGGACTTGCTGGAAAAACTATGCGCTAGACTTGGCATCAGACCTGCAGATCTTCTCAATGATGGAACGCAAGAAGACGAATATAGGGATGTCATCAATCAGTTGGAAGACTTGATTATGTACGGAGACTTTGAGGCAGCCGTGCAGTATGCCCGCGGGATCCTCCGTGTACAGCGGGTCCAATCAAATCCGGAAATGAAATGTGAATGTCTAAGGTTGATGGGTGTTGCCTATAACAAAAATGCCAAATATGATGAGGCATTGCAGGCCCTTAAAGAAGCGCTGGATGTCGCTGCTAAGTGCAGTGTCGAAGTGCGGTTTAAGTGCATGAATGGCTTGGCAGCAGTCCTGCTCAATCTGGGTCAATGGGATGAAAGCTTAAAGATATTGATCCAAGCCTACGAGTTGTCCAGAACCCTTCATACGCCGAACCGAAACCAAATTTATCTGGTATACAACATCGCAAAAGTATACCGATTACTGGGTGAACAAGACCGTGCACTTCACTTCCTCCGTGAAGGATTGCATCTCTCACGCAAAACTGGAATTTTTGATAGCGCCGGTCACTTGGAAGTCCAGATGGGCCTAATACACTTGGAACGAGGCCAATTCACCAAAGCTGTGGAATCATTTCAAAGGGCATTAAAGTTGTACGAGTACACGGACGACATACGTAGTCAAGTGGGATGTCTCATCAATTTAACGGAGACCTATTTCGCCAAACATGAACATACAAATGCTTGGAAATCATTGAGACAAGCGCACCGCGTCATGCGCAGTAATGATTCTGAGGATCTGCGTAAAATCGTTCGAGACGAACTTGCAAAAGTCAAAGCCACACGAAAGAACAATTGGGACAACCATTGTCAGGCTATCCGGACAGTGGTTCCCGAGTGAAGAGAAGCGCCTCAGTGAATCACAATGAAAAATATGTACAAACTGTGCTTTACAGAAGCATAGTCGCGTCATATACTGTATCCAAACTAAGTATAGTATTGCTTCGCCACGGCACATCATGGAAATGTAATGTTCAAATCTATACGTGAGGCGATTCGTAAACTGTATCTAAACTAGATTCAGTAAATTCAAGCGGGGAGGTAGTGATATGCACATCACATCCATTGTGTTGCAGATCATTCTTGGCGTGATGTTTTTAATGGCCGGTGTCATGAAGTTTGGTTCCAAGCAGCAAGTAGAAGCATTCAATCACTATGGTTATTCACAAGGATTTCGAGTATTTACCGGGATCGTCGAAATAATCGGTGCTGCCGCAATGATTGTAGGCATTTGGTATCCAGTCATTGCAACGCTGGCAGGCCTATGGCTTGGGATTACCATGTTGGTTGCGACCATCACGCACATTCGTGTAAAAGACCCTGCCAAGGTCATGACCATGCCGATTATTTTGCTGATTTTGGCGGTTGTGGTCTCGATACTGAATTGGAAGCTATAAAGGTTAAGACAAATTTGAAGAGTGAGGGAGTATCAACGTGATTCCATCTTTGTTTATCGGGCATGGTTCACCGATGATCGCAATCGAAAAAAGTGAATATGGGGATTTCCTTGACAAGTTGGGTAGTAAGTTAGATAAACCTAGTGCAATCGTCATATTCTCCCCGCACTGGGAAAGTCGTATCCAGAAGGTAAGTGAAGTTGAGGAATACTCCACGATTTATGATTTGGCGGGTTGCCAGATGCGTTGTACCACATCAAATATCCAGCCAAGGGAAACCGGTCGTTGTCGCGAAAGATTCATCGCTTGCTAGCTGCGGAGGGTATTCGATTCGAAGTTGAGAAACAACGTGGACTCGATCATGGTGTATGCAACATACTGTACAGGATTTACCCGAAAGCGGATATCTCGGTGATCGCGATGTCAGTCAATCCGGCACTGCCTCCGGTGAAGCAGTTCCAGATTGGTAGATTGCTGTCTTCATTGCGGAGTGAAGGTGTTTTGATTATCGGCAGTGGCGTGACGGTGCATAATTTTCAGTTGTTTCCAGTCCGAAATAACCCGGAAATACAGTCCGCTGCCCGTGCGTTTGAAGAGTGGATCGAAGCAAAGCTGCAACAATGGGATACCAGGGCGTTATTTGACTACGAAAACCAAGCTCCATATGCAAGGCTTGCTGTTCCACCGAACGGTAGAGAGCACTTTGTTCCGCTATTCCATGCAATGGGTGCTGCTAGTGATCAGCCTGAGGTCAAGATGCTTCATCGGAGTTGGACCATGAACGTGATGCCGAATAACGTGTACCAGTTCAGTTGAACCTCAACGCTCCTCCCCATCGATTTTTATCGTGAAATTACTTTTGCGCGAGACACGATTCGACAATTTTTGGGTCGGCTTGCGCCGAAAAGGCCAATAGCTGTTTCATCGCTTAATATCCGCTGTCCATCGTATAGTTTCCTTCGACGATGTATTCTCCGTTGATTGGGATTTGATGATCAATGAGTGCATTAAAAAAGCCATCTTTTCTTTCAGCGGTCGCTTGAAATCCTTTAACGCCTTCGATGAGGGCGATGTCAACATGCCCCTGATGAATGAGAAACGTGACGGCATCACCTGTACTTGGCCATCTGCCAGCGTACAGGATGAGGGATGCCATGACGAATGCAATCGGGGCCAGTACAGGCATGCCTGCAATGCGCACCCGTGATCCCATAGGGTTTGCAATCCGCCGAAACGAAAGAACGGATACGGGCGCCTGTGACATAGGAGACCAGTGTTGCAATCGAGATCCAGTTCGCCCATCCGGAGATGAATCCCGCAACAGAGCCATGTGAGTACTGCGCATACGCGAACCATACCCCCAGATTCAGGGAAACGCGCCCCGAGTTCCGCATATGATAGCCAAATCTTTCGCTGTAATCTCTCCAAGGTGGCCTCCTCTGTTTTATACCAACCCTAAGTCAGCGCCACCTGACTTGGCGCTTTCGCTATCGTGTGCAATGCGGTCAGATTACATCCTTCCTGCGCTTGTCCTTCCTTAACACGCTCGATGAGCCGATTCTGCAGCTGGTTAGGGAAGGTAATGTGCCTTAGCGACGTTCCTCATTGCGATCCTGATATGAATGAGGCAAGTCAAGCCCCCTTCATTGGCTCCTGTCCTTACGGCCTATTTACGGTTAAGTCAAGGGCTCGGCACGAAGGCAAAAATTTATCGACAGTGAGCAATCTTCTAACGAGTTGCCTGTCGATCACGAAGATGCTCGAAAAATGCGTTTCCGAAAAGGGGTACCTGTCACAAGAATTGGGGCTTTTATCCGTGGTAATAGGCCTTAACGTTATAAACCAATACCTCATAAAACTGTACAAGGCGTAGCTCTGCTCAACACAGGAACGCTGCGCGGATGGTCAGTCCTGAAATGGGGGGGTGTACGAGTGGACAACTTCAAAAAGGATATTCAACATCTCGATTTAGGCGATTTTCACGCCGAAAAAGTGAAACCGACCGACAAGACGGGGCCATATGATACGGTTCTGGTGCAATGTGGCGGGTGCTTCCGTTGTGGTCGGTGCGGCGGTTGTTTCCGCTGTGGCGGCTGCGGGGGCTGTTTCCGTTGTGGCGGCTGCTTTGGTTGCTTCGGCTGCTTCTTCTGGTAACGGGATGTATCCTTCGCTGTTTGCTCAAAGTCATGTGTTTTCTTAATCCCCTGTCCAACGCAAGCTCTGGGCGGGGGTTTTTCTGTGGAACCGAAAGAGCACCTCGACGATAAGATAATAGGAACTTCCCACCCTAAGTCCATTTCGCTGAAGGAGGGTCAGCATGGACAATATTCAGCCTTGGATGCGTTTGAAGGTTAAAGCGGATACGTTTTTTCTTCCCGACGTCGATGGGGCGGTTTACTTTCGGAACAACGCCGCATCTTTCAGGATGCATGGGACATCTGTTCTCGCCTGGATTGAAAAGCTGTTACCGGCGTTTGACGGGTCTAACACGCTGGAAAGTTTGACGGAAGGATTGCCAACGCCATATCGAGATCGGATTTATGAAATCGCAGGCGTGCTCTACGACAATGGATTTCTTCGGGACGTGAGCACGGACGAGAACCATCAGCTCACGGATGGAGTAATGGAGCGTTTTTCAGCGCAGATAGCGTTCGTGGACAACATCATCGGATCGGGCGCAGCTCGCTTTCAGACCTATAGAAATGCCAATGTACTAGCCATCGGCGCGGGCTCTATGTTAGTTTCCCTGGTCCGCGCGTTATTTGAATCCGGTCTTGCAACAGTCAATGTGGTGATTATGGATAAATCAGCAACCAATAGGTCGCGATTGAACGACTTTGTATTGCTGTATGATTGCGACGACGATCACGTTACGCTGAACGACTTGTCTTTTCAGGCCAGTGATCTGGCATCCGTGCAAGCGGCTGCAGTGGCAATGGATGCGGTGCCTGTATGTATCTCATACTGGCGACATAGATGCACTCTGCCGCTTTGAATCCATCTGCAGTCAGACACATACGTTGTTTTTTCCTGCGCTGTTCGTAGACGGACTGGGCATCGTCGGACCCACTGCTTGGCCTAGAGGCGCTTCCCGCGTAATTCCGCACTGGGATGCAGCATGGCGGCGCATGCATTCGTCGATTTTTCATCGAGATAAAGAGCCGCAAGATGTTTCCCCGTCGACTGCAGCACTGCTGGCAAATGTGCTGGTGTTCGAACTGTTCAAAACCCTCACCGGTATTGATAAGGCTCCGTCCGATCGCTTTTACACATTGAACCCAGAGACGCTCCAAGGCACTTGGCATGACTTCATTCCAGGCATCCCCGTGATAAATCCAACAGAGGTTCCGCTAATCGATGCGCTGCATGGCCGGTTAACCGTCGATTCTGCACAGAGCAATCTGGCTGACCTGTTGTCCTGGTTTGCACGGCTGACCGATGAGGTCTCGGGCATTTTCCATGTGTGGGATGAGGGTGATTTATCGCAGATACCACTCGCTCAATGTCGCGTGCAGCCAATCGATCCGCTGTCTCCAGGCCCGGCAGAACTGCTGCCGGAGACAGTGTGCACAGGGCTGTCCCATGAGGACGCGCGCCGTGAGGCAGGAATGGTTGGGATCGAACAGTACGCAAACCGACTCGCGCTTAAAGCCATATCATCGGAACATTTCCTGGGAATTGGTGCGGGGGAGACAATTGCCGAGGGCATCGGGCGAGCCCTCGACCAGTGCCTGGTGGATGTGCTGAAAAAGGAGGTAGAGAGCGGGCCACCTGCTATTACAAGGCTGAAACTAGGCAAAGTCAAGGATGAACCTTGCGCGTTTTACTTGCAGGCTCTGCGTTCTGTCGGTGTCGAGCCAGTACTTGGATACAGCCAGGGCCACTTTGGATTTCCTGTTGTATGGATCGCGATCGACGGAGGTTTCATTGGAAGTACCGCGCTCGACATGACGATGGCCTTGCGACATGTGCTGGCGTATGCCCTGCTGCGTGAAAGCGAGGCAGAGGTAGGAGACACGGTAAACGACAGCAGGTGGCTCGTTACTGTCTCGGCGCCAAATCTCACGGACGGCGCGTCGACGACCATCGATGTTGAAGCGTGGCCTGGATTCGAGAGGCATCAGGTTCTTGCTGCGGTGGAAACCATCACGAGCAGCGGAGCGGACATCTCCGTCTTCGACTTGGCCATTGAACCGTTTTTGACAGAGATGTTGGTTGGCGTGTTCGGCGTCTCCATCGGAGAAGGGGGATCGCGATGACGTCACATGTATTGCTCATCGGAAACGGTGTACTGGCTGACCGTGTAAGCCAACTGCTCGGCGCCGGCAACGTCTGCAAAGTCATCCTCCAGTCCACGGCGCAGAGAGAGGTTCCACCAGGAATCGATTTCGCGCTCATGCTCGACGATGGGTGGAATCCAAAAGTCCATACAACCGCCGAGAAGGTATTTCGCGCCCAGGGGATTCCGTGGCTGCGTGGCTTTGTCGCCTTTGGCAACGGGTTCATTGGTCCGCTGGTTCGTCCAGACCACCCAGGCTGCTCCCAATGTGCCGATGTACGTATCCTCATGACAGAGTCTGACCGCCGTCAAATGTTTCAGTTCAGGTCTGAACTAGCGGCTGCGGGCGTGTATCATCGCGATCCATGGGCGACACGAACCGGACTTCTCTTCATGGCGAACATCCTGGCGATGGAAACGGAACGAATTGTGCGCGACATCAGGTCGTGTATGGTCGTGAACCATGTCCTCTGTACAAACTTAAAAACCTTGGAGACATCGCGGCATTTCATTTTGCCGAATGCAGCTTGCCCTGTATGCGGTGGACTTCCGGCAGACGGCTCGGATGCTGCCGTGATTCCGCTGCCGCCGACGCCCAAGGACCATGAAGATAGTTTTCGCAGCCGTTTAGGCGAGGAAATGGGTAAGGCACTTGTTCATGACTATCTGGACTACCAGTCGGGCTTGATGAACGGCAAAGTACACGACTTAATCACGCCGTTTGCGGCAGTGAGCGTGAATCTGCCGCTGCCGATGGGGGATGAGGGAACCTCTGGGCGGTCGCGCTCGTATCGCGAATGCGAATGGATCGCCATTCTGGAGGGGCTGGAACGATTTTGCGGCTTGGACCCACGCGGAAAGCGAATGACAATCTGTGCCTCTTACAACGACCTGAAGGACTGCGCGCTCAATCCCGCCACCGTTGGGCTGCATGCCCCGGAGCAGTATGCCCGACCAGATTTTCCGTTTCAGGCGTTTGATTCAGATGTCGCGATCAACTGGGTATGGGGTTACTCGTTGACTCAGCAACGTTCCATTCTCGTTCCTGAGCGGCTTGCCTACTACAGCCTCGGCTTTCACGACGGATTTGTCTATGAAACCTCGAATGGCTGCGCCCTGGGCAGCAGCCTGGTGGAGGCCATCTTCCATGGGATCCTCGAAATTGTCGAACGGGACGCGTTCCTCCTGACTTGGTACGCACAGCTGCCGCTGCCAGCCATCGATTTGACGTCAAGTAACGACAGGGAATTGCAGTGGATGATAGAACGGGTCCGATCCGTTGCGGGCTATGACCTTCACTTCTATAACGCGACCATGGAAAACGGCATCCCCACCGTCTTTACTATTGCGACCAACAGACGCGCACATGGGCTGAACCTTCTCTGCTCGGCCGGGGCGCATCTCGATCCGATGCGCGCGCTTAAAGGCGCGATTCAAGAGACAGCCGGTATGCTGCTTCGGTTTGATGAAAAGCTGGAGGCAGAGCGAGAGACCTACTTGAAGATGCTGCGTGATCCCGGCCGTGTCCAACATATGGAGGACCACTCCATGCTGTATGGATTACCGGAAGCGATGGAAAGGCTGGGCTTTCTGCTGGATGCAAGACAGCCAACGCAGTCTATCGAGCAGGCTTTTCGTTGGGATCAGAAACATCTCGACTTGACGGAAGACCTCCAAGATTTACTGAAAATCTTTGCCCGATTGAATCTTGAGGTCATCGTCGTGAACCAGACATCGCCCGAGATTGCGAGAAATGGCCTCCACTGTGTGAAAGTCCTGATACCAGGCATGCTGCCCATGACGTTTGGTTACCACCTGACGCGTTTGGAGCACTTGGATAGAGTCCTTCAGGTACCGGTGGAACTCGGCTACCGACAAAAGCCGCTGACGCGGGCAGAACTGAATTCGCATCCGCATCCGTTCCCTTAATCACTCGTGTGGAGGTC
This sequence comes from uncultured Alicyclobacillaceae bacterium, assembly GCA_963758235.1. Classification (GTDB taxonomy): domain Bacteria; phylum Bacillota; class Bacilli; order Alicyclobacillales; family Alicyclobacillaceae; genus CAVWUS01. The sequence goes on along the minus strand of CAVWUS010000016.1, from coordinate 31,840 downwards.
GAGCCGAATGCAACTGGACGAATTTCTGTACAATCTGCATTTCAATATCGATGCGGTGCGTCCGGTCGATGTGACCGTCGACTGGGACGATGCGCCGCTTCCGTTCAAGCTCTATCAGGGTTTGCCTGCGACTGGGCTGCCGTCGGAGATCACGCTCGATCTGAAGACGACGGGTTCCAGCGCCAGGTCGGATGTCAAGATTCAGGACATCGGGGACTTTTTTTGGTACAGTTACGGTTTGACGCAGCTATGCCACACCATTCTGCCATTGGTGGATGGGGAGGAGCGGTTGAATGTCGTTCAGATGCTGCGGAGGTACGTGCCCTCTGGCGGTGCGCTGTATCCAAGTGAACTGTACGCATACCTGAAAGTGGATGGATTCACACCTGGAATCTATCATTACGACGTGGCACACCACTGCCTCATACGGCTTCGTGAAGGGAATTTTGATGACTATCTTGAACGGGCGCTAGGCCATCGCTGTACGCTGTCGCCTTGCTTCGCAGTACTTTTTATATCGACGATGTTCTGGAAAAACTTCTATAAATACAACAACTTTGCTTATCGGCTGCAGGGCTTGGACGCAGGTGCACTGATTGGCCAGCTGCTGGAGGTTTGCGAGCAGGTTGGTTACCATGCGTCTGTATATTTCCAGTTTATTGATCGCGCGGTCAATCACTTGCTTGGACTGTACGAAGAAGAAGAGAGCGTATATGCGGTGATCCCGTTATCGCTGGCTAAAAGCAACCTGCCTGGGGAGCATACAGGCCTGCACACGGACGACGATGTTGAGTCCGCAGGAACCCTCTGCAGCGAACTGCCTGCGCTGCAGCACAAATACGATCTCAAATCACGGAACATCTCAGGCTATCCGATGCTCATCCAAATCAACGAGAAATCGATGTTCGATTCGACGCGAGCGTTTACGCAAATACCGAAATTGCGGAGCGGAAACAGCATTTCTGCGGGATCGACTGTTCCTCTGCCGAACGTCGAAGTGCCGAGTTACACGTTCACCGACGCTTGCCGCAGGCGATTTTCGCCAGGGCTCGATTTTGTTTCGGGCGGGGTCACCCTGGAGCAAATCTCAGCCCTCTTACGGGAAACAAACGCCTCTTCTGCATACGTGAATGACCTCGCTTCGGACATAGAAGAAACTGGGTCGAGGGTGGCCATCGCGGCGTGTGTTCACGGCATCGAGGGATTGATAGATGGCGCGTACATCTATGATGCGAGTTCGCATGTCCTGCGTTTGTTGTGCGAGGGTGACCACCGCATGCAGCTGCAGTTAGGCACGTCGATGCCAACGGTCAATCTGTTTCAAGTACCCATTTGTTTTCACTTGGTGGGACCGCGTGAAATTTATTTGAAGACGTTTGGCTATCGCGGATACCGTATTCAGCAGATGGAGGTGGGAATGCTGTTACAGCGACTGCTATTGCGGACTGCCGCATTGGAGCTGGGTGGGCATCCGCTCTTAGGGTACGACGAAGGTGTCTGCGACAGTATCTATCATTTTGGGAAACAGGGACAGACTTGCCTCATTCAGGTGCCTGTCGGACGGTACCGGAAAACAGCTCGGTTCGAAGGGGCTTTGTTCGGCTAGAGTTCTTGACCCTTTTCGGACACGCACTTAAACTATGTTATTATTTCTGAGGACGAAATAATAGATCACGGAATATATGTGTGGGCAACCTCTACAGAGAAAAGGAATATAGATGATGGACAAGCAGCTAGCAGCGCAGACGATAAGGAAAGAGACTTCATGGCAAGTCGTGTTATGGACGATGGCAATCGTCCAGTTTTGTATGTCAATCGCGTTCTCCAGTTCAAATCCGTTTATGGCGTTGTACGTCGAGCAACTAGGTGTACATAATGTTCACCACGTGGACATTCTGACAGGTATCATCCAAGGTTTGACGCCGCTCATGGCAGCTCTGATGTCGCCCATATGGGGGGCCGTCTCGGACCGAAGCGGGCGAAAGATGATGGTGTTGCGTTCGACCATCGCGATCGCCATATTTACAGGCATTCTTGGCCTGGCCCAGAGCACTTGGCAGTTAATGGTGATTCGGGCGCTGCAGGGTACGTTCAGCGGCTTTTCGGCCGCCTCGGTCGCGCTTGTCGCTAGTGTGATTCCGCAAGACCGGCTTGGTTTCTCATTAGGTTGGATTCAAACGTGCGGCATGATCGGCACGCTTGTTGGCCCACTGATGGGCGGTGTTGCAGCGGACTACTTCCACAACAACTACCACATGGTCTTCTTCCTGACGACGATTTTCGCCTTCACAGCCTTTATTATTACGTTTGTATTCGTGAAGGAACCACAGGTAAAGCGCGCTCCGGTGAAGAAAAAGCCATCCCTGATTGGCCAGTTTAAAGCCATTAAAGAGTTGAAGACGGTACAGTCCATGTTCCTGGTTTTATTCCTCACTCAGTTCACAGTGATGAGTGTCCAACCGGTGCTCTCTGTGTTCATGAAGCAGCTGGCCGGTAACGTCGGGTACTTGAATACGGTAGCCGGGTTTGCGTTTGCGGTCACAGGCCTGGCCGATCTCATTGCGTCACCATTCCTCGGCAAACGCAGCGATAAAATTGGCTATCGACGGGTACTGACCATCTGTATGACAGGTGCCGGCCTGTTTTATCTGCCCCAGGCGCTCGCGCCAAATATTTGGGTGTTCGTGGCATCGCGTTTTGGTCTCGGCATGTTCATTGGCGGTATTCTACCGACAGCCAATGCGCTGATTGGCCGAATGGCTCCGGCCGACAAGCGCGGTCAGATTTACGGCTTTACTTCGAGTGCAACGTTCTTAGGCAGCTTTGCGGCCCGCTGCTGGGCGGTGTCGGCTCGGCCTTTCTCGGCATCCGAGTCATGCTCGGCGTAGCTGGCGCGTTGTATCTGTGTAACATGCTATGGGTCCGGCTGAAAGTGAAGGAACCGCGAAATGTCATTCTGGAGAATAACCTGTATTCAGGTCCTACCTTTTCCGTGAGCTTGTTCACTAAAATTTGTGTGGGTGTCATCGGCAGTAGCCCTTTCCATCCCCTGTCCGACAGCATATTGTCCAACAGGTCGCGTGAGGGGAGGGAGTCAAATGGACGGATACGGTACATTCGGAGGATACACTCGTTGGGCGGTTGTGTTCCTGATCATCTTCGTGCTGTTCCTGCTGCTGATTCCGTACGGTGCAACAACATGCTGTACGACAACTTACTAAGACTTGATGCCGATTGCTGGGCTCCGCGTGAGGCCGCAGTCGGCAATTCGCAATTATCGTGGGTTATCCCTCATCCAGCGCCGCCATAACGATCGTTTCGATCGCTATCACTCACGCCACCAGCACCAAAACCGTAGCCAACTTTAGGGGGTGGCGGCAGATTCTAGTCACTAGCGCATCCGTTTCAGCCCTAATAAGCAACAACTTTTGCGAAAACAGCCTTACTTCGTGCCCGATCTCAGTTTTTGCCCGTTCTGCTTGAGATGGTGCTGTGTTACCAGGGAAGTGATGAGCTTGACAATCTCTCTGTGACCTTCAGGATTAGGATGAATAGGCCGCCGATCGGGGAGGCTAAGTCTTCGAAACGGCCTGCCAGATAGCCTTCAATGTAGTCAGCTTCCTTACCTTTGAATTGCTTAAACACGTCTGCGATCACGAATCCGTGCTGCTGCGCAATCTGGCACGTTATCTCGTTTAAAGCGTCCATTGCCTTGACAGCCAAGGGGTAGTTGGGGACAGGGTTGTACACCGTAACGATGATGACACGAGGTACCTTGCGTACAACTAGATATTCACACAATTGGTTCATATAAAAATGGAATTCCTGCAAATGCCGAGAGACGAGTTGCGGAGTGATTGACCGCACCATATCCCGCTGTGATTGAATCGCCGAGGGCCAGGTAAAGACGGCGAGTCATCATCTAACCTCCTTCGTTCAATCATCCTCACGCGTGGTAACACAGTACGCCGCCGGGCTTAACTTCGAGTGGATGGCTGCCGGAGAAGGTGCTCGGCGCGTCATTATCTTGCTGTTGACGCTTTGGACTGCGGTCACAGTAAACTTTCTGATTCCACGTCTGATGCCGGGCAACCCTGCTCCGGTAATGCTGGCCAAGTTCCACGGAAAAGGGCCGATATCGCCACAGTCGCTTCATGCGATTGAGGTCATGCTGGGTATCTCGAACGAGAGTATGTGGAAACAGTACCTGCAGTATTGGGGAAGTGTTCTTCACTTTAACTTCGGGGTTTCATACACGTACTTTCCGTACAGCGTGTCGCACATGATTTCGCAAAGTCTGCCGTGGACGCTGGTCCTGGTCGGCGTTACCACCGTACTCAGCTTTGTCATCGGTACGCTGCTCGGAATTCTCTCGGCTTGGCGGCAAGGAAAGCCCTTTTCAGACACGTTCGTGACATCTTTGTTCACGTTTACGTCCAGTTTCCCGTACTTTTGGTTTGCGCTGTTGTGCGCGTTTTTCCTGTCCTATGTAGCCAACTTGTTTCCGCTGAATGGCGGCTATAATCCGAACCTGACGCCAGGTTTCAATTTTAGCTACATCGCCAGTATGGTCAATCATTCAATTTTACCGGCCTTTACAATCTTGGTCAGTTCCATTGGCGGTTGGCAACTCGGCATGCGCAACAACATGCTGACGGCGCTATCGGAGGATTACGTCACGTTGGCGAAGGCGCGTGGACTGTCGAACGTACGTATTACAATTTCGTACGCAGCCCGTAACGCCATTCTTCCCAACATGACTGGGTTCGCGATGTCGCTTGGGTTTATCGTCGGCGGCTCAGTCCTGACGGAGCTGGATGCAATTCGAGCCATTATCCTGCCGTTCTGGAAAAACAAAGTCGCGCGCATCGGGACGATTCTGTTGCTGCTCTTCTTACTGATGGCCATTTTTGCACCGCTCATTGCACCGTATTCACCGACCGACTCAAACTTCCAGCCGATGCTGGCACCGTCTTCTCAACACCTGCTCGGCACCACGCAGAACGGTGAAGACGTCCTGTCACAGCTGTTTTACGGCTCCCGTGTCTCGCTGATGGTCGGATTCGTTGCCGGCGTTGCCACGACCGTCCTGTCGCTCATTATCGGCTTGGTCGGTGGTTATCTGGCGCTCCTGCGTGCTTTCCCGATCCGCAAAGTCAGGAACTGGAGATTATCGGCATTCCCGGGACACCGCCCGATCTCAGAACACCGCCTGCTGGTTGCCCGTTTGCACCACGCTGTGAACATGCGGTTTAACGTGTCACGAGAAAAAGCCAGCATTCATCGATGACAACGGGATTGGCGTCGCCTGCCATCTCGCTACGGCGGACACTGCGGGAGGAATGACCGTGAATGAGATCATTCTCGACTTACAGAATGTGAGCAAAACGTATGTTCGCAAGAAGGACGGCAAGCGTCAAGAAGTGAAAGCGGCATACAATGTTTCTTTCCAGCTGCAGCGTCACCATGTGGTTGCACTCGTTGGCGAGAGCGGCAGCGGTAAATCGACGCTGGCAAAGTTAATCACCGGCGTAGAGACGGCAGACAGCGGCGAGATTCTACTCGATGGGCAATCGCTCAAGACGTGGACGCGAAAAGGACTGCGACAATATCGCAGACATGTACAGATGGTGTTTCAGGATCCGTTTGCAGCGCTCAACCCGCTGAACACGATTGAACATACGGTGAAACGTCCGTTGGTGAATTACGAGAAGGTTTCTGGCAACGACCTTCAAGCCAGGGCCAAGGCGCTTCTGGAAACCGTTCAGTTGACGCCTGTTCAGGAATTTTTAAAGAAGTATCCATTCGAACTGTCCGGTGGCCAATTGCAGCGCGTTGTCATCGCACGTGCCATTGCGTCGAACCCAGAATTGATTGTCGCCGACGAACCTGTCTCGATGCTGGATGTTTCCATCCGCGCAGATGTGCTGCGGTTGATGGCGAATTTGCGAGCGCAGCAAGGTGTGTCATTCCTTTACATCACGCACGATCTCGTTTCCGCCAGGATGCTGGCAGACGAAATTGTCGTGCTGTACCGTGGCAGGGTCGTAGAGCAGGGGCCAGCGAACGAGGTCGTTCGCGATCCCGTTCATCCAAACACGCGGAACCGGCCCTGACATCCGTCAGCCCCGAACGTAAGGTTGCCTGTTATCTGCACAATCCTGAGCCGAGCAGTGTGTCTCATGAGATCGAACAGAAATAGCCGAAAGAAAGATCTCGCAGGAGTGGAGGGACAGCCGATTTTACATCTAGAAAAGAAAACGCCATTTATGATGGGACAGGAAACCAAGGCGAATGTCCTTCATTTAATCAAGTCAAGCGGTCCGCTCTCTCGCGCCGATGTCGCCAAGACGTTGAATATGAGCCGTTCCACGATTTCGTCCATTGTCGATCAGCTGCTTCAGGAAGGACGAATTCGCGAAGGGTCTACCGGTGAATCCACACCTGCGGGTGGTCGGAAACCGGTAGAGTTGCACTATATTCCAAATGCCAAGTATGCACTCGGTGTGGACATCGGTGCGACGAAGACGAATGCGGTCATTACGGACTTAGAGGGATGCATTATACATCGGGAAAAATTTTTGTCCCATGGAACAGCCCAGACGCCGATAGAGAACATCTCTGCACAGCTGAAACGATTTCTCGCCACATCGGAAATCGCTACAGACGACATTATCGGTACCGGCATCGGGTTCCCGGGGGTGACGCTTGTAGAGGAAGGCATCGTTGTCGACGCACCTGGGCTCCAGCTTCACAATTTTCATGCGACGGACTTCTTCGGCGAACTGCCTGAACCCGTGCTGGTTGACAATGATGTGAATCTCGCTGTCATCGGAGAGCGTTGGAGGGGGGCAGCGACTGGGCACGACAATGTGGCACTGATTGCGGTCGGGACTGGTATCGGCGCCGGGTTCCTCTTTGACGGTCGGGTGTACCGCGGAGCAAAGGGATACGCCGGTGAGATGGGGCATGTGCATATCAATCCGAAGTCGCCAGGTCCAATGCTCAACTTGAGTGACTATGGGCCGCTTGAACAGATTGCCTCAGGCAAAGGCATGGAAGAGCGCGCTCGTGAATTATTAGCCAGTTATCCCACATCCATGTTGCACGAAGTACCGGTTTTAGACCGACCGTATTTTCTCTGCAGCTGCTGCGGGCGATCCGTTGGCTTCAACGGTCGTCGATGAGGCGTTACGGTACCTGTCCTTTTCCATCGCGAATCTTGTAACACTGTTGAACCCAGGCGTCGTCATTATTGCCGGCGGCGTATCACGGGTAGGTGAGCCGCTGATTGCGCATATTCGGAAAAACGTGGCGCAACTGTCGCCCGTTCCGTGCGAGATCGTCCTCGCCGGACTAGGTGAAGACGCTGCCGCAATTGGTGGAGCTGCCGCTGTTCTGCTGCAGGCAGATGAACTGCGTTTGGGGAGGCTGCATCAGTGACGATTATTGTGGGTGTGGATGGTGGCGGCAGCAAGACGCACGCCGTCGTTGTGGATGAGCAGGGCCGCCAGCTTGGTGTTGGTCTGGCTGGATGCGGGAATCATCAGGGGCCTGGTATCGAGGTTGCCCTTGCCAATGTGCAAAAGGCTGTCAACACTGCCCTCACACAGGCAGGTTTGACTGCTGATGACGTGGATTTTGTGCAATATGGCTTGGCCGGTGCGGATCGGCAACACGATTTTGACATTATTCGTCCGGCGCTGAAGACACTGCCATATCAAAACTGGGACGTCGTCTGTGACACCATGGAAGGTTTGCGCTGCGGCAGTCCGAACAACGTGGGTGTGGTGTTGGTTTGCGGTTCTGGTACCAATGCAATGGGGCGCAGTGCGGACGGAAAAATGGTGCAGATAGGCGGCTTCGGTACACTCTTTGGCGATGCAGCCGGCGGAGACTACCTCGCGCGGGAGACATTTCGTGCAGCGGTTCGCTCCTGGGAGTATCGTGAAGCGCCGTCGGTGCTAACTGAGCGCGTTGCACATCATCTCGGGTTCGAATCGATGGAGGAAGTCTATCATCACTATCTCGATCATGAACTGGACGCTGTTCCGTTGAGCCTGACACTCGTTCTGCACGATGCTGCGGCAGATGGCGATGCACTTGCCATCCGTATTCTTCAGTCCACTGGCCACGAACTCGGGCTTGCGGCAAACTCCGTTGTTCGTCGGCTCGGTACGTTCGGCGACGAATCGTTTCCAGTCGTTTTGGTCGGGAGCGTGTTGCAGCGGGGGCGCGGTCCACATCTACTCGATGCGCTGCGTGATACAGTGCTTGCCGAGAACCCCCGTGCTTATTTTGTCATTCCAGACATGGCACCGGTGTATGGTGCTGTTCTGCTCGGAATGGATCACCTTGGCATCCAGGCTTCGCCTGAAATCATCAACAAATTCGTGTCGTATGGAGGGTATGACCAGTGAAAAAAGACAAATTGAAAGTGGCAGTCATCGGCGGCGGGTCTTCCTACACACCAGAATTAGTAGAAGGTTTTATCGATCGCTTTCATGAGCTGCCGGTACACGACCTGTATTTGGTAGACATTGAAGAGGGACGCGAGAAGCTCGAAATCGTCGGTGCCCTCGCGAAACGTATGGTGGAGAAAGCTGGCGTGCCCATTCGGATCCATTTAACGCTTGACCGGCGAGAGGCGATTCGAGACGCTGATTTTGTGACGACGCAGATTCGCGTCGGGTTGCTAGAAGCACGTGCGCGCGATGAACGCATTCCGCTGCGGTACAACTGCATTGGCCAGGAGACCACTGGCGCCGGCGGCTTTGCCAAGGCGCTGCGAACTGTTCCGGTCATTCTCGACATCTGCCGTGACATGGAGGAATTGGCTCCAAACGCGTTTTTGCTGAACTTCACCAATCCGGCAGGGCTTGTGACGGAAGCGATCATCAAGCATTCGTCCATTCGCAGCATCGGTCTGTGCAACCTGCCGATCGGTACACAGATGCAAATTGCGAAGCTCGCAGATGTGGACAGAACGGATGTCGACATGGAATGGGTCGGGATCAACCATCTGAACTGGGCCACGCAGCTGCGCGTAAACGGGACAGATATACTCAGTGGCATTCTCGACAAGGCGTCTGGCCAAGATGCCATTGGTGTGAAAAATATTCCGGATTTCGGTTGGGATCGCGATTTTCTCCGCTCCCTCGGCGCGTTGCCATGTAGCTACTTACACTACTATTACATGGCTGATCGGATGCTTACGGAAGAACTGGAGGCAGCGAAGACCAAGGGAACGCGCGCCGAAGTCGTTCAGGAGATTGAACGGGAACTGTTTGAACTCTACAAAGATCCGAATCTGGCCATTAAGCCGCCACAGCTTGAGCAGCGCGGTGGCGCGTATTATTCGCTCGCCGCTGTGAATCTCATCTCATCCATTTATAACAAGCGCAAGGACATTCAGCAGGTCAACGTACGCAACCAAGGCATCCTGCCGTTTTTACCGGATGACGCTTCCATCGAAGTGAACTGCGTCATTGACTCCGAAGGTGCCCATCCTGTGCGAATTGAAACACCAGTTGCGCCACAGATTCGCGGTTTGATTCAAGTCGTCAAAGCGTACGAAGAACTGACAGTGGAAGCCGCAGTAAAGGGCGACCGAGGAGCCGCAGTACAGGCGCTGACCATTCATCCATTGGTCCCGTCTGCGGAAGTGGCACGGAAACTGGTCGACGAAATTATCGCTGAGAACAAAGCCTATCTACCACAATTCGCTTGAGGATGGAGGAATCAGTCCATGACAAAGTATCTGATTCTGAATGCAGATGACTTTGGACTCTCACCCAGCGTCAACCGGGGTGTAATTGAATCCTATAAGAGGTTGTCCGAAAAGGGGTCAAGAACTCTACTGCACGTTGCTGTGTCAGCGGGCAAAAATGCTCCTTCACGTACCGAGAACGTACGCTCTGTACGCATTTTTGTCCGCTTCCTTGCACCGTGCGGCATCTTACCTTGCCCCTTTTCGGACACGCACTATAAGACTGGCACCATCTTCAGTGCCACGCTGATGACGAATATGCCTGGGTTTGAGGATGCCGTGCGGATCGCCAAAGAGGAACCTGGGCTTGGCGCGGGATTGCATTTCAATCTGTCCTATGGGAAACCGTTGTCGGATCCGGCGACTGTGCCATCTTTGGTCGATGAGACCGGGCGCTATACGTACCACCCGGATGATACGACAGTGACGTGGACCGCGGATGACGTACGGCGGGAGCTTCAGGCACAGTGGGATAAGTTTACGGCCACGGGTCTTCGCCCAACACATATCGACTCGCACCACTTGATTCACGCGCTGGAGCCAGCGTACGCGGTTGTCGCTGAGTTCTGTCATGCTATGAAGGTGCCGCTGCGCAAAACGGAACCGCTGCCGAGGACAGACGTTGTTCACCCAAAGACAACGGATAAGCTCGTTGTAGATGACTATTTTCACGGCGATGGTAAAGAGCGGCTGTTGAAACACATTGCTGCCGTACAGGATGGCGTTACGGAAATCATCAGTCATCCTGGTTACGTGCGACCATCACGTTCGCGCCATCTCACCTTGGACGGACGTCCGCGAAGTTGAACTGTCAGTCTTCACGGACCCGGACATCGCCGCCGCCATTCAAGAGGCAGGTATCGTTCGGATCCACTTCGGCATGTTGGATCAATCGGTTAAGACAATCGGATCAATCCGAATTCCAGCATCGTAGATTCAGGAGGTAGGAACGTGAGAATCCGCATATTTGAATCCGAGCAAGATGCTGGGTTATACGCGGCGGCGCTCGCTGAACAGGTGGTTTTGGCAAACGAGTCACCTGTATTGGGGCTGGCGACGGGCCGAACAGTGCTTCCTTTCTATGAAGCGCTGGTCGGCCTCGAACACTGCGGGCTAGACTTGTCCAAAGTGACGACGATGAACCTCGATGAATACGTCGGACTCGGTCCTTCGAATCCGCAGAGTTATCATTACTTCATGCGGGCACATTTCTTCGATCACGTACAGATACCATCTAGTCAGATTCACATTCCGGACGGTACAGCAGCCGATCTCGCGGCAGAGTGCAAGCGCTACGACGAGATTCTGCGCAACCACCCGATTGATTTTCAGCTGCTTGGCATCGGTGTCAACGGCCATATTGGATTCAATGAGCCGAACCAGCTGCTGCAATCCAATACACATGTTGTGACATTAACCGAGGAGACCATAGCGCATAATGCTGAATTCTTTTCAGCGTCGAGCCAGGTACCCAAATCAGCCATCACGATGGGTGTGGGTCCATTCTGCAGGCAAAACAAATCGTACTGATGGCATTTGGTGAAGCAAAGGCTGACGTTATTGCCCGGGCCATTAAAGGCGAGGTTCGAACCGACCTTCCAGCGAGCATTCTGCAGCTGCATCAGAATGTAACAATCGTCCTCGACAAGGCCAGTGCCAGTTTACTGCCAAACCAGATGCGCAAAGGGTGAGCGTCAGTGGCCAGATTTTCAGGGAACCGAATCATGGCGGATGGCGCATTGGAATCCGTAAGCGTGGAGATTGAAAGCGGGCGAATTGCAAGTATTGAAGCACTTGATGCCTTCGATGCATCGCTTCCCTTGCTCCTGCCGGGGTTCATCGACGTGCACGTTCACGGTGGCGGCGGAGCGGATACGATGGATGCGAGCGATGAAGCATTCGCGACGATTGCAGCGACACATGCGCGCTTCGGCACCACATCCCTGCTACTCACGACGGTGACGGAATCAAGCGAACGCATTGACCGCGTGATTGACCACGCCAAAGCGTATATGGAAAAACCGTCGCATGCAGGCGCACATGTGTTAGGACTGCATCTGGAAGGGCCGTTTATCCACCCGGACAGACCTGGGGCCCAGCGTCAGGATTGCATCGTTGATCCCGACGTGGATCTCACCAACCGTTGGCTCAGCAGCGGCATCGTGCGAATGATGACGATGGCGCCAGAGCGGCCGAACGCCCATGCGGTGGCGCGCGCTGCAGTGAGTCAAGGCGTTGTCGTATCAGCCGGACATACCACCGCTGCCGCAGAAGAGTTGTTCGACGCACGAGCGGCCGGATTTAGTCACGTCACCCATCTGTGCAACGCGATGAATCCGTTCCTGCATCGAAATGTGGGCCCAATTGGCGCGGTCATTGAAGATGAGGCGTATACAGCCGACTTGATTTGCGACGGCATTCATGTGCATCCAGCCATGCTGAAAGCTCTGATATCATCCATCGGCAGCGAGCGTCTGATGCTCATCACGGATGCGATTCGCGCTGCATCCATGCCGCCGGGTACGTACGATCTCGGCGGTCTCGATGTTTACGTGCAGGATGGCGCATGCCGACTTCGTGACGGTACACTCGCAGGCAGTGTCCTCACGATGTCGCGCGCTTATCAACTGGTACAAACGTTAGGCAGCGCCTCGCCCGTTATGGCCCAGCGGATGGTGTCAGAGAACGCGGCGAGAAAGCTGGGCCTCAAAGCTAAAGGAAAAATTGCAGTAGGCTACGACGCCGATCTCGTCTGGCTGACGCAGGGCGGCGATGTTTTGCGGACGATGGTCGGAGGAAGGGTGGTCTACGAACGATGAGTGGCGCGCGGCTAGCCTGCGACATGCGACGATAGCAGAGGTAACCTGTAGAACCCCGCCTGCTCGATCTGGTCGAATCTGCCTTCCGGATGTTGAGGGGCTGTCCCACAACAGCAATCTTGCTGAGTGGACAGCCCCCATTTGATGGGTTATACGAATAAAGCTTTGTCAACGCCTTATTTGCTCAGGAACGTCGGCCAATTTCAAAATAGCGCCTTCCCGGATCTTTATTCGGGCAGTCTGACAGGTTTGATGGCGTCGGATTCGGAAATAGCGATCCGACACGATCTTATTGTGCCCTGCGGCAGGCAGCCAAGGAAGATAAGGCTGTCAAACAGCGTTATTCAGCGGAGCTCCCGTACGTTCCTATGAACTAGCGCACGCTCCCGCACGTCCCCCTGAACCAGCACATAGTCCCACGCGCTCCCGAGAATCAGCGGACGTCTGCTTCCCTAGCAGCGCTCAATCTGAGACTAGCATATGATTCCGCCTCGAGAAGCGTCGTTTCGACAAACGTTTGCATTAAAGTGAAACCGCCGAATATAGTTAAATTTATCCCTTCTTTAGATCTGAATTGTAGTCCAGAAAATCCGTCTGGTGGTAGCGAGACGCAGCTGAAAGAGTTGGCTTTTAGCATCCTGATAGACCTAAAAAATCCCTATGGTTAAAGGGTTTTATTGATTTCGAACAGCGTCAGCTTGGTCTGAAGGGAGCGGAACTCCTCACTGACCTACAACTCAAATCCAGGACAAATATTTGACCGGATGTTTTGAGAAAAGCTATTGATCGCTCTCTATGAAAGCGCTATACTTGATTCAAACGTTTGCATAAGCCTTTGCAGTTGAACTGAATGTACTTAAGGGGGACATATGATGAAGAAATGGCAGGGTATTTCAGTCGGTCTGACAGCGCTTGCACTGTCCGGCGGTGTCATCAGTGGTTGTGGTTCATCCGGCAGCACTTCTTCCAGCACGACGACGTCGGGCAAAATTCCGTCCGGTCAGACCATCACGGTTTGGTCATGGGCTGGTGGACCACAGCTAGTTGACGTGAAAAAGATTGCTGCACAGTGGGCGAAAGCACATGGCGACACAGTGAAGGTTGTTGACCAGAGTGCGAATCCGAAGGGATTCCAGTTCTACGCCACAGCAGCTCGTACTGGAAAAGGACCAGACGTTGTCTTTGGTATGCCGCATGACAACAATGGCATATTCGCTGAAGAAGGACTCATGTCTCCGGTGCCAAGCAACATCATCAATACACAGGACTATGCGTCCAACTCGATTGACGCTGTAAAGGTCAATGGCACGATATACTCCGTTCCGGTATCTGTGCAAGTGGCGGCCCTGTACTACAATAAAAAAATGATCTCACAGCCACCGACCACATGGTCGCAGTTCGTGCAGGACGCGAATGCACACGGTTTCATGTACGATCAGGCAAATCTCTATTATAACTATGCATTAATTGGCGGCCTCGGCGGCTATGTATTCAAGGACAATAATGGCACGCTCGATCCGAATGACATCGGCCTTGGTAATGCGGGGGCGGTACAGGCATACACCTTGATGTACGATATGGACAACAAGTACCACTGGATGACCCCTAGCGTGAACGGTTCAATTGCATTGGCGCAATTTACAGCCGGCAAAATTGGGATGTACGTTTCAGGGTCCATGGGACACAGGCAACATCGAAAAGGCAAAAATCGACTACGGCATTACACCATGGCCAACCCTTCAGAACGGCAAACCAGCAACCCCGTTCCTGGGCGTGATTACAGCATTCGTGAACAAAGAAAGCAAAACACAGGCTGCAGACTGGAGTTTGGTTCAGGCTCTGTCCAACGCCAGCGCGCAGAAGACATACTTTAACGACTCACAACAGATTCCTGCGCTGCTGAGTGTACAGCAGTCGCCAACCGTTCAGAACAATGCTGCATTCAAAGCGTTTACGAGCGCTCTGAAGAACTCCGTGCCGATGCCAAACATCCCACAAATGCAGCCAGTGTGGACGGCTGACACAGTTCTGCAGAACATTATTGCTGGTAAAGTAACACCGCAACAGGGTGCGAAAGATTTCGTGCAAAACATTAAAAAAGGTATTGCGGCTCAACAGTAATCGCTGGCGGTAGACAGTGAAAGGGAGCCTGGCTGCGCAACTATCGGCTGGCTCCCTTTCAAATGGAGGTGTAATCGCATGAGTGTTGCGCAGGTGGACGTGAAACCCGGCAAAAAACGCAGGAAAATTGATTGGATTGCATACGGCTACTTGTCGCCTGCCCTCCTGACGATCTGCATTTTGAGCATCGTTCCAATCATTTATACCATCTATATATCGTTCACAAATTTCAATCAGATGCATTTTCTTTCCTATCAGTTTGTCGGTTTGCAGAATTACGAAGAACTGCTCAATCCAAAAGATCCTTTATCGAATTTGTTCCTGCCCACGCTGCTTTGGACAGTCACCTATGCAGTTTGTGCCACTGGCTTCAGCTATTTGGTCGGACTTGCGCTTGCGGTATTGTTGAACAACAAAAACATGCGTGAAGCAGCTGTCTACCGTACGATATTAATCATTCCGTGGGCTGTTCCAACGTTGATTACAATGCTCGCCTGGCAGGGACTGCTGAATGATCAATACGGGCAGATCAATGCTTTGCTCCATGGCGTTTTTGGCCTGCCGAGAATCCCCTGGCTGACGAGCGCGTTGTGGGCGCGCATTGCCATTATTATCGCCAATGTGTGGGCTGGGTTTCCCTACATGATGGTCGTCTGCTCGGGCGCACTTCAATCGATTCCAACGGATCAGTACGAAGCGGCTGCAATCGACGGCGCATCCTGCGGGCCAAGTATTTCGGTACGTCACGATGCCATCGGTGTGGCGCATCTCACTGCCACTCTTGATTCCATCGTTTTCGTTCAACTTTAACAACTTCAATGCAACTTATCTGCTGACGGGTGGTGGTCCACCGAATTCAAATAACCCGTTTCTTGGACAAACGGACATCCTCGCTTCAGCTGCATATAAGATGACGATGACGTTCAATCGTTATGACCTGGGATCCGCTATTGCCGTACTCTTGTTTATTCTCGTGGCTTTCATCAGTTGGATTCAAATGCGTGCTACTGGTGCGTTCAAGGAGGTTGACGCATAATGACGACTGCGAGCCAACCAACTCTAAAAGTAAAAGACAAGCACACCCTGAGCCCGGGGGAACGCACAACCCTTTGGATTTCACGCGTCATCATCTGGGCAGTCATCATCGTAGTGCTCATACCTATGTGGTTTGTCTTGACTGCCTCATTTGACCCATCCAACTCGTATATCTCAGTTTCGTTTTTTCCGGCTCATGCGACATTGGATAACTACCGCCAACTATTCATTGACGGTCAATTTCTTGTCTGGGTGCGAAACAGCCTAATTGTGGGTCTGACGCTCGGCATCCTGCAGGTTTTTATCACTGCACTTTCTGCGTTTGCCTTTTCAAAAATGCGTTTTTACGGTAGACGATATGGGCTGATGACATTGTTGCTGCTGCAGATGTTCCCGAATTTCCTGTCGATTGCAGCTTTCTACACAGCACTTGCCAAGCTGAATTTGATTGACTACCTCGGATCCTATATTGTCGTTTTACTTGGTACGAGTGCATTCAACGTCTGGTTGCTCAAAGGATTCATGGATTCGATTCCGAGAGAGCTGGACGAAGCAGCGTTGATTGACGGCGCAAACTCATGGCAGCGGTTCATTCGTGTACAGTTGCCGCTGTCCGCACCGATGCTGGTCGTCATCTTTCTGTTAACTGTGATAGGCGCCTTTGGTGAGTATTTGTTCGCGGGGACAATTTTACAGTCACCGAGTAACTATACACTCGGCGTCGGTATGTATAATCTCATCAGTAACCAGTACGCCAAAAACTGGGGCGAGTTTGCGGCTGCCGCCTTGCTGTCTGCCATACCGCTCGGCGTGATTTTTGCCTTTGCACAGAAATACCTTTCCACTGGTCTGGTTGCGGGCTCAGTAAAAGGCTAGGCTCAATCGAGAGGAGAATTCGTCATGGTCACAATCAAAGATGTCGCTCGCGCAGCACACGTTTCTCCTTCTACGGTATCGCGTGTCCTGGCGAATTCCCCCTTAATATCTGAGGAGACCAAGCTGCGGGTGCGCGCGGTGCTGGAGGAACTTGACTATCATCCAAATGTGTTTGCGCGTGGACTTGTCACCAATACCACTGGAGCCATCGGGATTCTGATTCCGCCAAACGATTCGGCGTTTTTTGAGAACCCATTTTTCGCCGAATGGATGAGCGGGGTGGCTGAAGTCACACGACAGAGGGGCTTTGATACCGTATTATCCACATCCACCCGTTCCGAAGAAGACGTTCTGGAAAGGATGATCAACGGGCGAAGGGTAGACGGCATTTTACTCTTGGGTACACATCAGGGCGATGCGGCTTTGAAACGGATCACCGATCGCAAGTTCCCGGCTGTGTTGTTGGGGCGTCCGGCTGATCCAGTGCCTATCAGTTACGTGAATAATGACAACGTTGCAGCAGCTTACTGCGCGACGAAACATTTAATCAACATGGGGCATCGGCGCATTGGATTTTTGGGTGGGGCTTCAGAACTCGTGGTTACGATTGATCGCGTTACTGGTTATCGAAACGCGCTGAAGGAAGCAGGTATTGAACCCGATCCGAATCTCGAAGTGTCCAGCTTCTTTTTGGAACAAGGTGGATATTTGGGGATGATGCGTCTGTTGGCCATGCCGCAGCGACCAACGGCAGTGCTGACATCCGACGATATTCTCGCGTTCGGCGGTATGCGTGCGGCTGCTGAGCTAGGGTTTCGCATGCCCGATGAACTCGCGATTGTAGGTTTCAACGATATTCGACTTGCTGAGTTGGCAAACCCATCGTTGACGAGCGTACGGGTTCATATGCACCAACTGGGCGTACGCTGCGCAGAACTCCTATTGGAGCAGATTGACGCGGGACAGGCTGCGGCGAAGTCGGAAATCGTAGATTTTGAATTGATCATCCGAAAATCCTGTGGTGCACAGGTAGAATCGTTCAACGCACTATAAGAGAGGTCTGATGAAATGACGATACGCGTATGGCATCGAGCGGATTATCCAGATGCGTACCCAATCACGAACGACCGAATGCGGCTTGTCCTCAAAGTTGACCGGGATGAGCCTGTTAAGGAAGTTCATGTGATTTACGGAGATAAATATGAGACAGGTTTTCCGAACCGCAGCAAGCTCGAATGGATGGGCGACGATAAAAACGTACAGTATTATGCCGTCGATATCGATGTGCCTACGCATCGGCTCAAGTATCAGTTCGAATTGCGTGCTCCGTCCCAAGCGCCTGTGTGGTTTGGGGAGTCAGGATTTATGGACGATCCCGAAAGCGGATCGCCCTTTTTCAAAGCGTATCTGTGCGCAAGGGACATCTACACCATTCCAGCATGGGTAAACCACAGTATTTGTTATCAGATCTTCCCCGAGCGATTTGCCAATGGAAATGACGCTTTGACGCCGCTTGGCGCGGTTGACTGGGATGATACCCCGACTCCGGTCAGCATGCATGGCGGCGATCTTCCTGGCATCACACAAAAATTGGATTACCTCGCCGACCTCGGTGTCAATCTGCTCTATTTGACACCCATTTTCAAAGCAGGGTCCAATCACAAGTATGATACGGAAGATTACTTTCAGATTGATCCCCAATTCGGCACGGTGGAAGACCTGCGTACACTCGTCAGAAGCGCACATAAGTTGGGTATTCGCGTCATGCTTGATGCGGTCTTCAACCACTGCGGCTTTCGCTTCGCTCCCTTTCAGGACGTCATCAAACGAGGCAAGGCATCGCGCTACTGGGACTGGTTCTTTGTTGAAGGCAGTCGGGTAGACGTTCAAGCGGTCAACTATGAGACATTCGCGATAAAGTCGCGCTATATGCCGAAGCTGAACATAGCAAATCCGGAGGTCGAACAGTACTTCCTAAAAGTAGCTGCCTACTGGATTGAAACCTGTGATATCGATGGATGGCGTCTGGATGTAGCCAACGAGATCGACCATGTATTTTGGCGGCGTTTTCGTGAAACGGTCAAACAGATAAAGCCGGACGCTCTGATTGTCGGGGAAATCTGGCACGACAGTTCTGCCTGGCTGAGAGGAGATCAGTTTGACAGTGTCATGAATTATCCGTTTCGGGAACATGTACTCGACCTATTTATCCACAGGCGCATAACGCCAAGTGAATTCGCTCGGCGCATGACTACGCTGCGGTTCCAGTATCCTCGTCAGGCGAATCTGGCGATGTTGAATTTGCTCGGTAGTCATGACACCGAACGACTATTGACGCTTGCAGAAGGCGACATAGACGCCGTTGTCATGGCGATGGTTTATCAATTGACGGCACCTGGCATCCCGATGATCTACTACGGCGACGAAATTGGGATGGAAGGCGGTCCCGATCCATTGTGCCGAGCGGGTATGCGTTGGTCGCTCAATCAACAGCACCAACCGCTGCGTCGCATCGTGAAACATCTGACTGATCTACGTAAATCGGAACCAGCACTGCAGGGGGAGCAGATCCGGTTTGAACGGATGGACCGTCAACGTCTGTGCTTTGCCCGCGTGTCTGATGACGGGGCTGAAACGGTTTACGTTCAGTTTAACTTTGCAGCCGCAGAAGACAGTGTACCAATGGCTGCGAACAGGTTATTCGAGTGCACCTTGCCGCTTGGCGCCAATACGCCCTCAGCAGACACAGCAACGAAGGCACAGGCTGGCAGTTACCAGATATCCATTTGGAAGTAGACGGTCTTGCTGCGTCATTCAGCACTTTAAACGTAGAAAAAATCGGAGAGAAAGCGGTGTTGTCTCATGCAGACAAGTGAGTCGATTAAACCGGAAGCGGTCGTGCAAGCCAGCAACGGATTACCTGTCCTTCGACCTTTTGATGGCTGCCAAGCAGCGGGAAAACACATTCTGCTTGAATCCACACGCGCCAGTTTGGCGATTGGTTTAATCAACGACCATACTTTGCGAATCGCCTACAGCAAGGCGGACGGATCGTTTCCATCTTCCACGGTCGCAATCCAGCCACAAGAGGAAACACCCGTGAGTGAAAACGGGATTACCGTTAACAGCGATGAAACCACAATTCATTGCACTTTAGGTGAAGTCAAACTGACGGTCGACCGTGTGACCGGCTCGATGAATATCCATCACAATCGCCACGGGAAGATTGCAGAGGACGTCAGATTTCATATCGATTCTACAGGGAAGAGCGGCGTAACGGTGGGGGCGCGGGCATCAACCCATTTTTACGGCCTCGGCGAACAACCGGGCGATCTCGATAAGCGCCATGATGCCTATACGATGTGGAACTCTGATGTCTATGCGCCACATGTGCCCGAGATGGAAAGCTTATATGTATCCATTCCATTCGTTATTACTTTCGATGAGGGACGGGCAACGGGTTTCTTTCTCGACAATCCGGGCCGTTCCAGATTTGATTTTCGTACACGCTTCCCTGATTTTGAAATCCATGCGGATACAGGCGGGTTCGATCTTTATATTTTCACGGCAACACTGAAGGATGTCACAGTGCAGTACACTAATTTGACTGGCAGAATGCAGATTCCGCCCCGTTGGGCCATCGGGTACCACCAGTCCCGCTACAGCTATGAATCACAAGAAGAGGTTTTGACGCTTGCCAGATCATTCAAGGAAAAGGAGATTCCAATCTCCGCTATCCATCTCGATATTCACTACATGAATGGTTATCGGGTGTTCACCTTTGATGAGAGCCGCTTTCCGGATCCACAAGCGATGATTCAACAGCTCAAGGATCTTGGGATTCGCATTGTACCCATCGTCGACCCGGGCGTGAAACGTGATCCTGAATATGCAGTCTATCGTGATGGCGTGGAGAAAGACGTATTCTGCAAGTCGATTGAAGGAGAAATATTCTTTGGTGAAGTCTGGCCGGGAGAAAGTGCATTTCCGGATTTCACAGACAATCGGGTAAGTGACTGGTGGGGCAGCCAGCACGATTTTTACGTAGAGCGCGGAATCAGCGGTATTTGGAATGATATGAACGAGCCTGCGGTGTTCAACGAGATCAAGACGATGGAACCGCACATCATGCATCGAAACAACGGCGATCCAAAGACGCACAGAGAGGTCCACAACCTATACGGTTTACTCATGTCAAAAGCGACTTTTGAAGGACTGCGGCAAAGGCTGGGCGGCGAACGGCCGTTTGTTCTCACGCGAGCTGGGTATGCCGGGGTACAGCGCTATGCTGCCGTCTGGACGGGCGACAACCGCAGTTTTTGGAGTCACATGGAAATGGCCATGCCGATGGTTCTGAACATGGGCCTGTCAGGCATTGCGTTTGCTGGCCCGATGTCGGCGGCTTTGCTCACCATACGACCGGAGAATTATTGGCACGCTGGACGCAAATGGGGGCGTTCTTTCCTTTCTTTCGAAATCACAGTGCATTCGGTACGGCCCGGTCAGGAACCGTGGTCGTTCAGGCCCGGAGATTGAAGCGATTATTCGTAAATACATTTCACTTCGATATACGTTCATGCCGTATCTATACAGCTTGTTCCGGGAAACAGCGCAGACAGGCCTGCCCATCATGCGTCCACTGGTGCTGGAGTATCCGGAGGATGAAATGACACATCACCTGTCCGATGAGTTTCTGGTTGGAAGAGACGTGCTTGTCGCCCCTGTCTATCGCGCGGGCGAAAGCAGCCGAAAAGTGTACTTCCCGAGGGGGAACTGGGTTAACTATTGGACTGGTGAGCGCGTTAGAGGAGGACAAAATGTCCTCGTCGAAGCCCCATTGGACGTACTTCCACTGTTTATTCGAGCAGGCGCCATCCTGCCGTTGGCCGAAACGGATACAGATGACGGTCCGTCATTGATGGTCAATCTGTATCCGGACGACGTGCCGTCCCAGAGTTCCTTTCTACTGTATGAGGATGACGGTTGTACCCTCGAGCATGAGAAGGGTGCTTATACAGAGCGCGAACTACGACTTGAAGTGGATGCGGACGGTATTCGCTTTACCTCAACGATTCTGCACCAGGGTTACGACGAAATCTGCGAGCAGGTTCGGCTGCGTATCTTCAAACCGGACGGCAGTGTTCAGGAATTAGAGATGGTGTAAAATCAATCGTAAATCGAACTGGGAATGGCAGGAGGCGATCGCATGAAAACGATTCACTTTACGTTGGATGGACAATCGCACCAAGCCCAGGAAGGAACCAGCATCTTAGATTACATGGCAAGTCTCGGGATGGAACACCCGTATATCTGTTACTCAAGAATTTTGGCCCGGTTCAAAGCTGTGATACTTGTATGTGCGAGGTCAATGGCCAAGTGATGCGGGCGTGCTCAACCGTCCTTCAGGATGGCATGACCATTTTCAGCTCGTCGGATAAGGCAAGGCAGGCGCAGCACGAGGCGATGGACAGGGTACTGGAAAACCATCTGCTCTACTGCACGGTCTGTGATAACAACAACGGTAACTGTCGCGTACATAACACCGCAGAACTCCTCGAAGTAACGCATCAGACCCGCCCGTTTCGCGCCAAAGGTTATGAAGTGGACATGAGCAACCCTTTTTATCGCTACGATCCCGATCAGTGCATCCTCTGCGGACGCTGCGTTGAAGCCTGCCAGGATCTGCAGGTCAACGAGACACTCTCCATCGACTGGGAAAGCGAGATGCCCCGCGTTCTTTGGGATGGCGGCAAGCCAATCAACGAGTCTTCCTGTGTTTCCTGCGGCCACTGTGTTACAGTCTGTCCCTGCAATGCATTGATGGAAAAATCGATGCTCGGGGAAGCCGGCTTTATGACGGGCATGTCCAAGGATATTCTCGATCCAATGATTGATTTCGTGAAAGAAGTGGAACCAGACTACAAGACCATCTTTGCGCTGTCTGAAGTGGAAGCCGCTATGCGTGAGATCCGAACGAAAAAGACGAAAACAGTCTGCACGTTCTGCGGTGTCGGCTGCAGCTTTGAAGTCTGGACCAAAGGACGTGACATCCTGAAGATAGAACCGGTCGAGCAGGCACCGGTAAATAGCATTTCTACCTGTATAAAGGGCAAGTTTGGTTGGGACTTCGTCAACTCCAAGGAGCGCCTGACCACCCCGCTCATCCGCAAAGGCAATACGTTTGTCGAGGCAACCTGGGAGGAAGCACTGAACCGGGTTGCCGAGCAACTGAACTACATCCGGGACACATACGGATCGGATGCGCTCGGCTTTATCGGTTCTTCCAAAATGACCAATGAGGAAAACTATCTGATTCAAAAGTTGGCACGTCAGGTATTCGGAACGAACAATGTCGATAACTGCTCACGCTACTGTCAGTCACCCGCATCGTGGGGCTTGCAGCAGACTGGCGGTATTGGCGGCGATACCGGGACAATTGAAGATATCGCCAGCGCCGGGCTGGTCATTTTGGTGGGCTGCGCCCCAGCGGAAGGCCACCCCGTACTCGCCACACGAATCAAGCGCGCGCACAAGCTGCACGGACAAAAACTGATTGTATTTGATTTGCGCAAGCATGAAATGGCGGAGCGAGCCGATTTGTTCATCCGGCCGAAGCAGGGAACCGATTATGTCTGGCTGGCTGCCGTGACCAAATACATCATCGAGCAAGGCTGGCATGACGAAGCCTTCATCAAGGAGCATGTGAATTACTGGGAAGAATACCGCGCGTTGCTTGAACCGTTTACCCTGGAGATGGCTGAAGAGACGACGGGTATCGCAAAGGAAACGTTGATTCAGGTAGCGACGATGATTCATGAAGCAGATGGGACAGCCATCTGCTGGGGGATGGGTGTCACACAGAATATCGCTGGATCACATACATCCGGCGCCATTGCCAACCTGCTGCTGGTCACTGGCAACTTGGGCAGACCAGGCGCTGGTGCGTTCCCGCTGCGCGGACACAACAATGTCCAGGGAGCGAGCGACATGGGCACCATGCCGAACATTTTCCCGGGCTATCAGCCAGTGAGCGATGACGCGATTCGTGCACGCTTTGAAAAAGCGTATGGTGTGCGCATTCCAAGCCAGCCGGGACTGGACAACATTCAAATGCTCGAAGCGGTCGATCGAGGTGAACTGCGAGGCATGTACATCGCCGGCGAAGATATGGCGTGGGTGGATGCGAATTCGAACCATACACAGGAGATGCTGGCGAAACTGGATTTCCTCGTCGTGCAGGAAATCTTCTTCACAACGACATGTCAATTTGCCGATGTCATTCTACCGGGAACGCCATCGCTCGAAAAGGAAGGCACCTTCACCAACACGGAACGCCGCGTGCAACGGCTGTACCAGGCATTGGAGCCACTCGGAAACAGTAAACCGGACTGGCAGATTGTCATGGAGATTGCCTGTCGCTGCGGGTTCGACTGGAATTACGCCCATCCCAGCGAGATTTTTGCTGAAATGGCCAGCCTGACACCGTTCTTCAGGGAATGCAACTTTGATGTGTTGGCCGGTTGGGGAAGTTTCCATTGGGGATCGCAAAACGGTACGGACACACCGCTGCTCTACACAGATGGCTTCAACTTTCCGGATAAAAAGGCGCGGTTTGCGCTGTTCGAGTATGTGCCGCCGGTCGAGTTTCCGGATGAATTTGATTTGACGCTCGATAATGGCCGCCTGCTCGAGCAGTTCCATGAGGGCAACCTCACCAGCAAGGTTGAAGGAATCCAGTTGAAGCTGCCAGAGGTGTTCGTGGAAATATCACCTGAACTCGCTGCGGAACGCGGCATCGAGTCGGGAGCGCTGGTGCGGCTGGAATCGCCATACGGCGCGATTAAGCTGAAAGCCGTCGTGACCGACAGGATGCAGGGGAAGACCGTCTATGTACCGATGCATTCATCCAGTCAGGAGACAGCAGTGAACTTGCTGACGGGCAGCGCCGTCGATGTCAAGACGCATACACCGGCGTACAAGCAGACAAAGGTTCGGCTGCAGATTCTGAAAGCGAAAGGGGAAAACCCTCTGCCGCGTTCGAACCCACGCAATGCAGTCCGTACGCCGCAAGTCGGTGTTCAGGTTGAGCGGAAATGGGCGCGATCGGACTATCGTCCCATCGCCAGCGTGAATGTACCCGTTTCTGCTGCACCGGTGAAGGGGGCTCACTGAGATGGCGGAACCGATTCAGACAATCACTCGTATGGCACAAACGGATCGCGAACGAGAGGCAGCAGCGCTGGAACATCTGGTGTCGACCATCGCACAAAATCGAGACGTGTTGGAAGAGACCATTGGGCTGCTGCAGGAACTCCATACGAGCGGCTTGCTGGAGGCGCTCAGCGCGTTGCTCGCAGCCAGGGAAAAAGTTGCGAAAATCCTCGTTGAGCAGGCCGTCCGACCGGAAGTCACTACGCTCCTCAATCACCTGATGTGCGTGGCGGGTGGTTTGACGAGGGTCGAACCTGAGACGACAGGCACTTTGATGAGTGGACTCTCGCAGGGTATTCAACGCGGTCAGGAGATGGCGCAGACCGACCAGAAAATTGGCCTGTTCGATCTCGTACGTGCCGTGAAAGATCCCGATGTCAATCGATCGCTCAAATTCGCCGTTGGGTTTCTCGGCGGTTTTGGAAAGGCGTTGTCATAGCGATGCAGCCAGTACAGGCGCTGCGGAATGTCCATCGTTACGACGGAAGCAAGTTCAAATCCGTGGAAGATGCTGTTGTGACCGAATACGCATTGACCATTCAGGTCAATGGAGAAGAATTTGCGACCGTGGTCTGTACGCCGGAATACATGGAAGATATGGTCATCGGCTTTCTCGCTTCGGAAGGGCTGATTGGCTCGCCTGCAGACATCGAGGAACTGTATATTCAAGAGCGAATGGGATTCGCGCAAGTGTCGGTGAAGGCGTTCAATCAGCTGAGGCAGCGTCTGCGCTCAAAACGTTACGTGACATCCTGCTGCGGTATGGCCAGACAGGGATTTTACTTTGTCAACGACGCGCTGACGGCGAAAACCATGAACGACGTCAACATCACATTGTCACCCGACGAGATTCTTCATCTCATGGACGAAATGCAAAGCCGTGCAGAGCTGTTTAAACAGACGGGTGGCGTCCACACTGCGGCGCTCTGCGACAGGCAGGACATCCTGCTCGTTCGGCGCGATATTGGCCGCCACAATGCGCTCGATAAAATCTACGGATACTGCTTGCAAAACGACATTGCCATGACAGGCAAAGTGCTGGTGTTCAGCGGCAGGATCTCTTCGGAGATTTTGCTGAAGGCATCGAAAATCGGCGTGGAGATGCTGCTGTCCAAATCCGCTGCGACTGAGTTGGCGCTGCAGATGGCGGAGGAACTCGGAATTACGACCGTAGGTTTCATCCGCAACCGTTCGTTTAACGTCTATACCCATCCGGAGCGGATCAGCGGCTGCAGTCAGGGAGGATAACTACGACATACTGTCAGCCAATCCTGGGTGGATGTATCAGTGTCAGCTCAATCTGCTGATTGCGTTCATACGGTTGGATACTTGGAAGAGCAACTTCTAGCATCGGCTGATGCAACACCTGAATTGGCGGCTCAACGTGCAGGGCCACCAACTGCCGTCCTTCATGCCAGACCAGCTGCTCAATCCGGCCATGCATAACGATGCCGAGGTCTGGATAGGCCCCTGCCGCCACGCGATCAGGATGAACTGCAAACATCCCGTTTTCCGTCTCAATCAACGCTGTAAAACCAAGCAACTGCGCAGCTCGCCAGGATGCGGGGGAAGTCATCAGCTCTTGTGGCGATCCCGTTTGCAGGATACGCCCAGCGTCAATGAGCGCAATCTGATCTGCGAGTCGCTGCGCCTCCGACAGTTGGTGTGTCACCAGGAGAACGGTCAGTCGGAAGGCATGCTGAATGTCCTGCAGGAGGTCCTGCAGGCTGCGGCGCGATGCCCAGTCCAGCGCTGAAAATGGTTCATCCATCAGCAGAACACGCGGTTTTGCCACGAGTGCACGCGCCAGGGCGACACGCTGGGTTAAGCCGCCGGACAGCTGCTCGGGTCGCAGAGCGAGATATGGTTCTAGACTCAGCGCAGAGACAACTTGTTGAAACAAACGTTCATTGTCCATGCGCTGCTGTCCATAGAGGATATTTTTATGTACGTTCAGATGCGGAAAGAGCTGCGCAGATTGCGTGATATAACCGACTCCGCGCTTCCAGGCTGGAACCGCTGCAGGTGGTTTCGCTGTACTGTCGATCAACACGTCCCCGTCGATGGCCAGATAAGCAGTTCGATAGCCCGTTTCAAATCCGGCGATGACGGACAGGATGCTGGATTTTCCTGCAGCAGAGAGGGCCGAACAGGGCGTAGATTGAATTGATCGGTACCTGCAGCCGAGCAGACAAGACAAACGGCTTTCGCGGCAGTTCAAGTCGCAACTCAAGCATGCTGCATTCGCCTCCAAAGGGCTGCCGCAAGCGGCAGCGGCAGTGATATGGCAAGTAGTAGCAGTGCGAGCGGCAGTGCAGTTGGCAATCCTTGTTCTTCTAAAGCCACCCAAATGCTGATCGGCAGGCTGTGTGGATTGTACGCCATGACCATCACAGCACCGAAGGCACCGATGGCGCGCGCAAACGCCATGGTCAATCCGAGCAGGAGGCCAGGCAGCGCGAGGGGCAGCGTGATCCGACAAAACGTCTTGACGGGTGCTATCCCAAGCGCGTACGAAGTTTGTTCGAGTGCTCGCGGCACTTGGCGGAACGCGCCTGCTGCCGCTAGAACGTAATATGGAATGGCCTCATAGATCTGGGCAACGACAATTGCCAGCAGTGTATTTGAAGCGGACAGATTCAAGGATGTCAGCAGTTGGCCCAGTGGGCCACTCGGCCGTAGAAGAAAACCAACAGAAGCCCAACCACGAGCGGCGGCATCAAGAGTGGAATCAGCATCAAAAACTCGACAATGCGCCACAACCTGCGTTTGCCACGGGCCAGCAGCCAGGCGAGCGGGGTGCCGAACAGCGCGATTGCGACCATTGAGATCAATGTAGATTCAATCGAAATGAGCAGCGGTTGCGTACCATCTTGCGACCATGTCTGCCACAGTGTCGTCCAGGAAACGTTGATGAGTAGTGCGGCGACAGGCAATAACAGAAAACTGGCGCAGAAGAGGGCAATCAGGGCAACCATTTGACTTGTTAGGCGCTTCATGCGTTCTTCCCGGACTGCATTTCAGCCCGAATGGGTCGGGGAATGGCTGACGGTCTGCCCCAAATCTGGAAGTGGGTCAGCGTGTATCCGTTTCTTTTGAACATTTGCAGACCCTCTTTTGATAGCGCAAACCGTACAAAGGCTTCGCCTGCAGCCTGATCTGGTGTTCCCTGTACCGTTGTTATGTAAATTTCGACCGGTGCACCGGTGACGGTTTGATGATTGGACAGTGTTAGGTGTGCCTTCGCATAAAGCGCTGCATCTGCTGGATTTCCCATATTGATGGTATCAGGTAATTGAATATAAGGCAGATGCTGCTCGATTGCTTCAGGCAGGTACGCGCTGCATGCGTCCATCTGTCCTGCCTGCAAGCGTGAGAGGATGTCCGTCTCGGAATAGACTTGCTTTGCGTTGTCGAGCGAGCCAAGGATTCGGTTTGCTGTTCCCGCTGGCAAGTGCAGGTCTGCTTGTGCCAAGTGCATCATCATGATGAAGTACTGGCCCTGCGGATCCGCATTGGGATCCGTACGTCCCAAACGGAAGCCTGGCTGCTCCATCAATGGAAACAGAGCAGACAGCGGCTTCTTTCCGTCCGTGATGGCACTGAGCTGCTTCGCGTATCGAGATTTCGGGGAGTACGCAATCACGAGCGGTGATCCCGCAAATCCAATCGCATAATCGACTCTGTTCTGACCAATCGACTGCAGCGGGGCCGTACCGATGCTTTCAAACACATTCGGTGTGATTTCACCAGCGCGAATCAGGTTTGCCACCGCAGTGGCGCCGTTTCCGTAGCCCTCGTATTGAAATCCAGTGGCTTTCGTAAAGGCGGGGGCAAGTCCCATATCGTTGGTGATCTGAAGAGAGCCAGCATACGCCACATTCGCCGTTCCGGTCGGATGAGGAACCGATTGACTTACGTTATTTCCGGCAGTTGCGCGTTGACCGCATCCGGCGACAGACAGGAAAACAACGAAGCTGGCACTGAGCAGCATGGATGTTCGCCAAAGTGATGACGTCCGTTTCATCTCACACCTCTTTTGCGCAAACTGGCCTGCTTCTGAATGTAGGACGGTCGCAGACATCCCGAATTGTAAGTTTGATTGAAGCAGTCGTCAATTCATTTGATTGAAGTGGTAAATCACCTGACATGTATAATGAAGAAAAGATTGATTGAATTGACCGGGTTTGGAGGCTGAGCGCGTGAGGGTACGAACTGCAAGTGCAGCAGCGTCGAAGCAATGGACTGGGGGTACTGGTCCCATCTACGACAAGCTGTCTCGCCCGTTGCGGGACTTGCGCATCTCAGTTACGGACCGGTGTAATTTTCGCTGCCGATATTGCATGCCAAAGGAAGTCTTTGGTTCGGATTACGCATTCCTGCCCCGTGAAAGTCTGCTGACGTTTGAGGAAATTACTCGACTGGCACGTCTGTTTGTCGACCTTGGCGTACAGAAGATTCGTCTGACCGGTGGCGAACCGCTGCTTCGTCGCGACATCGACCAGCTGATCGAGATGTTGACCGGTGTCGGCGTGCAGGATATCGCGCTGACGACGAACGGATCGCTGTTGACCAAATCGGTGGCGAGCCGGTTGAAGCAAGCCGGCCTGAAGCGTATCAGTATCAGCCTCGATTCCCTGGACGACGACATCTTCATGCGGATGAACGATGTCCATTTTCCTGTGCAGCGCGTGTTATCAGCAATTGAGGTTGCGCAGGAAGCGGGGCTTGCACCTATCAAAGTCAACATGGTGGTTAAGCGCGGGTGGAATGACGCGTCGATTTTGCCGATGGCGGAATATTTCCGTGGAATAGGCGTAATTCTGCGATTCATCGAGTACATGGATGTAGGTAATTCGAATGGCTGGAAAATGGATGATGTCCTCACGGCTGATGAGATTGCAAGCGCGATACACACACAGTGGCCGATTCGCCGGTTGGAACCTAATTATCCGGGCGAGGTCGCAGAGCGGTTTCTATATGAAGACGGCACTGGGGAAATCGGGATCATCGCATCTGTGACCCGAGCATTCTGCGGTGGCTGTACACGTGCACGACTGTCTGCGGAAGGTAAACTTTACACTTGTCTGTTTGGCACAGATGGCGTCGATGTGCGAACGCTGCTTCGTTCCGGAGCTACCGATCAGGCAATCCGCTCGATGCTGGAAGAAGTGTGGCTTCACCGAGCGGATCGCTATTCAGAACTTCGCACACGGTTGACGGAGCGGAAGCCCAAAGTGGAAATGTCCCATATCGGAGGCTAAGAGGTTGTTCGAAAAGGGGCACCCGGGGCTATCGCCCGGCCTGAACGGCGCCGGCGGGACCAGACGCTGTACGCATTTTTGTCCGCTTCCTTGCACCGTACGGCATCTTACCTTGACCCTTTTCGAACACGCACGATAAGTCTACTGCACTGAACTGGTGATGGAGTGCTGGTGTTTCTGTTTCGATCCGGATCGCCAGAACAAATAGATGGCGACAATCAGGAAACCTGCGTACATAATCACCTGCAATGCGGTCGGGCTGTCGGCATAGCCGAAAAATGAATGGACAATATCACCGAACGTGCTGTCCTCACTCAAAATTGCAGTCGTATTCCACAATGCGTGTTCCCTTGGAAGCCAGCCAAGCTGCTGAAAGTTCTCAATGCCATCTGCCAGGATGCCTGCTGCGAACAGCATCAGCAGGGTGCCCATGACATTGAAAAAGTGTTTCAGGTTGATGCGTCGGCCAAGGACATAGATGACATAGCTGAGTGCAAGCCCCGCCAGGACGCCTGCCACTGCACCAATGGCCAGAAACCACGGATTCCGGTTGAAGGCGATGGCAATCATGAAGACGACTGTCTCCAGACCCTCTCGTCCGACCGTGATAAACGCAATCAGGGCAATCGCAAAAATGGATCCGTTGTTCATCGCTGCTGCCATTCTGGCGTGCAATTCCTGCTTGAGGTTGCGACTCTGTTTTTCATCCAGAATGTCATATAGGTTAAGACCCCACACGCGATGAAGTACGTGATCCCCTCAATTTCCGTCTGCAGAGTGGAATTATCATACGTTTTCAGGGTCATGAAAACCGCAACGCCGCCAATGAGTGCGACTACCACAGCACTGAAAATGCCAAGCCAGACATCTTTAAAGCGATCTCGCCGGCCAATCTGTCGCAAATACGCCAGCATAATGGAACAAATCATGGAAGCCTCTAAGGATTCCCGGAAGAAAATCAAGAAAGAAGCCAGCATGCGCGTTCGACCCCCAGAAAGCTTGACCTATGTAGTCAACTTTACGCTCGAATTGTATAGCTTTACGAGGCTAAGGTCAATGGTTAGCATGCACTAACTCGGTGGCACACCCACTGGAGTGTGGTTGTGCTTGCACCCTGTGGCCCAATTGCGCTGCCTTATGGAAGGTGTTTTTGCGGAGATTCAATGACTTGACCAGATGGACTTGACCCGATGCAATTGTGAGCAGAATGGTAACTATTCGGCGATGATTGGGTGAAAATGTGCAGAATAGACACCACAATGGTTGCTATCGCTTGAATTTTAAGTAGTTGCAGATGCAAAAAGCCTGGTATCGGTTGCAACCCCCTAAAGTTGGACACAATCGCAGGTTATCTCCCGCAGTCTTAGAATTGCATCGAAATGCTGCACTACACGGCTAATTTCATTGGTGCGATTTCGTTCGCCTGCAGTTTTCTCAGAAACTCTGCTGGCGGCCATCCCTTTAGGCTGCCGTGATAGCGGCGCTCATTGTAGAACCGAATGTAATTGTCTACAGCTGAGAAGGCATCTTCGAATGTTTCAAAGATGTGTCGCTGGTAGCATTCCCGTTCCAATACGCTGTGAAAGGATTCAATGTATGCATTCTTGTTCGGCGTGTGGTTCGGAATGCGTTGATGTTCAATGCCTTGCTCTTGGCAAAATGTATGGAATGCACGACTTACGAACTGCGACCATTGTCGGTACGAATCACAAGCTGATGATTGAGCATGTGAATATTGCGTTTAA
>CAVWUS010000015.1:0-120107 GCA_963758235.1 uncultured Alicyclobacillaceae bacterium | reverse complement strand
GGGGTTGGACCGTAAAAGTTTTTATCCAGGTTTTCAGACGTTGTACCGACCTTAAAATCAGGCGATAGTAACGATTCTGAATACTATGGTGTCCGGATGCTTGTATCAGAAGCAACACCTAGACTGCATATGGAAGGAATAGCGCACCGTGACGCATCAAAGTCGCTTCAAAATCATTATGGATGAACAACAGCAATGCTGGTATCGAATTTTGATCTCGATTCGTTCATGCAATCTGTATGCGACCGCATGTGCCACTTAACCGGTGCCAATGGTTCCACGATTGAGATGCTGGAAGGAGATGACATGGTCTATCGCGCTGCCAGTGGTTCGTTGTTGCCGTTTGAAGGTATGAGGCTGCATAAAGACAGTAGTCTATCTGGTATGTGTGTAATGCAAGAGCGAATTTTTTATTCCCCTGACACAGAGGTTGATGATCGCGTTGACAAGGTGGCCACGCATAAAGTAGGCCGCGCAGTATGATCTGTGTCCCTCTGTTTGAGTCGAATCAATCCGTCGGCGTCCTGAAGGTTGCATCCACCCGACCAGATGCTCTTTCAAATCGAGATATTGAAATGATGCAACTGCTGTCCATTGCCCTCGGATCGGAGCTGGGCAAACAAATCCACTTTCACGAAAGGGAACGCATTTTAAAGGAATATGAAAGAACCTTAATTGAACTAAGAACTGAAATTGAGAAGCGGCGAGAGTTGGAGAAAGAGTTAATTCGGATGGCCGAACGGGACATCGTTACAGGATTGTTGAATCGGAGGGCGTTTAGTAAAGAAATTCAAAAATGGATTAATCGGGCTAGTCGGAACGAGGGCACGTTTGGCGTGTTTTATTTCGATCTGGACAAATTTAAACAGTTTAATGACCAATTCGGTCATGACGTTGGAGATTTGGTGCTGAAAGAATTTGTGGCGTGTATGAAAAATGCCGTGCGGGAGTCCCGATTTGGTGGCTCGTTTTGGCGGCGATGAATTTGTCATTGCGGCGTGGTTTCTACAACCCGAGGACGGCTTAATGCAGTTCGCAGAGCGTATGCTGAATCAATTACATACTCCTGCTTGGTATGCCACATATTTCACTCATTGGTGTCGGTGTGACCCCGGCCGACAGCTATCTCGAGCCGGCCGTGTCAGCGTCGCAAAAAACATCAGCTGTTTTGGGTACGGTTAGATTGAGGTAAGTGCGTCAACCGCAAGAGGTATCAACCCTTTTCCAAGCGAATGCCGCATGTTTCCGTTCTATATCGACGCTCTTCCAATCCTGAATGAGCACGGTCCATCATCGACTCCACTGTCTCCACTCCCCGCTCATCAGCACATGATTCAGCGATTGCATGAAGTAAACGACAAGGTGACGCTGGTCTTCCTCGGGCCGCTTACCGACCTGGCGGCGGCAATCTTGGTGGATTGGTGCTCGCATCGCTCTCACTTGTGACCGCGGCCTGAAATACGTCGGAACGGTTTCAGAAAGGCACACTTGGTGTGGCCATTCTGATTGTGCTGCTCATTCTCTTGCTGGCCCGACCGCGCTCTCCCGAATCCATCCGCTGGCTGATTCGGAAAGGTCGCATTGAAGAAGCCAAAGCACAGGCGATTCGTTACTACGGGGAAGCGGAAGGAACACTTCGATTTGAACTTGCGCAAAAATCTGCTGACGAATCCATACAAAGCAATACAGTTGCCAAAGGACGCATGCCATCCCTTGGCATAAGGTTCTACGTTACATTGACAACTGCGTTTGCGGGTTCGGTTGGATTTGGATTGATTACGTACGTGCTGGGTCGCAGAAGTTCCCGCATCTGACGGCTTCCATCATCTTTATAGCCAGCGCGGTCGGTTTTGTATCCGGGTTCTTTGGACTGTGGGGCGACAAGTTGAGCCGCAAGGCACTGCTGCTAATTGGCTACCTCGGATCGTTCGTTTTCACCGGCATCATTTGGCTGACGATTGGTTCGTGGAGCAAGAGTCTGTCCCTGTTCTGGATTTTGCTGATTCTGCTCAATGTGTTTGTGAATATCAGCTACCTGACGGAAGATGCCTTAAAAGGCGAGGTATGGCCGACGCACCGTCGCGGTACGTATACCGCCATTGTTCGATTCCTGTCGATTGGAATGAATATTCCCTTAACGTTCTTGACCAGTGGCTTGAGTCTGAACCCGACCATTCTCGTCAACCTAATTGTTTGGGCGATTGGTCTTTCGGGTGCAGTGGTTTGGTCCTTGCGTGGCGTCGAAACAGGCAAGGGCGTATCCATCGACCAAATCTCCGCATAGCTGCCTGAAACAAGAAGGGAGTCTCAACCGTCATAGGTTGTTCATGAACTTTCAGCATGTTTTAAGCGAATCAACACATCACCGCCAAAGTTTCTTAACCTTTACCGGTTAGGATATTTTGACAGGAGAGATGGCGCGCGTGGCCATCGTGGCAGTTTGCGGAGGCGGGGCAACTGCTAATACATAATGAGGCAGGTGAAGCATAATGAGCACGGTTCTCACGGTCTGCGCAGCGATTGCAGTCATCTGGATGAACCGGCGATTCAAGAGGATGACAAAGAGACTCGAAGCTGAGTTAAATCAATAAGCTGGACGATAGAGCACGAAAAAGCGGCGGGCATTATGCCTGCCGCTTTTCGATTGAGCCGAGCGCCTCCCTGAGTCTGACCCCTTGCTGCCCGAGAACATTACTTCAACGTGATGCTTGAGCTGTTGCCGATAATGGCTCCACCTGACGTTTCCTGATAGATTAGGCGCACGATTCCCGTTTGATCGCGCATGGACGATGGATAGGTGAAGCTGTACGTTGTTCCGTCCCCGCTGATACCGAAGCCGGGATTCGTTTCACCTGTGGCACCATTGGCGATTGCCTGTTGCACTGTCATGACGACTGGCGATCCGTGGTTCGGGATCCACTCCAGCTCGACCAGTCGATATCCTTTTGGCGAATTTTGAATGGTGAACGTAAACAGGCTTCCCGCTGTTCCTGGTGCGTTGTCGATCACAATGGACGGATTTGGTTGGTTCTGGGCCATGAGATCGACTGTGCCTTGCGGCCAGAAGACTGAAACGTGATCGACCGTGTTCCCCATACTTCCATTACTGCTCCATGGGAACACAAACAGCAGTTGATAGTTTGCACCTGCTGGATACATGTAAATCATCGAATCGGGCGTATGCCGCGTGTCTGCCGGCTGGCCGAGTACCGACTCGATATCCGACAGCGTGATGGCCTTCAGTTTGCTGTTGTATGATCGGATATCAAAGATTTGACTGCCTTTGTTCAATCCGAATGCCGCGGCGTGACTGCTGTATGTCATATAAATGCCGGCACCTGCTGCATTTAGACTGTTGGTGTTCCCCCAGAGATTCTGAACGGTCCCCATATTTTGCTGCAGCGTGAACGGAATGTCGATTGCTTTCCCTTGTTTTGCGAGCGCCATCGATTCTCTCACCAGTGCAGCAGCTGCAGCAGTCGTCGTTGTGTTACTGGTACCAGAGCCGTTCCCGCCGCCAGCGGTATTGACACTGCCGCTCGGCGCACTGTTGTTCGTCGACGTCGATTGATTTGAAGACGTCTGGTTAGATGACGTTTGGTTTGACTCCGTCTGATTGGATGAAGTGCTTTGGGCCGTGTTTGAAGAAGAATTTGTACCGGTAGGTGTCTGTGCTGCAGACCCGCACCCGGCTAAAACCATTGTGCCAATGACAATGGTGCTTGCAATCCATGCTGCTCTTTTCATTTTGAGGAACCCTCCATGTCCCGCCCTGAATATTGTTGTAAAGCATCCGTAGAAGTTTCGCTTTCTCTAATGTGGAGACGCGAGGCACAGCGGGTGTGTGACATTAGCAGAGCCCATATTGTATATTTGTCTTTTAAGAGGTTGTCCGAAAGGGTCACCCGGGGCTATCGCCCGGCCTAACGGTCCCGACTGGGGACAGGCCCCCTGCTGCACGTTGCTGTGTCAGCGGGCAAAAATGCTCCGTCACGTACCAAAAACGTACGCTCAGTGCGCATTTTGTCCGCTTCCTTGCACGCACGGCATCTTACCTTGACCCTTTTCGGACACGCACTAAAGAGGTTGTCCGAAAAGGATGAAATTTGGACAGGAGAGATATCGTTCATGACAATCGCAGACGTTATTCGCAGTCGACGCCATATCAAGCAATTCACCGATAAACCGGTTGCCGAAAAGGATATTCTCAACTGGCTGGAGGCAGCCAGATGGGCACCGAATCACCGTATGACAGAGCCCTGGCAGGTTGTCTTTGTCCCAACCGGAGACGAGAGCCCGTATTGCCCATGGAGCCAATTTTGGCGACGCACCGGTTGTGTTGGCGATTCTATCGAAGCGTGCGGATCGGCCAGTCGATCGCGATGAGAATCTCATCGCCACCGCCTGCTTTATGGAGAACTTCCTGCTGCAGGCATGGGAAGCTGGGGTTGGCGCTCGCTGGGCATCGATTGGCTCAACTGAGGCAGGCCGGGCCGCTTTGGGTGTCTCAGAGGACTACGACGTACTTGGCATTTTCGGCATTGGCTATCCCGCTGAAGTTCCCCAGCCGAAACCGCGTATGCCGATTGAACAAAAAGTTTCGCGGTTGCCATAGTCCTATTTATTCGGATGGAAAGACCACGCCGGGGCTTCAGTGCCTTCGTGGTCTTTTTGACTTTGTTCTTGTTTTGATGCGGGAGCAATAACCTAAACATCGGGATGTCTGCTGAAGTTGCCATCACATCAATGTCAGCATGACTATTTTTTCCCGTCGGAGGTACAGATGAAAGCCGTCTTTAAAGGTATTGTCATAAGCTTAATCATTCTCGCTTTCCTGATGGTTGGGGGAGCCATTGCATTTGGAGAGTGGATCAAAAGCAGGCCACTCAATCTTTCCCCGCTCACAAATCCGCCAGGACAGACCATTGTCTATGATGATACTGGTCATGTCTTCATGAAAATTGGAACCGTGCCATCCAACCTGACGTACAATCAACTGCCGCAGAACTTGGTGGATGCCATTGTGGCGACGGAAGATCATAACTATTGGTCTGGATCGTCGCTGGATCTCCGCTCCATATTCCGGGCAGCATTGGTTGACATCACGGCTGGGAGAGCGTCACAAGGCGCCAGCACAATTCCAGAGCAGTTGGCCAAGATTGTCTATCTGAATGACAACAGGACCATCTCTTATAAATTGCAGGAAATTGAAATGGGCATACAGCTGGAGCGCTATTTTACAAAA
Organism: uncultured Alicyclobacillaceae bacterium; assembly: GCA_963758235.1. Classification (GTDB taxonomy): domain Bacteria; phylum Bacillota; class Bacilli; order Alicyclobacillales; family Alicyclobacillaceae; genus CAVWUS01. The sequence goes on along the minus strand of CAVWUS010000015.1, from coordinate 114,862 downwards.
CAGCAGATCCTTGCAATGTATCTGAACAAGGTCTTCCTTGGAGAAAATACAGTCGGTGTAGAGCAGGCCGCACTCCGGTATTTCGGTGTCGATATCAAAGCGCACCCCAACAGCCTCACCTTGAGTGAAGCAGCTCTGTTAGCCGGATTGCCGCAGGCTCCGTCAGAGTACGATCCGATTGAGCACCCGCAGGCCGCCTTGCAACGCCGTAACATCGTACTGCAAAACATGGTCAAATACGGCTACATTACCCAACAGCAGGCGACTGCAGCTGAAAGACAACCGCTTAATGTAAAGTATCACTCCATTTCTGACGACTCGTGGAATACGCATCCGCTCTTCACCAATTTTTTGCTTGATTACGCGGCGAAGCAGGGAATCTCAGCGGCACAAATTTTGCGGGGCGGATTAAAAATTTATACGACTATCGATCCACGCGTACAGGAGGCCATCCATCAAGTCTTCTGGAGTACGAACTATAACGGTGATTTCCCTGGCCCTACGTCGGGCACGGTGGTACAAGGAGCAGCTGTGTTTGTCGATCCGGCCACAGGAGGCATTCTCGGTGCAGCGGGATCGCGTAAGCAAGGGTTCACTCCCCTTGGCATCGATCGGATATACAGCAACAGCTCACCTGGGTCGTCGATTAAGCCAATCATGGAATATGCACCAGCGATTCAGAGTGGGAAATGAGCCCCAAGTTCGATTCTCGACAATCAGCCGCATGATTTTGGCGATGGCTATATCCCGCAAAACTGGGAAGGGCGAAGGGCCCCGCCAAGGTCACATTGCAGTATGCGCTGCAAGAGTCACAGAACGTTGCATCGGTCTGGCTGCTGCAGCAAATCGGCATCAATGTAGGCGCCGATTTTGCCGAAAACGACGGTATACGGCTGACGGCAAAAGACAGACAGCACCTGGGCATTGCGATTGGTGGCATGCAAAATGGCGTCAATGCTTTGCAAATGGCGCAGGCATATGAACCATTTGCAAACAACGGCGTTCAAATACAGGTGCATTTAATCAACAAGGTTGTCAATCAAAATGGGAATGTCCTGTATCATTACACACCCGTTATAAAAAACATCATGACGGCATCGACTGCTCAAACAATGACGCGGCTGCTACAGGATGTTGTCGACTACGGTACAGGTACAGCTGCGCAGGTCCCTGGCGTCAGCATCGCCGGAAAAACTGGAACGGTTCAATACAGTTCAGGTTTGACCGGATATTCCAACTGGATCCGGAATGCATGGTTTGACGGCTATACATCAAACCTGGTGGGTTCCATTTACATCGGCTATGACAACCCGTCGCCAACGTATCATCTAACGATGTCACCGCTCGATCCATCGGCCAATGCGGCGAAGATATTTGGTGATATTACTCGTCTCGCAATCTCGTACGGCTACCCGGCCGGGAAGTTTTCTGTCGGGCCATTCCCTGCCAGCGGCGCAACAGGGGTAACCCAACAAACAAAGCCTCACAGCGGTAATACCCCGAAAGGCCCTTTCAGGGAAAGGGAAAAAGGCAGCGCCGCAAGGTCCATCGGGGCCAGGAAACACGACACCGCCGCAAAGCCCTTCCGGGCCAGGAAACACGACACCGCCGCAAAGCCCTCCCGGGTCAGGAAACACGACACCGCCGCAAAGTCCTCCCGGGTCAGGAAACACGACACCGCCGTCGAACCCGCCACGGCCAGGAAACGGGACGGCGTCACCAAATCCGATTGGGCCGGTCAACTGACGACCGGCCCTCCACATTAAACCGCAAGGCTGTAGTGACAGGATGACGGCCGGTATGATAGAACCATTGTAAATATTGGTCTGTACGAGGAGGGGTTCCGATGTCTGTCACTGTGGATGCCCGTTCATTGCCTATACCGCGAACGTGGCCTGTCGGCGGAAATATGATTGATTTTGCGCGGGATCCAATCGGTTTCATGATGCGCCTATGTGCACAGGCATCACCTGAGGAAGCGCCCGTGCAGCATTTTGTTCTGACCGGCCTCAACGCTTATCTCATTCGCGATGTTGAGATGATCCACGACATCCTGGTCACACACGCATCGCTCTTTCAAAAAGGCAGAACGTTGGAAGAAGCCAAACGGCTGCTTGGTGACGGCCTCTTGACCAGTGAAGGGCAGGTGCATCGCCGGCATCGCCGGTTGATGCAGCCGTCGTTTACACCCCGCCATATCGCGAATTATGCCGATACGATGATCCGTCTGGCAGAGTCCGCCACTGCTCGCTGGCAGCACGGACAAACCATTTCCACGACACACGAAATGATGCAACTCACACTCGCTGTCATCACGCAAACCATGTTTGGGTTTGATGCAGCGGCGAACCTCGAACGCGTGGAAGACAACATCAATCTCGTTATTCAAAGTGTTGCGCCTTCTCTACGGAAACTGCTGCCGCCATTCCTCCAAGGTGATGGGAAAGTCAGCTTTGCGATTGATGCGTTAAATACCGCGATTCACGATATTATCTCGTCACGGCGCGTACAAAACGCTGCCGACGATACCAACCTGCTGGCGTTGTTGATGGCAGCACGCGATGAGGGGGGTGGCAGTGGCCTTACAGACGAAGAACTGCGTAACGAGGTCATGACCATCTATATGGCCGGTCACGAGACAACAGCGAACTTGCTCGCTTGGCACCTTCTTGGCGCTGTCAGAGAATCCGGAGGTGGAGCGAAAGCTGCATCAGGAACTGGATGCGGTACTCGGTGGCCGTACCGTTACATATGCAGACCTGCGTCAGTTGCCATATACCCTGTCTGTGGTGAAGGAGAGCTTGCGGCTTCATCCGCCGGCGTGAACCATTGGACGTGCCGCTATGGAGGACATCACGCTGGGAGACTACGAGTTCCATGCGGGTGACTTGTTGTTTATGTCTCAGTACGTCATGCATCGCGATCCCAGGTATTTTTCACATCCAGAACAATTCGATCCCGAACGATGGACACCCGAATTTGAACAAGCCCTGCCGACGTATGCGTACTTTCCATTCGGGGGCGGACCCCGCATTTGTATCGGCAATCATTTCGCGATGATGGAAGCACAGCTGCTGCTTACCGTCATTTGCCGAAAGTTTCGGTTGGTACGGGTCAGCAACCGCCCTGTTAAACGGTTTGCTGGCATCACGATGCGGCCGAAAGGCAATCTGCAAATGCGCGTGGAGGAGCGGTGCAGCTGACCATCAAATCAGACCGTTTTACTGCTTTATCTGATAGTAGACCTTTAGGTATATGTAGATTCATCCAACAAAAAAGGGGCTGTTTCCGAAGCCTCAGCAACTGCTTCGGGATAGCCCCCGTACTTACGCTGTTACAGACGTTCCAGACGCCACTTATAGGATGGTGTTTCAAGTGTTTGCGCAGCCAGAAGCGGTACCTTGTATGTTGCGTCTCCAATCTTGATGATTGCCGTCCCGACGTTTTCGCCTTGATGGATTGGCGCCTTCAGGTTACCGGCTTTGACGGAGTAATGCACGTTTTCGCCTGGAACTCCGACCGATGTAACACCTGTACCAGCTACGACATCAATCTGCTTATTCCACTTCGTAGTAATGTGGCCAATGACCTGGCCCTTATGAACGATTGTGAGCATCTTGAGTGACTTGTCCGTGCTGCGAATAATCGATTCGGCGCTTGTAAAAGCGGTATTCAGCGGCTTCACGCCACCCTGGTGAAGGACATCGCCATAAACGATTTCGTTGTTACCGTCGACTGTGGTCTGAGCAGCAAAGGCAAACGCGCCCCCTGCCTCAGATGAACTGCCGGTTTTCACACCGATGATACCGTCTTGTCCAAGAACATAGTCCACGTTATACACGATACCAGTGCCCGGTATGGATGCCTGGGGCTCGGAAACGATGGTTCGGAAAACAGGATAGGACATATCTGCGTTAATCACTTTAAGCAAGTCGCCGGACGTACTGACGCTTGCAGGGTTGGCACCGCTGACATCGGAATAGGTCGTGTGGGTCATACCGAGCTTCTTCGCTTCCTGATTCATTTCTTGAACAAAAGCGCTCTGATTTGGGGCGACCCAGTCGGCTAAGACCGTCGCAATATTGTTTGCGGAAGGAAGCAGCATACCTTCAAGCAGTTCACGCTCGTTCAGACGTTGTCCTGCATAAACTTTCATCACCGATTGCCCTGAGGCGCTGTCCTGATGATAGATTTGAACATCTGCATTCGTTATCGTTACACTAGGTCCAGTTCTGCCCGCTTGCCAGCGGATATTTCTGCACGGACAAAGAGAGCCGTCATCAGTTTGGTCAGACTCGCTATCGGCACCGGCGTCTGAGCACCAGATTGCCCAACTTCACCTAAACCGGAAACTGCTACTGCAGCTTCACCATTTGTTGGCCAGTGAATCGCAACGTTGCCGTTTACAGCTTGACTCGCCAAATTCGCTGTCGATAGTTGAGGCACTGGGAGTGGACGCAGCAGCTGCACAACAGCCAGCACAATACAGATGACCAACAACCCGATGATGCCAAAGATCGTGTTTCTGACTGGGTGACTTCTTCTTCCGTGATTTCCGTAGTAGGTTTCGTACATCTAAATCCTCCTTGATGATTTGAAAGGCTCACTTGGCCACGTTCGGTAGTTTCAAGGTTACAGTTCAAATCCACTTCAATTCCAGTGTAATTTTCGAACAGTTGGTGCCAACTACTATCTATCTTAGCTTACTATGCGGACATAGATCGTGCATTGGCCAAAAATTACACGGGTTGGGAAATTTACAAACCACGCTTAGGGCCGATACGCGATTGAACCACCGTTGATTACTTTTACGCAGCTGTAGTGTGACAGATCGCGCATGAGTGCAAACAGCGCTTCATCTTTGCGTTTAGCTTCAATCATAATATCCAAGTCGGCATCGAATTCGCGGACAGCATCCAGCAAAGGGATTAATTCGTTAACATTCACAAAATCCGCGTGCGCGCGAAAATTTTTATCATCTTTGGGTGAGGACATGTGCGCTTTTGGTGGAACTGCTTGGTTGCGCCAGGAAGCCAGGAACGGTTCAATCAATGGCAGCAGTTTCTGTTTATTGGGTATTTTATGGATGGTTTCATTGTCGGTCTGTGGCGTGGCATCGTGATTACAGATGTGGTGATGCAAATCAAATACGGTTGGAACATCGAAGGACGAACTTCGCGCGGTTATCCAATTCCATGGCCTTGAACATATCGAGGTGGTACTGTAAGTCCTTCAGGGAACTTTGCAGTACTTCAGGTCTTGGTGAATTGAGCACTGTAAAATGCTCAGGGTGAAAACTTACGCGCATTTCTTCATCCCGAACAAACCGGCCAATCTTCGAGAACTGTTCCTGAAGTCTGCCGATGAAATCCCACCCTTCAGTTTCTTCGTGTGTATATAGAGGAATGAGTTTAGATGAGAATCGATAGACATCGATGCCAGATGCTTTCGCGTGGCAAAGGATCCGAAGCGTATTCTCCAAATTTTTCTCCGCAATCCGAGTTGCCCTGAGGAGTGCTGCTTCTTTGTCCGGGATTGATTGAAACACCTTGTACGTCATCGTCATGGAAGGAGAAGCGTTGGTAAGAAATTCGGACATGGCGACAAAGCCAAATCGAACTTTCACGAGATCATCTGTCCCTTTGGAGAATTGTCCGCCCTCCGTCAATCGCGAATATCTTTTCCGTAGATTTAAAATCCATTCCATTGGAGTCAAGGTCACAATCTGGGTAATCTCTGAATGATTCCTTATTTTCTCTGGTTAAACCGCTGGATGCGTTTTCGAATCCCCTCGGCGATTTCCGTGAACCAGATGTACATCCCAATCTTCCCGAGCACTTTTAGGATGGGCTGTACCGTCATAAATGCCGAAAACAGCATGAACGCGATAAAGCCAAAAATAAGGATAAGAATGCCGAGCAAAACCGCGAGAATGATCAACAGTACATGCATCGTTATATGCTCCCTCCCTTCGCTTGCACGTAGGTCGCCTTCGTCAATCTCTACTCTATCCGTTTTTGCCTGAATCAATGTTGCGCATAATACATCCCTTAATCTTAACGCGCATAAAACTCCTTGTACAAGCAACTGTTAAAATATAGATGAAAGCAGAGGAGGGGACGCAGGTAGGCATTCACTGGACGGTAGAACAAATTCCAGATTTGCATGGCCAATTGGCTGTCGTCACGGGGGCGAACAGCGGGACTGGGTGGGAAACTACGCGTGCACTTGCGCAGAGGGGCGCACAGGTCGTGATGGCGGTTCGATCGGTCGAGAAAGGGAAGACAGCCAGGGACGCGATTCTGAGGGAATCTCCTGATTCCAATATTGAAGTAATGGAACTAGATCTCTCGAGTCTAGCAAGCATACGCCAATTCTCCGACAGGTTTGTGAATCGGTTCTCTTCCATCTCTCTGTTAATTAACAACGCTGGCGTGATGGGGGTTCCTTACACCAAAACGAAAGATGGATTTGAACTTCAGTTTGGCACAAATCATCTGGGGCATTTTGCTCTGACTGGCCACTTGTTTCCGGTACTGTTGGCATCCGGCAACCTGCGCGCGTGGTCACAGTCAGCAGTGGCGCCCATTTAGCGGCCAAAATGGATTTTGAAGATCTGCAAGGTGAGAAGGGATATCACCGTTGGCGCGCCTACGGACGCAGCAAATTGGCAAATCTTCTGTTTGCGTACGAGCTGCAGCGACGGTTTGAAGCGTTGGGTACGGAGGCTGTCAGCGTGGCAAGTCATCCGGGTTGGGCAGCGACAAATTTGGCGAGTAAATCGTTCGGATCGCGAAGTCAGGGCTTAGGGAAATTCGTCCAAGGACTCTTCAATTTTGGCGCCCAAAGCGCGGCCATGGGGGCACTGCCGACGTTGTATGCGGCTACCGATCCCAGTATAAAAGGCGGGGACTACATTGGGCCGACCTCGATGCGGGGCATGCGAGGGTACCCAGGTCGTGTACAGTCGAGTGAACGGTCACACAATGTAGCGGATGCACGACGGTTGTGGGAGATATCCGAGAAACTGACGGGTCTACATTATTAAAGAGGTTGTCCGAAAAGGGTCACCCGGGGCTATCGCCCGGCCTGAACGGTTCCCACTGGGGCAGGTCCCTGCTGCACGTTGCTGTGTCAGCGGGCAAAAATGCTCCGTCACGTACCGAGGACGTACGCTCCAGGGCTCCGCCCCGTCTAAACGGTCCCCGCAGGGGACCAGACGCCGTACGCATTTTTGTCCGCTTCCTTGCACCGTACGGCATCTTACCTTGACCCTTTTCGGACACACATTATTAAACTTTGAAAATTCGAACGAAAGTGCAGGGTACCATTTGCTCTTTTATTTTCCATGGACTTAAAATAAGTTAGCGCCTTCTGAAGGTGAGCCTCTGAACGGGAAAATCACCTGAAGGTGAAATCATGCGTAAAGGGGACTGGATGGATGGCTTCGTATACTTATGACATTACGATGTTCAAAGAAACATTTGAGTATGAATTTACATACATCAATGGGTTCATGCGCAATGTGCGCAGGTTTGGCAAGCGGCCTGCCGTGACTTGCCCACTGCGCAAGCGAACCTGGACTTATGCAGAATTAAATCAGGACGTCAATCGATTCGCCCATGCGCTGTTAGCGGACGGTGTGGGGAAAAACGATGTCGTCATGTACCAGCTGCTCAACTCTGTTGAGTTTGTCCACTGCTACCTGGCTCCTCAGAAAATCGGAGCCATCAACTGCCCAATCAATTTCCGGCTGTCTCCTCGAGAGACGGCGTACATCATCGATGACAGCAAACCGGCTGTATTCCTGTATGACGTAGAGATTAGGGAAACAGCCGAACAGGCGCTGGCGATGGCAAAGCATAAGCCGCAGCGGGTCGTGATGGTGGACATGAAAGGCGAGGAACTGGCACCTGAGGGGACTGTCCTGTATGCAGATTACGTGCATGATAAGTCAACGGATGACCCAGACATCGAACGTCCGGCACACATTTACGATGAGACCACCAGGCTGTACACTTCTGGAACGACAGGCATGCCGAAAGGCGTACCGCTCAACAGCATCAATGACGTTCTTTCCGCCCATGATGTGGCGATGCACTTTCCGCTCAGTCCAGTGGATAAAACGATGAACATGAGCCCTTGGTTCCATCGTGGCGGGATGCATTCAGGTGGACCGAACCCTACCTTGTATGTTGGTGCGGAAATCGTGATTATGCGCTACTTCAATCCCAAGACGACGCTTGAATACGTCAACGAATACAATCTGACGTACTTGATTGGTGCGCCGCCGATGCTCAAAATGCTGTACGACGCGCAGAAGAAATCGCCCGTTGATTTATCGCGACTGAAGGGCATTGTGACGATGGGCGCTCCGCTCAGTCGGGAAGACTGCATCAAGTTCCAGGAGACATTGACGCCCAACATCTTTAACGGTTACGGTACGTCCGAAGCATTTTGGAACACGTTCCTTCGTCCGTACGACTTGCCTGAGATGTCCGGGACAGCGGGTCGATCCTGCACAGACGATGAAGTACGCGTCGTAAAAATCTTCCCGGACCGCAGGGCTGAACCGGATGAACTGGCGGCCAAGGATAATACCGAAGTCGGGGAAGTCATCGTCAAGGCCCCTGCCAAGACAACGTATTCCTATTTGAACAAGGAAGACGAGGCCAAAAAGGTCTTCTATAAAGGCTGGATCTACATCGGCGACATGGGCACTTGGGATGAAAATGATTATGTGACGATTGCGAGCCGCAAAAACGACATGATTGTTTCATCTGCTGAGAATATTTACCCGGTTCAGATTGAAGAAATTCTGAACGAGCACCCGAAAGTGCAGGAGTCCGTTGTCGTTGGCGTTCCGGACGAGCTGCGCGGACAAGCTGTGGTCGCCTATATCGTCAAGGCGGATCCATCCCTGACGGTGGAAGAGCTTCAGAAATTCTGCGCCAGTCATCCGTCGCTGGCTGCGTACAAGCGGCCGCGTTATTATCGGTTTATTGACGAGCTTCCGTATACGGCGACCGGCAAGAAGAAGCATTTTGTCGTTCGTCAAATGGCCGTTGAAGATCAGAAGGCAGGCCGGTTCGAAAAGCGGTAACGTAAGCAAGGTCTGCGCGTTTGGCGCAGAGGAACTTTTGCATCATACGGGTAATCGCGAACAAGTGTACAGTCGATTGCCTCTGCTGCACAGACCCACGACACGGTCGTGGGTCTTGCCTATTGCAATTGCGGACAACCTCTTGAAGGATTGATGAAATGGAGTATATCGAAAGAGGCAGCAAGGCATACCGCAGTGTTCTGACGTGCATGCTGCTCGGAAGCATTGTGACGTTTGCCGTGCTATACGCACCACAGCCTTTGATCACGCTGTTTTCAAAACAATACAGAGTCTCCCCTGCGACTGCAAGTGCCTCCATATCCTTTCCAACACTTGCGCTTGCGTTCAGTCTGCTATGGATCCCGTTTCTGTCGAGGCGGCTGGGGCGCAAACGGATCATGGGTTTTTCCTTGTTGATGACATCCCTCTTGGCCTGTTTATCGGCGTTTGTCCCAAATTTCACAACGTTCCTCGTCATCCGGGCACTTGAAGGCATCAGTGTATCTGGGTTCCCTGCCATCGCCATTGCGTATCTAAACGAGGAAATTTCACCAGGCAGCATCGGCGGCGCGATGGGCGCATACGTCGCGGGGACCGCTGTCGGAGGGTTCGTCGGCAGGGCTGGTCGTCAGCCCATCACGGACCTTTTTTCCTGGAAAGTTTCCTTTTTGGTGTTGGGTGTGGTGAGTCTTGCTTGCAGTCTATGGTTCTGGATCTCTCTGCCGAATTCAAGGCATTTCCATATCGAAAAAATGCACGTCGCCCAGTGGCTGCATGCATTTGTGAAGGGTCTCAAAAATCGCAGTTTGTTTCCGCTCTATTGCGTGGGGCTGCTTGTGATGGGTGCGTATGTCATGCTGTTCAACTACATTGGGTACCCATTGACGGCAGCACCGTATAGACTAAGTCAGACTGAACTTGGGTTCATCTTTGTCGTGAACCTCGGTGGTACCTGGAGTTCGATGTTGTTTGGAAAACTTGCGGATCGCTATTCGCGCAAGATTCTCATGACGTTTGCCTGTGCCATCTTCATCGCTGGCACCCTCCTGACACTTGTTCCAAGTCTGTGGGTCAAAATCCTGGGCATTGCCGCGTTTGCATACGGATTCTTCGGTATGCACACGACGGCGAGCGGCTGGGTTGGCGTTCGCGCACCTGCCGATCGAAAAGCGACGGCATCGTCTCTGTATCTGGTGTTTTACTACGTCGGCTCGAGCCTCATCGGATGGGCCGGAGGTTTCGTCTGGCAGCTGCTGCACTGGGGTGGATTAACGTTGTTCGCATGTAGCTTGATTGTGCTGTGTTTTCTGCTGTCGACGTTGGCTGTGCGGAAAATTGCCGCGTGAACCACTGAGCTGGATTTGCCCTTCCCTCTGGTTCTCGTTACCATAAAGGGAAGCATGGTTTTACAGAACGAAAGGAGCGATCCATCGATGTACGACGTAGCGATTATTGGCGCGGGTCCTGCGGGAGCGAGCGCGGCGATTTTCACTGCAAAGGCTGGCAAGCAGACCGTGGTCTTCGACAGCGACCAGGGCGTCACCAGACGCGCCTGGGTGAGGAACCATTATGGCGTGGAAAACATAGACGCCAATCTCGTAGACATCGGCAAGCGCCAGGCCCAGAGTTTCGGTGCAGAGATGGTTTCGACAAAAGTGATCGACGTTCAAAAATCTGGCGATGGCTTCACGATTCAGACGGAGGCCGGAAATTATGAGGCGAAGTACGTCATCTTTGCGACCGGTCTGTGGGCGGACTTGGCCGAGAAAGTTGGCCTCAATACAAAGCCGGCCACGGAACCTCGAATCAAGACGGTCATTGAGGTCGATGCGACCGGCCGCACCAATATTCCTGGCATTTGGGCTGCGGGCACCGTCGCGGGCGTCAGCGTCCACACCATCATCACGGCTGGCGACGGGGCGAAAGTTGCCGTCAACGTCATCAGTGAGATGAATGGTGAACGCTATGTCGATCACGATGTACTCCAGCCAAAGAGCTAACGATTATATAGAAACAAACGGTTTATAGAAAGCGCGTCTACCAGGTGAACCAACACGCCTATGCAGACAAAAGGTGGTCAGCCGTTAAACCGGTCTGACCACCTGTGCCGTACAGGAATCGTCCCCGACATATCTGTCTCAGCCAGTAACCTACGCAAGTTCGGTATGCTCGTTGGTATTTTGAGTGTAATTTGAGACCCGACCCGTACAATCGTCGCCGTGTGCAGTGATTGCGATTCAGCCCCGTGTCTTACATCCGACAACTTCCTGATACAATCCGACGCGAACACGTTAAGCCCAACTTACGATGACAGAAGGAAAGGTGACGTATGAAGTGAAATGGGGTTCCATTCGAAGAGGCAAAAAGAGAAAGCGTCAAACGATTGAGCCCGAACGTAAGCCGCGCTCCCATCTGTTTCGTGTGAATATGGTGTACGGCATGGTATTCCTTTCTTTTGCATCATTGATTGTCCGCCTTGGTTATTTGCAGGTTACTCAGGGCAGCAAATATCGCACCGAGGCGGAAACAACCTCTGTTCAAAGAATCCCAGTATTGCCCGCGCGCGGGCGCATTTATGATACCAATGGCAATCTGCTCGCGTATGATGCGCCAAGCTACAGCCTTTTTCTGACGCAGATGAAAGGCGTTCATCAAAATATCCAAGAGATCGCAAAAATCTTGGCGCCTCAATTTCATACGACTTCCAAACAGATTATGGATACGATACGAGCGCAGCAAGCCTATGCGACCATGCGCCTGTTTAAAAACGTCAACTCGGCACAGGTTGCATTCGTTTCGGAACACCAGTCAGAGTTGCCGGGGATCAGTATACAACTGGACGCTCAGCGTGAATATCCATATGGCGATTTAGCAGGGCAGGTGTTGGGCTACGTACAGCCGATTACGGCTCAAAACATGAAGTACTATACGAGTAAAGGCTATCTTTTGAATCAAGTAGTCGGTCAGGCCGGAATTGAAGAGGAATATGAGAACCTCCTGCAGGGTAAGGTCGGTTATCAAGTCTTGCAGGTCAACATGCAAGGTACTTCGACAAAGAGTCTCGGTTTTGATCCTGCGCCAACAGCCGGCGACAACATCCAGTTGACACTGGATGGGCGTCTTCAGGCGGAAGCGCAGAACGACGTCATGAAACAGGTGCTCAGTTCTCCCAACCCGAGCCAGATTACAGACGCAGCTGCTGTTGCTGTGAACGTCAAAACTGGCGGTGTGCTTGCCATGGTCAGCTATCCGTATCTCGACCCGAACTGGTACACCACACCCGGATTGCTTTCCAAGTACTCGAAATACCTGGCCACGTCAGGTGCGCAAATGAATAACGTGATCCAAAATCCGAACTACCCTGGCTCGACCGTCAAACCATCGACGCTCATCGCAGGACTCACTTATGGAGCGATTACGCCGTCGCAAACCTTTGATTCACAAGGGATGATTATGGTTTCCGGGCAGCCCATGCACGATGATGCGGCTTTCGGTGTGGTCGATGCAGTACAAGCGTTGGCTGTATCAAGTGAAGTGTACTTTTATGAAGTAGGGTTATACCTTGGCCACTGGTTCGGATCGAGCCTGACCAATAGTGGCAGTACCGGGGGAATACCCTATAGCACTTGGCAGTCTAAATATTTCATCAAGGGTTTGCTGGCCATGTACCATACAGAATGGGAATTTGGCCTCGGGCCAGAAGACGGGCATTGATTTACCTGGTGAACAGCCAGGTAACTTTTATGACCAGGATGCGAGTATTGCAGGCGCTCCGGCCAGGCTGCTCGGCAACGTCGAGAACATGTGGAACACGCTGATGAAGAAAGGCAGCTACAATACCGGTTATGCGGAGACGCCAACCACGTTGGCGCAAGCGGCAACTGGTCAGATGCAGCAGTTCACACCGATGCAGCTTGCAACCTATGCGGCGACAATCGCGAACAACGGGATAAAGATTCAGCCGCATTTATTGGAAGCTGTATACCCGCCGGGCATGGAGAAGAAGATCACCAGCAGTGATAAGCCGATTCGAGTGGTTAAACCAAAGGTGACGAAACTGCCTTTCAAGCTTTCCTATATTAACCTGGCACAGCAGGGTATGGAACAAGAAACCCAAGATCCGGAAGGTACAGGCTACTTTGCATTCAAAGGAGCGCCCTACAAAGTGGCAGGAAAGACTGGAACGGCCAAGATCTACATTAACGGAAAACAGGTAGACAACTCTGTTTACATCGCCTATGCACCAGCCAACAATCCGCAAATTGCGGTCGCGGTCATGGTGCCTGGTGCCGGGTACGGAGCTGCTACCGCTGCTCCGATTGCGCGCGACATGATGGATACCTATTTTAAGGAACATCATGAATTCTACAAGACGAGTCTGCCGACGACAATTCCATCCAATTGGAAGTCGTCAGAAGCATATACCATACCGGAATCCAAATAGGCGGCACGAACGACTGAACTGGAAAATTACACTTCCGTTTCTAATCATTTGGTGTTTCCCTGCTCGATGTTTCATGTTAGACTCCGTAACTGTATCCACTACGCCGAATCACCAGCGATGGTGTACGGGGGATTTTTGGTCCTGACATCTTAGGCAGCTTGGGGTGAATCACTCGACGGGTGTCTCGTCATCCGAACCCGACAACTAACCTCGGAGGCTAAAATCACGAGAGGATGTGTGATATATGCGTTTTTCACGCGCATTTGCAGGTCTTTTTGCTGGCGCAGCCGTTTCAGGCATTACACTTACAACGGCATTTGCGGCAACCAATACCGTCACAGTACAGCCCGGAGATTCCATGTGGAAAATTGCTCGGTCTCACGGGATTTCAGTTCAGTCCGTGGAAGCTGCCAATCCGTCTGTAAACCCGTATGACATGCTGGTTGGAACGCAGCTCCAGCTGCCGACATCATACAGCACCTCGTCCGTCACATCGTCATACGATATTGCAGGCAATCTGTACTGGATGGAACACATCATTAACGCTGAAGCCGGTGGTCAGTCACTGCAAGCCCAAATCGCCGTTGGCGACGTGATTAAGCACCGGATGGAATCGAGTGTATACGGCGGTGGCAGCGGCAGCAGCGTTTATGATGTAGTGTTTCAAAAAACAAACGGCGTATACCAGTTCACGAGTGTACAAAATGGCTACATTTATCATGCGCCAAATGCATCGAGCATTGAGGCAGCGAATTATGTACTGCAAGACGGAATTGACGAAGTCCCTGGCGCAATGGTCTTTTACAACCCGGCCCAGACACCAGCTCACAATTGGGTATGGTCGCAGCCAGAGATTAAACAAATCGGAGATTTGGTATTTGCAAAGTAACAAATCGTCATGATGGCAATTAGCGGTGACCGGTCCGACCGATTCACCGCTTTTTTGTTTGTCGTAGAACCAAATATCGGATGCAATAATGATTAGAAAGGTTACTATTCGGCGGTGATTAGGACCGAGCGTAAAATATAACCGTCATGATGTTTACTATCGCCTGATTTCAGGGTCTCTGCATGGGCTGAAAACCTGGATTAATCACTGTAGTGGTACTTATTTGCTCCCGCAATTGACCCTCAGGCTCAAGATAATAACCATTTCGGTACTTATGTGCGCGATCTGTGCACGATCGCCTACAGCAAGGTAATCTCGCACGGTACCAGGCCATTCCAACTCTTCCCAAGCAACAACTCTGCGAAAACAGTCAAGAAAGTTCATGAATTTTAATATTGTTGAATCCCATACGGTTCGCTATACTGTAGAGACAGGTCTAATGGTAAAACCATTTGCTTTTAACTTGTTGGGAAGCGCTTTCAGAATGGTGGGATAAGCATGGATAAGGAGTTTTTCCGAGCGAATCGAAGGAAAGTCTTTGAGCAGATGAAGGATGATGCAGCCATCATCCTGTTTTCCGGAGAGTCCGTTGCAAGAACTGCAGACGAGCTGTACCCATTCACAGTGAATCGCAACTTTTACTATTTGACCGGTTTGGACAGGGAACGTTTTGTGCTTTTCATGACAAAACGGAATGGTGTACTCACAGAGAAGCTTTATATCGAAGAGGTCGATCCGGAGGTCGAAAAGTGGAACGGCAAGATGTTGACGGTCTCCGAAGCGAAAGATATTTCTGGGGTCGATACGATTGAATATACGCCGCAATTTTTGCCGCAGCTCGACAGGGAGATGCTCCTGCACCCAGTCACCTATCTCTATCTGGATTTAGAGCAGCGCAGATGGCAGGCTCAGCTGTCGCAGACGCAGGAGTTTGCCCAAACGTTCAGCGCGAAGCATCCGGCCGTACAGCTGCAAAACGCTTATCCAATCATCTGTGAACTGCGGACAATAAAGTCCCCGCAGGAAGTGGAGCTCATTCAGCGAGCCGTAGATATCACCAAAGAGGGTTTTGAGGCGATGTACAAGGCTGCACACGTTGGCGTCATTGAGTATCAGCTCGAGGCTGCGTTCTCCTACGCGCTGCGCATGCGTGGTTCGAAGCTGGCGTATAACCCGATTATTGGTGCGGGCTTCAACGCAACCATGATGCACTACCTGGAAAATAGTAAGACATGCGAGGACGGCGAGCTCGTCTTGGCCGATGTCGGTGCGGAGTACCAATACTACAAGGCGGACATCACCCGCACATTCCCGACCAACGGCAAGTTTACCGAGCGGCAGCGGGAAATCTACGACATCGTTCTGCAGGCTCTGATTGAGACGACGGAAATCGTTCGGCCGGGGATCCCGCACATCGCACTCGACAACAAGACAAGAAGTGTTCTTGCAGCTGGCCTGAAACGTATTGGCTTGATTGAACACGACGAAGAACTGACGACCTACTATTTCTACAATGTGAGTCATTATATCGGGCTTGATACACATGATGTCGGTCCGTACGACACATTGAAACCGGGCATGGTACTGACGATTGAACCTGGTATTTACATTCCGCAGGAATCGCTTGGCATCCGCATTGAGGACAATGTCCTCGTCACAGAGAATGGCTACGAAGTGTTGTCAAAAGACATCATTCGCACTGCAGACGAAATTGAGGCATTTATGGCCAAACACCACAACTAGATGCACACTGCAAATCGGCCGTTTTGAAGTCTAGAAAACGAGACTTAGGGGGGGATTTGTGTGATGAAGCAACGTTGGAAAACTGGTCTGGCCCTGCTCGCGACCACCACAGCACTTGGGCTGCTGGTGACTGCATGCGGCAATTCCACTGCCGCGAACTCGTCTAATCAGACTGGTGCGAAGGCAGCAAGCACGCCGCAATACGGTGGCAATCTCAAGATGGACATGGCAGCATCGTTCAAGGATCTCGATCCCGCAAAGGCGTTTGACATGGCCTCGGGTGAGCTGATTAGCGAAATGTACGACCAACTGGTGATGTACAAGGGAACGTCCACCCAAATTGCGCCGATGGCAGCACAGAGCTGGACGATTTCTCCAGACGGAAAGGTCTATACATTCCATCTCCGCAAGGACATTAAGTTTTGGAACGGCGACCAGATGACGGCGCAGTCATTCATTGACGAGTTTTACCGCGTCCTAAGTCCGAAACTTGGCTCGCCCGGCGCCGGTTTTGTCGTGTCAGCGATTCAAGGAGCCGCTGCCTATAATGCGGGCAAAGCGAAGACGATTTCCGGCATTTCAGCACCCAATCTGTACACGCTGGTGATCAAACTGAATAAACCGGAACCGTTCTTCCTCGATATTCTCACGATGACGTTCTTCTCGGCCGTCGATCAAAAGTACATCAACTCGGTTGGGGAGACGAAGTTTGACTCGCAAGACGCGATGGGTACGGCCCGTTTGAGCTGAGTTCCATCACTCCGAACGAGACCGTCCTGACGCGCAATCCGCATTATTGGCGCAAAAGTGCATCTGGGCAGCAACTTCCGTATTTAGACAAAATCACGATTACCGTGACTTCAAATGCAGCGTTGGAAGCACAACGGTTTGAACGCGGTGAAACGGACGTACTAGGCAACCTGACGAGTGGTATTCCGACAAACACGTATCCGCAGTTTACCTCGAATCCGAACTTGAAGAAGCTGGTCAAGCTGATACCGATGGTGAGCATCTGGTACCTCGACATGAATGTAAAGGACAAACCATTTAACAATCTAAAGGTAAGGCAAGCGATGGAATACGCTATCGACAAGAGCGCGATTATCAAACTGCTGCACGGGCGTGGCGAAGCAGCCAACCAACCGACGCCGCCGATGCTGCCAGGCTACAACAACAATCTTCCTGCAGATGCGCAGTATTCGTACAATCCGGCCAAGGCGAAACAGTTGCTGAAGGAAGCGGGCTACCCGAATGGCTTTACGGTGACGCTGGAATCGTTCAACGATCCAACGGATACCAGCATCATCACAGCCATCGGCAACGATTTAGACGCGATTGGCATTCACTGCATCGTCAAGCCGATGGACGGCAACGTCTTCTTGACAGAATATCTGGCGGGCAAGTCGGCATTCTTCTTTACCGGCTACAATCAGGACTTCCCGGACGCATCAGACTTCCTGTATACCGAATTCTACTCCAAGAACGCACCATCTACGAACAACACCTGGTATGACAACCCGACGGTCGATTCGCTCCTGACGAAGGCGGAGACAGACACGAACCAGCAGCAGCGCGTACAGATGTATCAGGAGGTCAATGCGAAGCTGATGGAAGACGCAGCCCAAGTACCGATTTACATCCCGATGGAAGCCATCGGCGTACAGCCGTGGGTGCATGGGTACAACATGAGTCCAACGCAGTACGATCCGCTGACGACCATGTGGATGGATTCAAGCCATCAGTCTTCCTAATCAATCATGAATCAACAGCCTATGAATCCCCGCGTGCCAAACGTGCGGCGGGGGTTCTTGTGCGTTATGCTCATAAACGGAGGGATTGGCGTGAACGACTACATTCAAACGCGAATTCACAGGACACAGGAACGCTTGCAGAAGCTCGGCTGTGTCGCGGCTGTAGCGACGTCTCCAGCGAATTTCTTCTATTATACAGAGCAGTGGATCGAGCCGCATGAGCGGCTGCTGGCGATGGTGATCCCAAGCACAGGCCATCCCGTTCTGCTTGCACCCAAACTTCACGAAGAGGAACTCTCCTCTTTACCGTTTGAGGTTGTACTGTGGGAAGACGCGGCCGATCCGGTGGCGCTTCTCGCCAAACACCTGCCAACGTCAGGCACGGTCTGCATCGATAACAATTGGCCGAGCCACTTTCTCATGACCTTGATGAAGCACCGGCCAAGTCTGTCGTTTGGCTATGGATCGGATGTATTCGCTCACCTGCGTCGGCGCAAGGATGCGTACGAGATCGGCCAACTGAAAGCTGCGGGGGCGAAAACGGACCAAGTGATGAGGCAGTTGATTCAACGGCTGCAGGTCGGCATGTCTGAGCAGGAAATCGTCTTGGAGCTGACTGAGCTGTGGCGCAAAGCGGGTGTTCACGAACTGTCGTTTGCGCCGATCATTGCGCGCGGGCCGAACGGTGCGCGACCGCATCATCAGCCTGGTCAGGATGTGCTTCGCGAAGGAGACACCGTCATTATCGACATGGGTGGTCTGGTCAACCGCTATTGTTCCGATATTACGCGCACGGTCGTCATGCAGCAGGTTTCAGACGATGTGGCATCTGTCTACCAGATTGTTCGTACAGCGCAGGAACAGGCGGCGAAGATGGTCCAGCCAGGGATTGCAATCGGTGAGATTGACCGCACGGCGCGGGACATCATCCGCGATGCGGGCTATGGCGCGTATTTCAACAACCGCGTGGGGCATGGGCTCGGCCTTGAGATCCATGAAGAACCGTTTGCACATGCGGGCAATGACCTGGTGCTTGAAGAAGGCATGGTGTTCAGCGTCGAGCCGGGCATCTACCTGCCCGGCCAGTTCGGCGTTCGCATTGAAGATGTGGTGGTCGTGACCGATACAGGGAGCTTTAGCCTCTATCAGTTCACGAAAGATCTGCTGGTTGTGGGGTAAAACCACCGGGGGCTGCAAGGCGGCCCTGCGGGGACTCGGTTCGGATTCGCAACCCGCATTCGGCCCAATAACCAGGCGATCGCGCTCGAATCCCCTGATTAGCCGGCTGAATGTTGATAGAGTGCGGCACGGGCGGCAGCGATGTCTGGATGAAACTGAATCAGCCCGTTCGCCCGCTTATCCCGGACATCCTGAAGGGCGGCCAGGATGAGCGACTTGGCTTGCACCTCATCGCCGAGTATGCCTGCATCCTCACAAATCGCGGTTGCTGCGAGCCGCCCTTGTGCCATGGCGACCTGGGCACTTTCAACACCGGTGATGTTACCGGCGAGATAGAGACCCGCAAGCGGTGTGCGCAGGGTTTCATCATGCAACGGGATGTGGCCGCCGAGCTCAGGCACATACGTAAACGGACAGCCTGCGACGCTGGCGAGCTCGACCAGCGGGCTAAGGCAACCGGCAATTGCGACAAAGTCGACCTCAACGTTTCGTTCGGTGCCTTGTATGGGCGTGCCGTCTGCCTGCAGATCGACGAGCGTCACCGACTGAACTTCGGTATCACCGTGAACCTCGGTTGCTGCGGTTCGCAGTTGCAGCGGGATCCCCCAGACCTGAACGCCTTTACGTGGGAGGAAGCGCACAACGAGATTGGTCAGGCCTAACCGCGTGGCGAGCTGTCCGCCGATGCGCATCAGTGCGGATGGCGCGAGGTGAGACAGCCGCGCGATTGTTTTGAAGACGGAGGCAGGGCGCGCCGATTCACCTGCGAATGGCGACGGCCCCGGCAACACAATGCCCGCAATCTCTACGCCGCTGACCGCCAGTTCGCGGGCAATCGCCATGGCGAGCACGTTGACACCGACAATCAGGCCGCGTTGGCCCGGCTTGACGTAATGGACATTAGTCATGACCTGGGCGGCGCCAATCGACATGACGCCGGGCAATGTCCAGCCTGGCAACGGACAGGCGACTTCAGATGCGCCGGTCGCGAGCAGCAGGCGATCCGCATGAATGATGCCGCCATTCGTAAAGATGGACCAACGGCCATCACGCTGTTCGAGTCCGTGTACGGATTGGCCACAGCGTAAGGTTATGCCGAGTGCATGTGCACGATCGATAAGGATCTGAGCAATATCTCGACCGACCCACCAGCCTTTGCCTGGTTCTTCGTGGAACTGACCGAGCATGCGGCCGCCGGGAACGGGGAATTCGTCGACGACGACGACCTTCAGGCCGTGTTCTGCCGCAACACAGGCGGCGGATAAACCGGCTGGCCCGGCACCGACAATCGCGAGTTGAACTGAACCTTGAGGCGCAGCCATATCCTAGCTCCTCCCTGTAATTGCGTTTGGCACCTGGCCAAAGGATGTAACGCGCATGCCCGCTTGAAGTGGTGTCAGGCAAGAACGGACCAATCCGACACCGTCCACCTGCACGCGGCATTCCATGCAATGTCCGATGGCGCAGTAGATTCCACGAGGCGATCCCGATTCTTCATGTTGCCTCAGCATTCGAATGCCGCTCGCGAGAAGCGCGGCTGCAATCGGCTCGCCTGCACGACCGCGGATGACCTCACCGTTGAATGTGAATTCGATGTCAGCCGGATTGCTTCGTTGACCGAGAATGGGGTGATTCGTGATGCGACAATCGCTCATGCTATTCTTCCTCCGCAAGATTGCCAAATGTTATGGAGCGGATTGGTTGGCGATAGGACAGCTGCTCGACGTCATGCATACAGCTCGGATCTTTCGCCTCCAGCCAGGTTTCGACCAGCCCTCGGCAAACTCTGCCTTGACATGCGCCCATACTTGCCCGCGTATTCATCTTGAGTTCTCTTGCTGATGTCGCGCCTGCGGCGTATGCTTGTTCCAACTGCTGCAGCGTGACTTCTTCACATCGGCAAACGACGAATTCCTCGGGTTTCATTGATTTTCCCTCACATCGAAGTCAATTTGGCGTCTGCGTCCCAAAGGGCAACTTCCGAGCAACTTGCAAATCAATTAAATTGTTTGACCATTCTATACATACGCTTTCCTAGCATGTATAATTTCTATCATAGTACACCAGAACAACTTGCCTCGCAATTTGCGTTTTCCGGCGTCCATTTTGTGGTTGGGGAGGTAGACCGTGAACGTACATTCAGAATCCGCAGATGTTGTGGTCATTGGCGGAGGCATCATTGGAGCGGCCATTGCCTATTACGCAGCCAAGGCGGGAATCGATGTCCTGGTGATTGAACGCGGGGAAATTGCTGGCGGGACTTCGTCGCGCTGTGACGGCAATATTCTTGCAATCGATAAAGATCCGGGATTTGATAGCCAGATGTCACTCAAATCACAGGAACTGGTGGCTGAACTGGCACGTAAACTCGATGAGGAGTTTGAGTATCGGGCGCCGGGCAGCATCCTCGTCTGTGAAAACGATGATGAGATGGCGGCGGCGGAACGCTGGGTAGAGCGCCAGCGCGCGGCAGGTCTGCCGTTTCGTATGCTTGACCAGCAGGAACTACAAAGCGAATGGCCCTATCTCGCTAAGGATTTGCCTGGCGGACTGGAGTGCGCTACCGACTCAACGGTCAATCCGGTCCTGATGACCTACAGTCTGGCTCGTACCGCCAGGCGCCTTGGAGCCCGCTTCCTGACGCACACGGAAGTCACAGGCATTCGCCTCGATGCATCGCGCTGCGTGGCAGGCGTGGATACAGCAAACGGATTTATCCGCGCCGAGCACGTCATCAACGCTGCCGGTGTCTGGGCGCCGCAGATCGGTGCCATGGTCGGTATCGAGATCCCGATTCAGCCGCGTAAGGGCCACCTTCTGGTATCTGCGCGGACAGAGAACATCGGCAAGCGCAAAGTGATGGAGTTTGGCTACTTGATGAGCAAATTCGGCGGCAGCAGGCAGGTCGATGAGGAGACAGACAAACACGGCGTTGCCCTGGTGTTTGAACCGACGGCCTCGCAGAACTTCCTCGTCGGCAGCAGCCGCGAGTTCGTTGGCTACGACATCTCCATCAACCCGCATGTCATTCGGTTGATTGCCAAGCGCGCGATTCGCTTCTTCCCGGCGATGCGCGATATCCCGATGCTCCGCAGTTACGCCGGGCTGAGGCCGTGGACACCGGATCATCTGCCGATTGTAAGTGCCGTTGAAGAGCTGCCAGGCTTCTATATCGCCGCTGGACACGAAGGCGACGGAATCAGCTTGTCCGCGGTGACGGGCAAGCTCATCAGTGAGATGCTGCAGGGCCTCGAGACTTGTATTCCGACGGAGTCGCTGCGCTTTTCCCGCTTCGCCGACGGCGTATACCACGTGGAGGTGGAGATATGAAGCTGCACAAGCTGGTGACGACCATCGATACGCATACAGGCGGCAACCCGACGCGCACGGTGACGAGCGGTGCCCCACCGCTCGTCGGTAACACGATGACCGAGAAGATGGTCTACATGCGCAATCACGAAGATGCATTCCGCCTGGCCCTTACGTTTGAACCGCGCGGTCACGAAGTCATGTCGGGCTGCATTCTGACCGAACCGTGCGATCCGACGGCTGACATCGGCGTGGTCTACATCGAGACAGGCGGCTATTTGC
Source organism: uncultured Alicyclobacillaceae bacterium (assembly GCA_963758235.1). Taxonomy (GTDB): domain Bacteria; phylum Bacillota; class Bacilli; order Alicyclobacillales; family Alicyclobacillaceae; genus CAVWUS01. The sequence goes on along the minus strand of CAVWUS010000015.1, from coordinate 92,162 downwards.
CGATGTGCGGCCACGACACGATTGGCGTCTGCACGGCGCTGATAGAGGGCGGCATCTTCCCGGTCGACAAGACGACGCTGCGCCTCGACACGCCAGCCGGGCTTGTTGAGGCGAAACTTGAGATCGTCGATGGCAAGGTGACTGAGGTGACGTTTACGAACGTCCCGTCCTTCCTTTATCAAGCGGACGTGTCGGTAGCGGTCGAAAGCATCGGTGACGTGCACCTTGATATCGCGTATGGCGGCAATTTTTACGGCATTATCCGCGCCGATTCGGTCGGGCTGACGCTGCAGCCACAGCATGCCTCCGAAATTGTGCAAAAAGCCGTGAAAATCCGCGAAGCGGTTAATCGCCAGGTCGAAGTCTTGCATCCGGAGATTCCGGTCATCCAGGGGGTGACGCATGTCGAATTTTATGCCGATCCCGTTGCGCCGGAGGCAGACTGCCGTAACACGGTGGTTGTACCGCCGGGCGGGATAGACCGCTCGCCATGCGGTACCGGCACGTCAGCGAAGGTCGCCACGATCTACGCGAAAGGGGAACTTGCGCTCGGGCAGACGTTTGTGCACGAGAGTATCGTTGGTTCCATCTTCAAAGCGAAGGCGCTGCGTGAAGTGAAGATTGGCAACCTGTCCGGTGTCATACCGCAAGTCTCTGGTGCCGCGTGGGTTACAGGCATGCACCAGTTTGTGCTGAACGAGCGCGATCCGCAGAACGACGGCTTTCTTCTGATTTAAAGCGACGTGCACTAGAAGGAGGTGAAGGGAATGGAGTTCCAGAAAAGTGTGCGCGCCATCGACGCACATGCAGGCGGGCAGGCAGTGCGTATCCTCAACAAGCCCTTGTCGCATGCGTCAAGTGCGGAGCTGCTTGAACGAGCCGCAGGTGCACCGCCTGATACGCTGACTCGTTTGTTGATGGTCGAGCCGCGTGGACATCAGGATATGAACGGTTGTGTCGTGCTTGATCCCGTTCACGACGGTTCAGATATCAGCGCCATCTTTGTGAATCATGAATTGGTTCATGCCTTCTCTGGACATTCGCTGATTGGCCTTGTCACGGCATTGGTTGAAACGGGGCAGCTTAGTGAATGGACGCCTGACCGCCCAGTTACTGTCGATACTGCGCTCGGTACCGTCAATGCCTGGGCAAAAATGACGGGATCGGAAGTGACGGCTGTCACGTACGAATCGGTACCGGCCTTCGTATACGCTGAAGACCTTGCGCTTACTGTGCAGGAAACCCAGATTCACGCGGATGTCGTCTTTGGCGGCCGCTTCTATGCGGTGGCCGATGCAGCGGCACTCGGCGTGACCCTTGGTAAAGATGAGATTCCGAGGCTGATTGCACTTGAACAAGCCATCCGTACCCAAGTGAATCATCAAGTGGAAGTAGTGCATCCGCTCTACCCAGTTGTTCGCGGTGTGAGCGGCGTCATCTTTGTCGAGCGCGGGGAGACGGCAAACTTCGTACGGACTGTGACCGTCTCCAAAGGCCTCGTGAATCGTTCACCTGGCGGAACGTCGACAGCAGCTGTCCTCGCGCTGCTGTACAGGCGTAGCGAGGTTGGCGTGGGAGAACAGGTGACCAATGAAAGTATGGTTGGCAGCCAGTTTTTCGGTGTTGTCACGGGGTGCACACAGGTTGGCGAATTCACCGCCATTACGCTCGACATTACAGGCAGCGCCTTTGTGACCGGATTCATGCAGTTTGTGGTCGATCCGACCGATCCGCTGGCTGCAGGCTTCCTGCTCTGCTAGGGTCGTCATTCGAGAGGTACAGGTGAGACATTGACTGGATTGCCAGCTAGGCAGTTTTTACGCCGCGAAAGTTGTCGAAAAACCAGCGATAGCCTATAATTCAAATTGGAACAAATGGTCAAACCATTAGGCGGATTCGGATCACCTGTGGATATATGGCACTTGGCAAAGGAGCTTGCAGCACATGGCAGAGTCAAATGTGAAACGCGTTCAGAGTATGTTCAGTGAAGTACAGCCGCACCGGGGATTTGACGACATCGTCCTGCAGATTCAGGAGTCGATTTTCAAGGGCAACCTCAAGCCGGGCGATCGCCTGCCAAATGAACGCGAACTGGGCGGAATCTTCGGCGTCAGCCGACCGACGCTGCGCGAAGCGATCCGAAGCCTGGAAGCTGCGGGCTACGTCGAAGTTCGGCGCGGCACCAACGGCGGCACGTTCATCACCGAACCAAAGGCGGAGCAGGTTGGAGAATCATTGTCCGCGCTCATCCGCTTTCGCGGTGCAACGGCGCAGGAACTCGCCGAATTCCGTTTGAGCTTTGAGTCGGAAACAGCGTATTGGGCCGCCAAACGGGCAACGGAAGAGAACAAGCAGCGGCTGCGTGAGATTTTGGAGAAACTTGAAGAGGTCGTTCGCGGTAAGCAGGCGCCGTGGGATGTCTTTGTCGATCTCGACCTAGCGTTTCACGAACAGCTGGCACACGCTGCACAAAACCAGATTCGGGTTGCGGTGATGCTGGCCATCCACGATGTTCTGAAGAAAAGCGAGCTTGCGATTGGCGTTGTCGACGATCAGGACTGGCGCGAACAGCAGCTGGCCGACCTGAAAGAAATCGCAGAAGCGGTCGATCAACATCGGGCAGATGAGGCGAAACAGCTCATGCGCGATCACGTTGAACGAAATGTACGCATCACGGTGGGACTGGAGCAGAACGCGGATACGGACGAATAGCATGGCTTGAACAGCGAGAACTGGAGGGATTCAAACATGGAAACAAAAAACTGGATTGCTGGTGAATGGACAGGTCCCTGCAGGCGGAGAATTGGCGATACAGAATCCCTCAAATACAGCCGAGCAGGTCGGCGTCGTGCATTTTTCAGATGAGTCGGATGTGGCCGCGGCGGCCGAAGCAGCGCGCAAGGCCGTACCTGGCTGGGCTGGGCTGACAGGGCCAGAGCGCGGAGAAGTGCTGCGGAAGATGGCGGCTCTGCTGCAAGCGAAGCGCGATGAAGTCAGCCGCCTGGCCAGCTCGGAAATGGGCAAGCCGATTGGCGAGATGCGCGGAGAAGTGATGCGCGGCGTGATGCTGCTTCACTACTACGCCGCTGAAGGTGTGCGGGCGAACGGCAGCGTGATTCCATCAAATGAAGGCAGCGTACTGCAGTATACCAAGCGTGTGCCGCTCGGTGTGGTCGGCGTGATTACACCTTGGAACTTCCCGGTTGCCATCCCCATCTGGAAGCTTGCGCCGGCACTGATTTGCGGCAATACGGTCATCTGGAAACCGGCCGAGAATGCGTCTCTCACCGCTACCAAATTAACTGAGATATTCGCAGAGGCTGGACTGCCCGCCGGTGTGCTCAATCTGGTCGTTGGGAAGGGCAGTGTGATTGGCAGTCGTCTCATCGAAAAAGGCGGGCTGGATGGTTTGAGCTTTACGGGATCGACCGCGACAGGACGTCAGATTGCGGTTGCCTCTGCACAGCATAACATCAAGTTCCAGACGGAGATGGGCGGGAAAAACGCGGCGATTGTTCTCGACGACGCCAAACTCGACACAGCCGTGGCAGCGATTGTCAGCGGCGCGTTCCGTTCGGCTGGTCAGAAATGTACGGCAACCAGCCGCATCATCGTACAGCGGGGTATCTACGACGCATTTGTGGAGAAGTTGCAGCGGGCAATGTCAACGCTTGCGGTCGGGCATGCGCTGGAGGAGACGACATACATGGGGCCGGTCGCGTCCGCTGAGCAGTATCGGAAGGTGATGTCGTACGTTGACCTTGCCAAATCGCAGACGACCATTTTGGCTGAAGGACAGACCACGGTCGATCCAAAGCAGGGCTACTATGTGATGCCGCTCGTCGCAACCGGCGTTAACACGGAACATGCTCTGGTGCAGGAAGAAGTGTTTGGACCAGTGACTGTGGTGCTTCCGGTGGCTGATTTGGACGAGGCGATTGCCGCCTGCAACCAGACGGAATACGGCCTCAGCGCATCCATCTTCACGCAGCATCTGCCGCACGCGATGGCGTTTCTCGAGCGGGCTGAGGTCGGTATGGTCCGCGTCAACCAAGAGACAGCGGGTGTGGAATATCAGGCGCCATTTGGCGGTATGAAACTCTCCAGCTCGCATACACGGGAACAAGGCCAGGCAGCACTCGACTTTTACAGCCAAGTAAAGACGTGCGCCATTTCCTATTGAATGTAAACCGGATGCGGCGCTGGTTTGCGCAGGTGATGCTTGCCAGCGCCTATGCTTTCACCTATAATTACAACCAGAGAAAATGGTCAAACCATTTGATAATACCGACTGCGGAAGGAGATCGGATATGAGCCAGCTTGAAGGCGTTTACGTCGCCATCGTCACCCCGTTTACCGAAGATACCAGTGAGGTCGATTACGACGCCCTGCGCGATCATGCGAATTGGTTAATCGAAAAAGGCGTGGGTGGCCTCGTCCCGTGCGGCACATGCGGGGAATATGCGCAGCTGAGCAACGAGGAACGCGCCAAAGTCGTAGAGACGGTCGTGGCGGAAGCCAATGGCCGGGTGCAAGTGATTGTGGGCGTTGCGGCACCGACGACAGCGCAGGCTGTTGGCTGGGCTGAGCACGCGAAACGTGTTGGGGCGAACGGGATTATGGCCCTGCCGCCCATTAGCTATAAACCGACGTGGCGGGAAGTCGTCCATTACTTCCAGGCGCTGTCTGATGTCGGGCTGCCTATCACGATTTATAACAACACCCACGACAACGCGACCGATGTGACGCCCGACTTGTTCAAAGAGCTGGAATCGATTGAAAACATCGTCGGTGTCAAGGAATTTAGCGGAGACATTCGGCGGATCCCGGAGATTCAGGAGAAGACGAACCTGCAGGTGCTCGCTGGCGCAGACGATCTCGCACTGGAAGGACTGTTGGCTGGTGCGTTGGGCTGGATTGCCGGCTTGGCAAACGCCATTCCAGAGGAATGCATGGAGATGTATCGATTGGTGAAACAGGGCGACATCGAAGCAGCGACGGCCGTCTATCGCCGCATTCTGCCACTGATGCGCTGGGACTCGACGCCGCGTTTGGTGCAGGCCATCAAGTATGCGATGGAATTGGCTGGTCGTCCTGTCGGCATCACGCGGGCACCGCGGTTACCGCTCGATGATGCAGATCGGCAAGCCGTCCGTGAGGCATTCTTTCGTGTCCGATCCGCACAAGGCGCGCTGTAATCCCCGAATTGCCATGAAGGAAGTCGCTGGGGGCCTACAGACTCCCTTTGCCGTTTCGGTCTGCTTGTCCTGAATACCCTATCAAGCTGGTGAATAGGTTTATGACACCGACAATTGGCGAGGAGGGAAAATTGTGAGAAAACAAGGGAAGTTCAAAAAACAACTGTCGGCGACCGATTTGATTTTCATTGGCTTCGGTTCGATTTTTGGTTCCGGCTGGCTGTTTGCCGCTAGCAAGGTCGGTGAAACAGCTGGACCCGCTGGCTGGATCTCGTGGGTGATCGGCGGCATTGCAGTCATCCTGCTTGGCCTCGTGTACGCGGAGTTGGGTGGAGCTGTTCCGCGCGCGGGTGGTGTCGTACGCTATCCAGTCTATTCACACGGTCCGCTGGTTGGTTATCTCGCTTCGTTCGCCACAATGATTGCATTTTCGAGTCTGTGCAGCATCGAAGTGGAGGCTACGCGGCAGTATGCAACTTCCTGGTGGCCGGCGCTGTCGCAGCCTGGTTCGACAGGATCGCCTACGGTCATCGGCTGGCTCGCCGAACTGGCATTATTAGTATTGTTTTTCCTGTTCAACTATTGGAGTGTGCGTGTTTTCGCAAAGATTAACACGGTCATGACAATCCTGAAATTCCTGGTACCGATGCTGACGATTATCGTTCTGCTTACGCAAATCAAGGGGCAGAACTTCACTGTGCAAGGCTTTGCGCCTTTCGGATTTTCCGGTGTCGAATCTGCGATTTCCACAGGCGGCGTCATCTTCGCCTACCTGGGTCTGCAGCCTATCGTCGGGTTCGCCAGTGAAGCCAAAAATCCACAGCGGACAGTCCCGCTTTCGCTGATTGTATCGATTCTGTTGTCCACTGTTGTATATGTACTGCTGCAAGTCGCGTTTGTCGGCAGCATTCCGACCCATTTCCTGTCCGGCGGCTGGAGTCAAGTCGGTAACCACTTTTCCCTGCCGTATCGTGATATTGCAGTGGTTCTCGGATTTGGCTGGCTGGCCATTCTGGTCACGCTCGATGCAATTATTTCACCGAGCGGCTGCGGTAACATCTACTTGTCCACAACACCGCGCGTGGTCTATGGCTGGGCGAAAGGCGGCACGCTGTTCAAGCTGTTCGCGCGAATCGATGAAAAGAGCGGTATTCCCCGTCCGGCTTTGTGGCTGTCGTTTCTGATGGCTGTCTTTTGGACGTTGCCGTTCCCTTCTTGGGACAAACTCATTGGCGTGGTTTCGTCTGCGCTCGTGTTTACCTATGCGCTTGCACCGATTTCCGCCGCTGCGATGCGCCGGAACGCAGCCGACATCGCACGTCCTTTCTACCTTAAGGGAATGAGCATCATTGGACCGCTTGCGTTCATCATCGCATCTCTGATTGTCTACTGGACGGGATGGAAGACGGACTCTTGGCTGCTCGGCGTACAACTGCTGATGTTTGTGATCTACCTGTTTTTCAAGAAGGCCGTTCCAACGGACAGGGTAAGTTTCGCACAGCAGCTCAAGTCGTCCTGGTGGCTGGTATTCTACTATGTGACAATGATTATCATCTCGTACCTGGGCACGTTCGGTGGCATCAACGTCATCAAGGTGCCGATGGGATCAGATCATCGTTGCGGTGCTGTCCATCATCTCTTACTATTGGGCAGCGCATACTGGACTCCCGCAAGCGATGTTTGACGAAGACGAAGTGGAAGAAGACACAGCGATGGCGAGAGCAAGCGTTTGAAGGGAAAATCGCCGGGAGTAGATACTTAACCAGTGCGAATGTAAAGGATTGATCAGGCCGGTGGGGCGGCAGCCTTCCCCGGCCTTAATGCTGCCAGCCTGGAAACAGGCCGGTTAAACCGACCGCTGTCATCTGGAACCGCGATAGCAGACAGTACAAATCCCATCAAACGTGTAATGACGTTGAGCCCGGACTGCCTTATGCGCTGATGAATCGGCGTCGAATAGCGAAAGATGCAGTATGCCCCAATCAATACCAGGACAATAGCGAAGAAGACTGCCACCATGTGCGCAAGCAGATCTGGCCCAGCCGACAGGCCATGACACTTGGAATCGTCCCGGGGCCAGCGATGATGGGCATAGCCAGCGGGGTAATGGTGATGTCCGTCGTAAGCGTGGTCTCGCTCTCATAAGGCGCCTGAATGTGAGACGGTTCGGCGTTTAGTAAGTTAAACGCAATCCGGAACAGCAGAATGCCGCCGGCTACCCGAAACGCATCAATCGTGATGCTGAATGCATTCAGGATGAGATGGCCGAGCACCAGAAAGACGAGCAGGATAAAAAATGAGATGAGGATGGCGCGGCTTGCCGTATGGCGCTGCTTATCAGCGCTCATGCCGGCGGTCAAGGCGATATAGGTTGGCAATACGCCAAGGGGGTTCATGACCGCAAAGATGGAAATGAGTGCGTGAATAAAATCAGCGAGCAACCTGAGGTCTCCTTTTTCGCTTCTCAATTAGATTGAACAAGTCACAGGCGATGGATGCACAGTGGTCAGTTCGTACCTTCCCTTCATGAAGAAAAGTAGACTTCCCCACAAATAACCAAATATAATCGACAAAGTAAACGCATACGAAGGGTGTATTTATGATGAACTGAGTGCAAGCGGAGACCTGGTGGGAAAGACGTTGGACGAACTTGATCTGCCGCGCAGAAGCGCTCAATAAAGTTGCGCGCCTGGCGGCAGTGGAACCAGCTCGAGCCTAAGTACGGGAGACAAACGACATGCTGCACATGACGCTTTGGCAAACGAGTGTCACAATCCTGATTATCATATTTGCCGGTGGATTGATTGTTGGGAAGCTGACTAAGAAGCCAAGAATTCCTGATGTTGCCGCATACCTTGTGTTCGGCATTTTGATTGGCCTCGCTCTACTCAATTGGGTCGGCGTTCCGAGTCACAGTGAAGTCAATCAGCTCGTGCTGAATGTCGGCGCTACCCTGATTTTGTTTGACGGCGGGCGTGGTGTGCAGTTCAAGGTGCTTCGCAAGGTCTGGATCAGCGTGGTCATGCTCGCCATTGTCGGTGTACTTGTGACAGCCATGACGATGGGTCTAGCTGCCCATCTGCTGTTGGGAATCCCATGGATTGTGGCCATCCTGCTCGGGGCTGTCATTGCGTCGACCGATCCGGCCACATTGATGCCGGTGTTCAAACGCGTGCCAATCATTCCGAAATTACAGCAGACGGTGGAGTCGGAATCTGCGTTTAATGACGCGACCGGCGCGGTGCTCGTGTTTACGGTCATCTCCATCATGTCTGCAGCACATACGCACATGCATTGGTACAGCCCCATCTTTTCGTTTCTCCACTCAGCCGTTATCGGGCTGATTGTAGGCTTTGTCTATGGATTGTTCAGTCTGTTCATTGTATCAAGGCGCGGTTGGGGCATTTTCCACGAGTATGGATCGATTGTGATGCTGACAATCGCCCTTGCAGCGTTCCAAACCGCGAACCTGTTTGGCGCAAGCGGCTTTATGGCGGCTTTCACAGCCGGCATCGTGACCGGCAATGCCGAGTCATTCGGATTACAGTTCGAACAGCATACGGAAGAGAACATTCACCACTTCGGCAGTGCCATCACGTTAATCATGCGAATGCTGATCTTTGTGCTGCTGGGCACGCAAGTCGACTTCCGCCTGGTCGAACAACACCTCTGGATGGGCCTGCTTTTGATTGGCATCTTTATCGTGATTGCACGTCCACTTGCTGTGTTTGCGTCTGTATTGGTAGACCGAAAGGCGAACTGGAACAAGCGGCATATCACATTCATGTGTTGGGTTCGAGAAACCGGCGTGATCCCGGCTGCCTTATCCGGAACGTTGATTGCGAAGGGCCTGCCGGATGCTCGTCTCATCAGTTCCATTACCTTCATGGCCATTTTAATCACGATTCTCCTTCAGGCGAGTACGACAGAACTTGTCGCGCGGCGTTTGCGCGTTCTGCGAAAATTTGAGGACGAGGAAATATGAGTGCGTGTCCGGAAGGGGTTAGGTGCCCCTTTTCGGACAACCTCTTTAAGCGACCTTATCTGTGTAATTGGCTCACTTTCAGCCACTCGGCGTAATCCGCCGATGTGTGAACTGGACGTGTCCACCACATTGGCCAGTTTCGATCACGTTCGTCGATCTCAATAAGCCGCAGCCCACTGAAGGCGGGCAGCAGTCGGTGGTCTCCGCTTTGTGCATGTCGCTGCAGTACCACGCCAATTGTTGCCCGATAACAACCGAGCAGTGGCTGTTGTCGGCCCTTCCGCATCACCACTGCACCGTCCGCATCCGGATAACGTAACAGTTCATCCCAGAGCGTCTCGACCACGGCTCGCTCGAGTCCAGGTAAGTCAGCCGCCAATAGAAATACCGTATCCACCTCTGGCGGCACGGCACGTGACCACGCACCTGCGAGCGCTTGCAGCGGCCCTTGAAAAGCTTCATCGTCGCGAACGATCCGAACGTTGGGCACCTCTGCTGCCATCGTGTCATCCAATGTGCCAACTGTATCTACGTGATCGTACCCAATCTGCGGTTGCGTCACCACCACGATTTCGTCACAGAGCGGCGCGACTGTCCGGGCAACATGCAGCCAAATCGGCGTTGAATCCGTCGCCGAGTGAGGCAGAAGCACCTTACTCAGCCCCATCCGTCGGCTTTGACCGCCCGCCATAATCACTCCCACGGTTCGCATGCGATGGCTCCCTTCATGAAACCTGTTTCCCCTAGGTCACCGACACTATCTTTCATAGCAAGTAAAGGCTGATTTCGTAGAGATTGTTCAATGGAGACCGGATGCAGTAGTGAGCAGAATGGTTACTATTCGACGATGATTGGGTAAAAATGTACAGAATAGACACCACAATGGTTGCTATCGGCTGAATTTAAAACAGTTGCAGATTCCAAAAGCCTGTATAGGAATTGTTATGTACTTTATTGTTACGCGAGTTCACCTGCAGCCTCGGGATAACAACCATTGTGATCGTTATGTAATCGACGTGCATCACGTGTATTCATTTCTATCACACTTCGCAACGCCCCTTTCGGTGTGGTTCTACGGATTATGCTAGCAACAATCTTGGCGAAATCGGACTAAAAAAGAATTGCACAGGTATCCTTATCTGGAATATAGTCGAATGGAGTTTTACTACACATAGAGGGGGATATTCAGTGTCATCTCTTTGGGGGTCGGCTTGTTAGCCGCGTTGGGGATTTTTGCAGTTCTAACTGCATTATTGGTTTTTCGTCTCGCCCTTATAATCCGAACTTCGACGGGCCTTCCGGGCCAACTGGATTTGCAGTGTAAATACCTTCGTTGAGATGCCTCCGTTTTCACTGCCTAAGTAAAAATGGAGGCTGTACTTGTTGCAGGCTGTGTGGGCCGATTGCAAGCGTTCACAAGGAAAATAAAATTATCTTCCTTTGAATATTCGTATTACGGGGGGTGAATCGATGGCGGATCGTCGCAAGCAGCATACTGTGATTGTGCAAAAGAACGGAATGGCTACCATCGGCGTCTTGCTTGGCTCTATCGGCTTTATTCTGAGCTGGATCCCGCTTGCCGGCATCTGGTTTGGCTGGATCTTGGGGGTTCTCAGCATCGTTTTCAGCAGCGTGGGATTGTCACGCGCCAATCAGATCAATTTGGGTCGGAGCGCAGCGATTGCCGGCCTTATACTCGGCATTCTGACACTCGTCTTCAAATCCATTCCTGTGGTTAATCTGCTATAGCTGAAAAATCATGGCTATCGGCCGCCTGTACAAATCGCAAGGCTGGTGATCGCCACAGTCTTGCGATTTTACATTGCCAACCCAAGGGTTGACGGCGCATTGTTCGCTGTTACAATCCATGCCTCCAGCTTCTGATGACGCGCAAGTACGGCCTCACAGATTTCCTCTACGTCAAAGATCCTTGCAGTTCCAGGGATAAATTCAACAGCTTTCGTGCGATAGAGCCAATCGAGAAGGTTGTCACTGTTTGGATAAATATGGTAACATGAGGGGTGCATGTTTCGAAGGAGGAACGCCGAAGATGGCAAAAGTTGCGGTGTTTGATGCTTATGGAACGCTATTTGATGTAGAGTGGACCGCTGTTGCAGCGGAGGAGCAATTTCCGGCAAACGGCAAGATTATCAGCAGAATCTGGCGGCAGAAACAGCTCGAATATACGTGGCTCCGGTCACTGATGGGCCGCTATGAGAACTTCGAGCAGATTAGCCGGGATGCACTGATCTATGCACTCAGACAGTCGGGTAAGCCAGTCTCGGATGAATCGGTTGAACGCCTGCTGGCCGCCTATTTGCGGCTGCCTCCCCACAGAGACACAGAAGACGCGCTGGCAGCAATGGACACATGGCAGAAACTGATTCTCTCCAACGGTACAGAGTCGATGCTGCGAGCGGTTGTCGAGCATGCCAAGTTGACCGAGTACTTCGACCACATTCTTAGCGCCGACAAGGTGCACATCTACAAGCCGCACGCCAATGTATATGAACTGGCGGTAGCAAAGGCGCAAGTCCCGAAGCAGGAGATCCTGTTTGTATCGTCGAACGGCTGGGACGTAACAGGGGCCAAGGCCTTCGGATTTACGGTTGCCTGGGTGAACCGTACAGGAAAGCCGATGGATGAACTTGGCGAACAACCGGATTTTGAGGTTGCGAGTCTGAGGGAGCTGGTCATCGACTGGATAGTTGGGATGTCTAGGCAGGTGGCGGTTCTCCGCTCACGACCTTGAGCAGATTGGGGTAAGACACGAATGAAATATCAGAGTGAAGAGATGACTGAAGCGGACGCTGCCCAGATTGCGGCGTGGGTCTATCCTGCGCCGTATGACTTTTATAACATGGAGGGCAGTGACGAGGACATTGCCGAATTGCTCGGTGGTGCATACCGAGCGGTTTATGCCGACGGCCGACTCGTCGGTTTTTATTGCACGGGTGAGGCCGCCCAGGTGCCTGCTGGACATGCTTTGGGCGTATATTCGGAAACGGATGCCATTGATATCGGGATTGGCATGCAGCCAGATAGAACGGGAAGAGGACTTGGAACTGATTTTTTCGGTTTTGTGCTCGCCGAAGTGATGCGTATCCATCCACAATGTGATGTTCGGCTGACTGTAGCGTCTTTTAATCAGCGGGCGATTCGTATCTACAAAAGGTTTGACTTTAAACTTGAAACGACGTTTGACCGAGATCAGGTGACGTTCCAGACCATGCGCAAACGACGCATGCTTCGGCATGGCAAGAATCAGTGATGACCGCCTTCCAAAGGTCATCGGGCTTGGGCAAATAATTCTACGGATCGCGTACGGCCCCGGACAGTGGTTCATGTACCACTGCCGGGGCTCTTTGGATTTTTGTAATGAACGCTGCTGTCCCTTGCGCATAGCATAGAATAATTCGTTTCAGCTTTCGAAAGAAGGTGGGCGGAATGGCAGATACAGAGGACTTTCGGGCTGGTCAGCGGGTGCGCATCAAAGCGAGTGCAGACAGTGAATTTCGCGGCTATACCGGCGTTATTATGCATGTTGGTACGAAGGTCTGTGATGTGCGGATTCGATACAAGCCAAAGGGATCGAAGGTGCGCAGTACATATATCGGCACATTTCGAAAGGACGAGCTGGAGCGGCCGAACCGCAAACCGTTGGATTTGGCTGTTTTTGCGCCGGGGGAAGAACGAGGCGCGCACCGGGGGGGCATTGCGGTTGGCTGCGGTGTACTCCTCCTCATCGCCGTTCTCGTCGGTACTTACTTTCTGCACTGAATGTAACCGCGTTGCGGGACTTGGGCTGTTCTGGGACAAGCAATGATTTTCAAATCAGCAGGAATTACTACTTGATCTATTGCGTATATACGTTATGATAATAGAAAACGTTTTACTAAAACGTTTTCTATTTGCAACAACAGGAATGTAAACGCATTCCAATCTGTTGCTAGGGGAGGTTCTGTCATGCAGAACAGAAGAACCAAGGTGCGTTGGGGAATTGCGGTTCTCATTGGCATCGGCATTATCATCAATTACTTTGACCGCACCAACATGTCCGTTGCAACGAAGCCAATGATGGCTGAGTATCACTTGACGGAAGGTCAAATGGGCATTCTTCTTTCTTCGTTTGCCTGGTCTTATGCACTTGTGCAGATTCCGATTGGTGCGCTTCTGGACAAAGTTGGCGTGAAGTGGTTGATGCGCCTGGGTACCATCCTGTGGACCATTGCCACATTTCTGACGGCAATCGTCAGTGGTATGGGCCTGATCATCTTTTCTCGTATTTTGCTCGGTGTTGCAGAGGGGCCAGCTTTCCCTGCCGCTTCGAAGGCGACCGGTTACTGGTTCCCGTTGAATGAACGCGGACGCGCAACATCCATGTTTGACGCGGCAGCCAAGTTCTCAAACGTCATCGGTGTTCCGATTGTGGCGCTTGCAGTGACGGCTTGGGGATGGCGTGGCGGCTTTGTCTTGACAGGTATTCTCAGCGCGCTGTACTTCATCGCGTATTGGATTTGGTACCGTGATCCGCAAGAATCCAAGTCTGCGAATGAAGAAGAGCTGAAATACATCCGTGAAGGCGGTGCGCAGGAGGCTGGTGAAGCTCCTGGCGGCACGATGCGGAACCTGGCGTATGTTTTGTCAAAGCGTAAAGTATGGGGTCTGACCATTGGATTTGCGGCGTACGGCTATGCGTTCTACTTATTCCTGACCTGGCTTCCAGGTTACCTTGAAACGCAGATGCATATGTCCGTCCTGAAAAGCAGTGGTTTTGCAATTATTCCCTGGATTGTGGCAACAATTACCGACCTGTTGATTGGCGGTTGGCTGGTCGACAAATTGGTGGCGTCGGGCCGTGATTCATCAAAGGTTCGCAAGACCATTCTGGTGATTGGTATGGTCCTTGGCGTTGCGGTGGCTGGGGCAGCGTTTACATCCAATCCGCACATCGCAATTATCTGGATTTCGATTGCACTCGGCGGCTTGGCTTTCTCCGCGCCAATTGGCTGGAGTATCCCGGCGTTGATTGCGCCCAAAGGCACCGTTGGTACAGTTGGCAGTATCATGAACTTTGCGAACAATATCATGGGCATTCTTGCTCCGATTATTACTGGCTTTATCGCTGGCGGTACGGGATCATTCGCACTTGGCTTTTTGGTAGCGGCCATTGTGCTGTTGATTGGCATCCTGTCCTATCTGTTCCTGCTTGGTAAAATTGAACAGATGGAGAGCCCGAAAACTTTTTAATCTATAATCAATAAATATGGCTACGAGCTGACCGTCGACCATTTCGTGTCGGCGGTCAGCATTTGATTGGAGTGACTAGGTTGAATTCATCTTGTGTAATTGGTCTGGATCTCGGAACAACATCCGCAAAAGCGGTCGTGTTCAATCAACAGCATGAGGTATTAGCAACATTCGCAGAGGCGGTCGAGACCATTCGAGATGAACAGGGGGCAGCCCTGCAGCGCCCAGACGAGATTGCCAAAGCCTCGACAGGAGTTCTGGTTAAGGCAGCGCGGTTCGCCGAGGCGAACGGATATGTTGTGAAACTCGTAGGCTACAGTGCCGCGATGCATAGTTTGATCGCGATCGACAAACAGGATCGGCCGCTGACCATGGCGTCGATCTGGATGGATGCACGGCCGAATCAAGATGCCATGCAGCTTCGGAGCGGAGACGAGTGGCAAGCACTCTACGAAGCGACAGGTACCCCTGTGCATGCGATGTCCCCACTGGCCAAACTACTGTGGTTTCGTCGTGAACAGCCCAATCTGTTTGCTTCTGCAGCCAGATTTGTCTCATTAAAAGAGTACGTATGGGCACAGTGGTTTGGGGAGTGGGTCATTGATGAATCTATGGCTGGTGCGACCGGTCTGTATTGTATGGAAACCCGGGATTGGGATGAAGCCGCACTGTCCCGCACCGGTATCGAACGGCAGCAGCTCTCCCGCATCGTTCCAACAACGTATGTGCGCAGCAACCCGTGCGATTCGACGCTGAAGGAGATTGGACTTAGCGACACAACCTTCAACATTGGCGCTTCCGATGGGGTACTTGCCAACCTTGGGGTGGGCGCGGTAGACGCCAGCTCCATGGTGCTTACCCTGGGGACGAGCTGTGCTGTTCGGCTGACGACCGAGCGACCATTGACTGATTTGTTGCACCAACCATTTTCATACGTGTTGGATGGCCATCATTATGTCGTTGGCGGTCCCAGCAACAGCGGTGGGGTCATTGTTGATTGGGCCGCGAACGAAGTACTGTCAAAATCGAAAGCGTCAGGCGAAACAGATTTGGGGCAGCTGTTCCTTGAAGCAGCGGAGGTAGAAACCGGAGATTTAATCTGTTTGCCGTATGCAGCTGGAGAGCGTGCACCGCTTTGGAACGCACAGTGGAAGGGCGCCTGGATTGGACTTGGGCTGCAGCATCGGCGTGCTCATCTATTTCGTGCGACCCTCGAAGGCATATTGCTGAACGCGTATTGGATTGCGGAATCTCTCCTTGCCTCCGGTCACAAACCGCAGCAGCTGATTGCTTCAGGCAAGCTGCTTGAAGAGCCGTTCGTACGCCAATTGTGCGCCGACATCTTCAACTTGCCTGTCATTGGCTGCGATGGCGGGGATGCGTCAGCAAGAGGAGCCGCGATGCTGGCGATGATGGCAACAGGCGCTATTCAGATGGCAGATGTGGCTGTCGGTATGCAGACGAACCGTACGCTGCCAGATCCACAGCGCAACGCGGCATACATGGGCAAGTATCAGAAGTTCCGTGCGCTCTGTGAAGTGCTGGGGCCAATCATGACAGCATCGTCGACTGCCGAATAATCACCTGCGAAGGTATTGTATGAACACATTGGTGGTGCTCGTTCGCGGCGTCACTTACTTTACCCAGAATGACGTTGGCAGCCAGCCGACCCATCTCTTCTGTAGGCTGGCGAATGCTCGTCAGTGGCGGCGTTGTGACGCTTGCCCAATCGGGATCGTCAAACGTTGCCAACCCTAACTGGGTAGGTACGGTAAGATTCAGGGCCACCAGCTGAGGATACAGTTCGAGCATGATGAGACCGTTCGCCGTATATACAGCGCATGGTTTGCGGAGTGTTTGTGACTTCATCTGTTCAATGAAGTCCCGGAATGTCTGTGGTGATGTCTTGTCGACCCAGGCAATCCGTTCGTTGTGTCCAGCCGCCTGGCACGCGCTGCGATAGCCCATCAATCGTTCTTCACGCGTACTGATGCCTGCCTCCGGTTCGGTGACATAAATCACATCTTTGTAACCGGATTGAAACAGTTCCATGGTGAGCTGATAGGAGGCTTGTTCATTATCAGTGATGACATTGGTGACGTCCGGGATGTCAAACCGGCGATCGACCATTACGGTCGCCACGTCCTGCGCAAATTCCCGCAGCAGATCCTGATTGGCGCCGTTGGTCTGAATGATAATACCGTCCACATTCTGGCTGCGCAGGGACAACAGAAATTCGCGTTCCCGCTCCGCATCACCGCCAGTATCATAGACCAAAAGTCCAAAACCGGCAGGAGCCATCACATCAGACAAAGCCCGAAGAACAGATGCGCAAAACGGATAGCTGATATTCACTACAATGACAGCGACCAGTTTTGTCCGATTCGCTTTTAGCCCTTGAGCCATCGCGTTCGGACGATAATCAAGCCTATGGATCACTTGACCAATATGGGCTTTGGTTTTGGCGCTCATATATTCATAGCGTTGATTCAGGTAACGGGAGACTGTCGTGATGGAGACTCCCGCTTCCCGCGCAACATCTTCAATCGTTGGGCGTTTGGAACCAGCCATTTCTATCCTCCTGCATTTCCTTTATCTCATCATAGCATGGCTAATCGAATAAGACCGCGCTGTATTTCTTAACCGCTTGCCGACATGGACACGCAAATGTAGAAAAGGAGCCGTCCCCTGTCAGCAACAGCTGAGTGTGGGACAGCCCTATCGAACGACGAATTCGCTTGTGACTGAATGTTACTTCTGTGTTACCTCATTGAAGAATGTCAGCACTTTTGCATACGCATCACGGCTGGCGTTGACGTTGTACGATGCGCGTCCATCGTTGAAGAACGCGTGGTGCGCGCCGTCATAAATGCGGTAATCGAAATCTTTGCCGGCTTTCTTCATGCGTTCTGCCAGGCCAGGAACTTCGTTTGAAATCCGTGGATCGAGTTCGCCATAAAACCCGCGAACCGGGCAGTTAATGGCTGCAATTTGTTCGTCCGAAGGTGCATGGCCGTAGAAAATGACGGCGCCAGCCAGCTCTGCGTCGGTCGCGGCGAGGCGAACAGACAGACCACCGCCCATACAGAAACCAATCGAGACAACCGGCTGATGTTTGGACGCTTCCGCCGAGTTGCGCAGATACTCGGTCGTTGCCTGCAATTGCGGCAGATGACGATTCAAATCGAGGCCGCCAAACAGCTGGCCAAACGTGGTGCGAATCTCTGTGCGGCTCGGTTCGGGGAGTGCGTCGATGGCACGATCGCGATCGTCCGGGTTATTCCAGGCGGTCGGCGGAACCGTCTCGAGGAACTTTTTGACGGCTTGTACGCGGTTTGCCTCAAGGCCGGGTTCGCGCTTTCCGTTCTTCGCGTACAGGTCAGGTGCAAATGCGAGATAGCCAGCCTGGGCGAAGCGCTGTGTTACATCCTGGATGTGATCGTCGACGCCCCAAATTTCCTGAATCACGACTACAGCCGGCAAACCTTCCGTCACACCGTCCGGGCGCGCGAGGAAGCCGCTGTAGACGCCGTTGTCACCGTACTGTACCCACTCCGTATGTAATCCCATCATTCATGCACCTCCACATTCGTATGTTTCTATTTTACCGCAGTGGCAGGACAGGTGCATGTGGGGGGCGAGGGATGGGGCTGTCCCTCATCGCAGTCGTTGCTGCTGTTGGGACAGCCCCAATTCCCTGACATTCAATTAGTCGGCGTTTAGTTCGGCGTTCATCAATCGACATCCAGCAAATAGCGCGCGGCTGGTGAAATGCGATCGTATGTGGACTTCCGAATGTACTTTCGCTGATCCTGCTGTTGCTGGAACTGGCGTGCCACATAGTACGGGTGCAGCACGCGGCGCCGGGCGCCGGATACACTGGTGGTGCCGCCGTGCCAGAGGTGGCTGTTCATGACGACAACGGTACCTGCACTGCCGGTAACCAGTACCTGCTCTGGGTGATCCGCCATCCGATCGGCTAGTTCAAACTGCGGCGCACGCCGGCGGTGGGTGCCGGGCACAACGCGCGTTGCTCCGTTCTCCTCGGTGACATCGTCAAGCATCCAGAGGGAGATGGCGACATAGAACGGATCATCTGGATTGCGGTAATCGCCGTCCGGATTGTCGGTAGAGTCAAAGAATGATTCGTTCCAGTCCTCATGGAGTGCCTGCAGCCCACCGCCTTTCAGTGCTTCACGGCCATTCATGGCGGACACTTTAAAATCCGCTTGCAGGATATGGTGAATCGCGGCGAGTACTTTTGGATGCGTATAGCAGCCGTCGAATACTTCACCCTTGTTCATCAGGTCAGACAGGCGTTTTGTTCCGCCCTCCTGATGCACCTCTTTGCCCGCAGAGTCGCCTTCCTCAGCAAGGAGTTGATCGTAGGCGTTCTGCAGCTGTTCAAGCCATGCCTGGTCAATCAGGTTGGGAAACACGACAAAACCTTTCTCGTCGAGCGACTGCTTCTCTTCGGCGGACAATGTTTGGTCGGTGACGCCCAGTTCCCGAAGCGCTTCATCAATTGATGTGATCTTGCGGTCTGTAATCACAGATACCCGCTCCTTTAAATGTTTGATATTGTTAGGATGATTCAAATTCTAAAGCGAAATCCGAAAATAAAAATAGGCAAGATTGCGATGGAACTATGCGTTCTTGCTATGTTGACTGGAGGTTTGATTGATAGATGCAGCCGTCTCTATTCCTCGATGGGTTTCTGCCACAGGTTCATTACGCTGGCTCACTTACGTTTTCCGCAGGAGAACCTTTCTATAAATCCTTGCATCATCATCCGGATGTTACGGAGATCTTGCTGATTTGCGAGGGATCCGGTGAATACCAAATTGGCGAGACGCAGTACCCTATCGAGCCTCAGTCGTTGGTTGTGTACAACCAAGGTGTTTGGCACGAAGAGCGATCGTTCGAAGCGACCGCACACCGGATGCTGTACATCGGATTTTCGCGGTTGCAAGTACACGGACTCGCGCCTGGCATGTTGATTCTTCCAGATGCACCCCCGGTGATTCCGCTGCGTGACCGCTATCTGCACGTCGAAGACAAGTTTCGGGAAATCCTGCACGAACATCTGAATCCATCGGCAGAGTCGGCGTTTATCAGCAGTCACTTGCTTGCGGCTCTCTTGGCGGAACTGGCAAGAGTCATTCATTACAAAGACAGCAGTCGGAAAAATCGCCGCTCTTCACAGGTGGTTGACTTGGTGAAACACTATGTTCAGGAGAATTACAATCAAGCAATTGAACTGCGTGACTTCGCCGCGATCACGTATCTTAGTCCGTATCACCTGTCACGGCTGTTCAAACAGGAAGCCGGTGTCAGCCCAATGCATTATGTACAGCAGTATCGCATGGAAGTCGCGAAACATCTGCTCTCTGCCAGCAATGAAACAGTCGCCGAAATTGCTCACCGGGTGGGCTATCAGAGTGAACAGCATTTCCAAAACGTATTTAAGCGTCTGATTGGACTTGCGCCAGGTGCGTATCGCCGGAAACAAAGCGAGTTGGAAATATAGCTTCCCAAACAATCTAAATAAATTTTTTAAAATAGTCAGTTGTTGACTCGATATGAATATGATATTTTGAAAAGTGAGAACGTTCTCTGCATTTCGTCTTCGGGAAGGTGCCTGTGTGTCTAATGACAACAGAATTCCAAGGACATCGCGTGACGATTAAGGATGTCGGCAAACACGCTGGTGTTTCTCCTGCGACGGTAGGCAGGGTTGTAGGCGGCTATGGAAAAGTGTCTGAGGAGACCAGACAACGTGTCCTGGCTGCTGTGAAAGCGCTTGACTATCATCCGAACGGAATTGCCCAAAGCATGAAAGGCAAACAAATCCGTTCCATCGGGATGATTGTCTCGGACATCTGCAACCCATTTTTCGGAACAATCGTCAGAGCAGTGGAAGATACGCTCGTCAAGTACGGGTACAACCTGGTCGTGTGCAATACGGATGACAAGATTGAGAAAGAGATTCAGTATATTCAGACGCTGTCGCAAAACCGGATTGACGGTGTGCTCGCCTGCACCGCCTGCGAGGTGGGACAGCTTGTACCGCGCAGCATCAAAAAGTTTTACGCGAATATACCGACCATCTTTATCGATCGGTCATCAGACGAAATTGATGTGCCAGTCATCCAGGCAGACAACTTTGGCGGTGCGTACGAGGCCATCATGCATTTCTTGCGGCTCGGCCACCGCAAAATTGGCATCATCGCGGGCGGTTCCAACGTGTCGTCTATCAGTCAGCGTGTCAGCGGATATATGCAAGCACTTACGGACTTTGGCGTAGCGGTTGACAAAGAGTGGATTCAAGTTGGTCAATTGCTCGGTGTGGAAGGCGGCATTGCGGGGGCGAAAGCACTCCTCAATCTGCCGACGAATCGGCGGCCAACTGCTTTGCTCGGACTGAACAACCTGATGACGACTGGCGCCCTGCTGGCTTTGGATGATGCAGGACTCAAGATTCCGGACGACATGGCCGTCATCGGTTGGGATGACTTTGACCTGGCAAAGCTGCTGTCTCCCGCTTTAACCGTGGTGACACAGCCGACGTACAGCATCGGGACCATCTCGGCTGAACGGATGATCGATCGGCTGCAGCATACGCAAAACGACTTGAAAGCAAAAGAGTCGAAAATCGTGCTGAAGACGGAATTGGTTATCCGCGAATCATGTGGATATCAGCATTCTCGGACGGTTGATTCGAATCATCAATGAAAACGTTTACAACCTGGGGGTTCATACGAATGGCTTTGGTTATCGGTATGAACAGCGGATCGTCATTTGATGGAATCGATGCGGTATTAGTGGATATCACGATGGGTGCAGACGGTCACCCACAGCGGCCGCAGTTTATAAAGGGGATCTCGCTCGATTGGCCGGAAGAAGTCAGTTCACTCGTTCTGAAGGCGTTCGAAAACAAGCTCAGCATTTTCGAACTGACCCGATTGAACTACGTGGTTGGCGCTGTTTATGCGGAAGCAGCGGCTGAACTGATGCGTCAAGCAAATGTCACGAGTAAAGACGTGGAACTGATTGGCGTGGACGGGCAGACCATCTATCAAGAGCCGCCCAATCATGAGGGCATACGAGCGCTGAACGACGAAGAGGGTCTTGTCGCCAGATGGCTGAATGGGCCGTATCCGGTCGGATTGCAAATCGGTGAGCCAGCTGTTATCGCTGCCCATACGGACGTGACCACTGTTTCACAGTTTCGGCCTGCTGATCATGCGGTCGGCGGCACGGGCGCACCGCTCATGCAGTACTTCGATTTTGTCGCATTTCGGGACATCGTACCCATTATGACCTTGAACATCGGAGGTATCGCGAACTGCCAAGTGGTAAATCGTGATCGCCGGAAGATGATGGCCTTCGACACGGGACCCGGCAACGTCATGATGGACTATGCGGCACGTAAACTGCTCAATTTGTCATGCGATCCGAATGGGGAAAATGCAGCCAAGGGTCACGTCATTGAAGAGATGCTGAAAGAATTAATGGCGCATGATTTCTTCTCGAGGAAACCGCCGCGTTCAGCCTGGCGTTTGGACTTTGGCGCTGAATACGCAGAACAGATGCTGCAGAAGTACGCAGATCATGCTGCTGTCGACTTGATGGCAACGCTCTGCAGCTTTACGGCACAGTCCATTGTTCACTCCATCGAAGCGCATGTGGAAGAACCTGGAAGACTACCACACGCTCATCGCCAGCGGCGGTGGCGTGCGCAACGAGACACTAATGAAACGGCTTGCGGAGGCCTTGCCTGACCACATCGTCTGACTGTATCAGATGAATACGGTATTCCACCGCAATTCAAGGAGGCAATCAAATTCGCGACACTGGCCTTTGCGAACGCGAATGGCCTGGCGAACAACATTCCGGCATGCAGTGGTGCGTCGCGCTACGCGATCCTCGGCAAAACATCGTATGCACCGCGTCACGCGAAGGTCAACGACTAGGCAAAGGGGTGTAGGTTTATGGAGCCTGTCTTGAGTGTTCGAAACATTCGCAAGAATTACGGGAAAATTGTGGCACTCGACAACGTTGATTTCGACATCTATCCAGGAGAAGTTGTCGGCCTCGTCGGAGACAACGGCGCTGGCAAGTCAACTTTAATCAAGGTCATATCTGGCGCAATTCAGGCGGACTCCGGCCAGATTCTGGTCGACGGTAAAGAGGTTCACTTCCAATCGCCGCCTGATTCGCGTGAACTTGGCGTGGAGACCGTTTATCAGGATCTCGCACTGTCACCACACCTGAATGTTGAAGAAAACATTTTTCTGGGACGCGAAATCCTCAAGAAGGGCTGGACGCGCATCTTTGGCGGGCTCGACAAAGCCGCCATGCTGGCAGAGGCGAAACGCAATCTCGACAGTCTGCACGTGAACATCAAGTCGCTCAAATCACCGGTTGCCGAGTTGTCAGGCGGCCAGCGCCAGGCTGTTGCTGTAGCCCGTGCCGCGGCGTGGGGGAAAAAGCTGGTCATCCTTGACGAACCGACGAACCACCTTGGCGTCGAAGAAGTGGAAATGGTGCTGCAGCTGATTCGCAATGTGAGCAGTCAAGGCATTCCAGTCATCTTTATCAGCCATACACTGCCGCACGTGCTTGAGGTCACTGACCGGATTGAGGTCATGTTCCTTGGTCGTAACGTTGCTTCTTTAAAAACCAAAGAGACGGACTTGGATGAAGTGGTTGCCTGGATTACCGGATCGAAGGCAAACGTTTCCTGATATCAATTTGACAGAAGAGAAGAGAGGTGCTGGATGACATGGCGAATACCCCGACACAACTGAACAGAACAACGAATCGCAGCTTTTCGCTGCAGGAGCTTGGTGACTGGTGGACAGTCGGCATCCTGATTCTGCTGGTCCTGATCTTTTCGGTAACAGCACAAGGTTTCTTTTCCTTGCAAAACTTTGTCAGCATCACGGTATCTGCGTCTGAAACGCTGATTCTGGCGGTGGCTGAAACGTTTGTCATCATCACTGCCGGTATCGACCTGTCGGTGGGTGCCATCCTTGGTTTGTCCGGTATGGTCAGCGGTTGGGTAATGGAACACACGCTCGCTCAAGGCGCAGGCTTGTCCATGACGCTTGGCATTATCGCAGGTATCCTGTGCGGTGTGATTCTCGGTCTCATCAATGGGCTCGTCATCGCTTATATGGAAGTTACCCCGTTTATCACAACACTTGGTATGTTGGGCATCGCAACGGGCTTTACGTTCCTGATTACGAACGGCAGCGACATCGTCAACTTGCCTCAGCAAATCGGCGCCATCGGAAATACCGTCTGGCTCCACTTCCTGGGTGTTCCGTTCGCAGTTACGGTCGTAATTATCCTGATTGCAGCCTATTTCCTCAAAAATACGCGCTTTGGACGGTATACCTATGCCATCGGATCGAATGCGGAAGGTACCAGACGTTCGGGTGTCGATGTCAAGAAACATTTGATGAAGATCTACATGATTTCAGGTCTATTGAGCGGTATTGCCGGTGTATTGGTGTTAGCCAGGCTTGTGTCGGGATCGCCGCTTGAAGGCCAGAACGACGAGCTGAATGCAATTGCAGCCGTGGTTATTGGCGGTGCCAGCCTCTTTGGCGGCCGAGGCAATATACTCGCTTCTACGATTGGCGGCCTTATCATTTCCGTTCTGACTGTAGGTTTGGTGATACTTGGCGTCCAACCATACTGGCAGACAGTGTCGATTGGCGTCATTATCATACTCGCGGTTTATATCGACCAGCGTCGGTATCGCAACCGCGTACTTAAGTAACGAGTTTAAAGGGGGATATCAAGGTGAAAAAAAGCTTGGGGATTATTGCAGTGGGCGCCGTCGCCGCTTTGGTGGCTGGCTGTGGTACGTCGAGCGCAGGGAATTCCAGTAATTCAAGCAATACCGCTTCAGGAGGAACCGGTTCGAACAAGCAAATCACGATTGGCTTTGTACCGGGATCGACGACCGATCCGTTCTTCATCAGTATGGAAGTGGGCGCACAGCAAGAAGCCCAGAAGCTGGGTGTGAAGCTTGACTGGGAAGGCGCATCCACCTATTCACCATCTGCCCAGACACCATATATCAACGCGATGGTAACGAAGAAAGTGAACGCTTTGATCACCTGCCCGACCGATGCGACGGCCATGATTCCGCCAATCAAGGCAGCCGTACAGGCTGGAATCCCGGTGATTACAGCTGACTCCACGATTACGGACACATCGCTTCTGACCTCCCGCATCACCTCGGACAACAACCAGGGTGGCGCAGCGGCAGCAGACTATCTTGCGAAAGCAGCAAACGGTGCTAAAGGTGTTGTTGCGGTACTCGATCCTTCCCCGGGCATCTCGACCGATGCTGGCCGTGTTGCTGGCTTCGCAGCGGAGATCAAGAAGTATCCGAACCTGACCTATGTTGGCGTACAGTACGACAACGAGCAGACGACCAAAGCCGCAACACTGGCACAAGACCTGCTCCTCAAGTATCCAAACCTAGTCGGTATTTTCGGTACGGATGACACATCCGCATCCGGTGCGGCCGAAGGTATCCGCAGCTCCGGCAAGCTTGGAAAAGTGAAGATTGTCGGTTACGACGCTGAACCTGCCGAAATTCAAGATTTGCAGAACGGCCTCGTATCAGCCCTGGTTGCCCAGAAGCCGATGCTCGAAGGTGAATTGGCTGTCCAGTACGCCTACGACAAAGTGACTGGCAAAACGAGCGACATTCAGTCCTTCAACCAGCTGGCAAACATCATCATCACGAAGTCCAACCTGAGCCAGAACCAACAGTGGGTGTATAAATCCTCTGCCAACTAAGATTTTTCATACATGAAGAAGGGCTCTCCCGGTCATCGACTGCGGGGGAGCCCTTTGAATATTCATGAGGAGGTGAGCAGTTATCTGCCTCAGTCAGTCACGAACACTTCCTTTGCTTTGTTGACCACATCCGGATTGCGCTGTTTTAACACCACGTAGACAATGATGCCAAGGATGATCCAACCGAGGATAATCGGTGCGGCTAGATTTGCCGGGAAGGCTGGCACTGGATAGACGGAAACGACGAGTGGCGGTAGAAAGAACGCCATGCCGAGTATCGGGCAGAAAACATGCTTCCAGACGGAAAATTCATTTTTTCCTTCCTTGCGGTAGAAGATGATGGCTGAAAGATTCGCGATGATATAAATCGCAATCATAGACACCGTCATCACCGTGGCAAGCATGATATAGCCGTTGAACGGACCCATCGCAAAACCAAAGACCAAGCCCATCACAAGTGTCCAGACGAGTTCTGTAACGGCCGCGATGCTCGGCGTTTCAAAGCGCGGATGGATATGAGCCAGGGCTCTTGGCAGCGCACGGACGCGACCCATGGAGAACAGCATCCGGGTGGCAACTGTGGTCGAAGCGTTCGAGTTGGCGATAAACGAATTGATCAGTGCGATGAAGACGAGGATCCAGCCAACTCCCCATACGTTAGCGGCCAATACGTGCCACGGATCAGGATTGCTGTAGAAAGAAGCCATCTTCGACAGTCCCCACCCTACGGTTCCAGCGTAAGTGGTCAATACATAGAACAGGCCAATGCCAACGGTTGACCAGACGACTGCTTTTGTGATGTTGCGCGGATTTTTGGTCTCCTCGGCGAGTGAAACTGCCGCCTCAAACCCGATGAATGCCTGGATGCAATAGATGACGCCCTGGAACACACCGCCCATTCCGCCGCCGCTCTTCATCAATGCCATATGCGGGTTGAATACCTGCGCAGAGTTATGACCGCCTGCCTCGATGATCAGTGTGACTGCGAGTACAGTGAAGACGGCAATTTCAAATACGCCGAGCCACATGCCCGTTCTGGCGGAGACTTTAACGCCGCAGTACGCCAGGAAAAACACCAGCAGCGCGCCAAGTATGAACCAGACGTACCAGGGGGTATTCACATGCAGATACTGCTGCACGGTATCGTGAATCACCAAGCCCATCATTAACAGCAGAAACGGAGCGGCCAGCATCTGAATCATTGTGTACTGCCAACCGACCAGAAAACCGACAAAAGAACCGAGCGTCCGGCTTGAATACGTATAAAAGCTGCCGGCGGACGGAATTCTTCGCGCAAGTTCACCAATCGATACGGCCGTGAACAACGCACCGATCAGCGCCAGAACAACAGATAATGTCAGGGCTGCACCTGCATATTGAGCGGACAAATAAATGCTGTAGGCAACGGCAGCTGCAGGAGCCATAAAGGTAATGGATTGAAACACCACCGGCCAAATACCCAGGGCATTCCGATTGAGTCCCCCAGCCATTGATATTCCTCCCCTTCTACATAGAAATGAATAAAATTTTTAATAGGTATGCCTGGTGGGGAGGATGTATGAATTTTCTTGGTTGGGGGGATGGCGAGCTTACCTGCAAGGATAAGTATCGAAGTGGTTGCTATTGCAGGGCTCGGCATGGTCGTGAACGCAGAATACGTACTGAAAGAGTTACTAAAGGCCTCAAACCCGTTCATCGTCCTCTCCGAAACAGGGCAATAACGACTACTGCGATCCTTATTTCGTCAAATCCAACCTCGAATGGGCTGGATAGTAACTGTTATGGTACTTATCTGGGAGAAACCGGACGCAGGTGCGACTGAGAGGGCCCATTGCGAATGCCTTTTTTTCGCCGGAACAATCGCGGTGTGCCCGCAACGTACAACCGGCGCAGTGAACTTGTATACCACCAGTCTTGATTTATTGCGTCAACAAGATGAAAAGCCCCAGCTTTACCAGAGGAGTAAAAGCTGAGGCTTTTTGTTAATACAATCGGAATCGCGCGTTCAGTGTTCTTTAGAAACCGCCGCCGAAGAAGCTGAACGGATTCTGTCCAAACGGCGAACCGTAGCCGCCGGATGAGCCATAACCGCCCGATGAACCATAACCACCTGACGATCCGTAACCCCCTGATGAGTCAGAGCTCGCTGAGGCACTGGATCCCGAACCCGTATCGTTTGGCGACTGCATGGCGGTCACCGTGGCGTGGAGCGTTATCAGGCTGTTGCCTCGGTAGACTTTGAGTGTGACCGTTGTGCCAGGTTTAAGCTGGAACATAATTGTCCGCAGATCGGCTGAATCCTGGATTTTCTGGCCGTTGATGCCGACGATGATGTCACCCTGCTTTAAACCGGCCGCTTTCGCTGACGACGAATCCACGCTGGCGACGTATACGCCGTAATTGACCGGCAGGTTCGGAGCGTTAAACGCCTGCGCTATTTGATCGACATCTTCAGCTCCAATGCCAAGTGCCGGATGCGTGGCGTGACCCGTTTGGATGATCTCGTTGGCAATCTGAGTGACTTCTTCCGAAGGGATGGCGAAGCCCATGTTTTCAACGCCAGTTGCGACAATCTTGCTGCTGTTGATTCCGAGTACCTGACCGCTTGAATTCAGCAGCGGGCCACCGCTATTGCCAGGATTGATCGGCGCATCTGTCTGAATGACCGACTGATAGTCGTAGATAACGTTGCTGTTGTTGGGATCCTCAACAGGCATAATGCGCTTTGGTCCGCTGATGATACCGGACGTCACCGAGTCGGCGAAGCTCAAGCCTTCCGGCGTACCGATAGCCACCACTGGCTGTCCTGCCTGCAGATTGCTGGAACTTGCGAATTGGAGCGGCCTGATGCCGCTGATATCTTGAGCCGGGACCGAGATGACGGCGAGATCGGTATATTCGTCCGTACCAACGACTTTGCCAGGTACGTGTTTGCCCGATGACAAAACGAGTTCTACTTTTTCCGATCCCTCGACCACATGGTTATTGGTCACGAAGTAGCCCACTTGGTTGGTTTTTTGAATTAGTACACTTGTTCCGACATCCGAAGCCTCTACTTGTGACGAACCGTAGCCATTCGACTGTGTCGTGTAGTTGACGACAGCTGCCACGGATGCTTCGTCCGCCTTGACGACATTCTGGATCCAGTCATTACTGGAGACATCTGTCGCTGCTGTTGGTGTTACCGTCTGTACAGGAGCCACGCCGCCGCCGGTCGCGGTCAAGCTGCTTAGCCTGCCAGTTGAAGTAACTACGGCCAACGTTGCGCCAGCACCAACGAGCGCTGACAGAACGACTGTCGCGACAAATTTGACCGCCGTCCCGCCACCGCGACTCGTGGGCGGCTGCTGTTCCGAGTTGGATGTATAAAAACCCATACTAGGTCCCTCCCGAACAAACTCCCCGTAACCGCGGGGGCTATCAACAATTCTTATCATATCGGCTTAAGTTTAAAATTGAGTTGAAATGGATTGGTCTTTTTATGGAAATGGTGTGGAGATATTTCAGACGCTCGACGGAAATAGATTGTGTTAATATATGGATGAATGACTGCGAGGCTGAGCGTACTTCATAGAACCAAAGGGGGATGTTCGATGGCTGGAATTCGTCAGGTAATCAGCACCTTGACACAGGACGGAAAGGAACTGATGGGGCCAAACATACTTGCTTTTCACTATCCAGACAACACGATTATGAACGGATCGCTGTTGACCGTGGAGAGCAATCACTATGCAGTCCTCAAGTCCCGCGGTGCCATCCTGGACGTGTATGAGACGGGGCAATACACCATCAAGACACCGGATCGGCCGATTATCGGGACGTTCCAACAGGCGTTTTTCGGCGGGAACAGCCCGTGGCAGTACGAGGTCATCTACATCAACCGTGCAAAACTGATTCTGGAAGTGTCCGGCATTGCGTACTCACGGGAAATGGCTGAGATGGGCTACCATGTCAGCTGCTACGTGCATGTGGATTCAAAGGACGATGCATTGAAACTCGTTCAGCACATGCCGATTGCCGGCCATTATGTGACCATGGAAGAAGTGAACACATACGCAGGGCCAGTCATCGAACAGTCCATCAACAAGATTGTCCAATTGACCGAACTGGAACGTGTCAATGAGAGAATGCCAGATATCATTGAACTGGTGAAAGACCATTTACAAGAGTTCTTGTCCGTCTATGGCCTGACATTGAATGACGTCAAAGCACTTGTATTTCCGAAAGATGACCGCATGAAGGAACTCATTTCGCTGCGTGCGTTCGGCCTGTCAGAACTCGATGCAGTTCGTTACTATACGGCCATGCTGATGGCGCAGCGGGGGATTGTATCCGCGCCGAACATGGCTGTGGGCAAACCGTACTTCGTCGGCAATCCACAGATGAGCGTAGACAGTGCGGACGGTGGGACCAATGGGCCGACTAAGTAAATACGGTATTGCGCATGCGCCGTCTGGCGTCATCAGCGGGCTGCTGAAAGGTACGCTCGATCTCTGGAGCTACGATTATAAAAATCCGGCCAACGCGTTTCGCGATCAAAGCATTCGTCTGCGCAATCTGTGCGATGATGCCTTGGCACAGTACACCGCCCAACTGCAGGAAGAGCTACACGGACTTCGCCAAGATCTGCCGCAGCCCACACGAGAGAATCCGTATCCTTCACTCGATGGGCTGGAAGCAGTGGAGGCGCTGGAACGTTATCTGCGTGAGGTCGAGGCCCTGCGTGTAAAAGTCCGGTCCGCTGTCAGTCCGCCGAATGAGTTTGTGCGCCGGAGCGAATGGGAAAACGAGCAATTCCTGTCCGAATTGGCTGCGGTCGATCGCGAACTGCTGGCGGCCTTCTCAACCGTCGACGAAGACACATTGGCACACGTCGAGGAACTGCTTCAGCAACGGACAGCCAAAGTAGCTGCGTTTATCGCGCTATAAAATAGGTAATCCAATAACAACAATGGCCGCCCCGAGGCAACGGTTTCTGCCGAAGGGCGGCCTTGTTGTCGTTTGTACTGTACTAACCAGTATGAAGTCAAAAGGCACGAAGATATTGTTTCGGCGGCTCGATTTCCGCCCTGAGCGCGTGGGCTGCGTGGATTGGCCAGTACGGATCGCGCAACAGACCGCGCGCAATGGCTACCAAATCTGCATCGCCGTTGGCAACCACGGATTCGGCCAGTGCGGGATCGTCGAGCATGCCAACCGCGATGACCGGAATGTTCAGTGCTGCCTTGATGGCACGTGCAAAAGGGACCTGGTAGCCAGGATAGTTGCCCGGACGATGATTTGGTGCTGGGCGGCCTTCGCCGCCCGAACTTACGTGGAACATGTCAACGCCAGCTGCTTGATACTGCTTCGCCAGGTCAATGATATGCTCGATTCCATAGCCATTTTCAACGTACTCCACAGCTGAAACGCGCATCAGAAGCGGCATGTCTGCCGGCAGCTCCGCCTTCACAGCGGCTACGACTTCGCGGCCGAACCGTGCGAGATCGGAACCATATTCATCCGACCGATGGTTTGTCACAGGCGATTGAAACTGATGGATGAGGTAGCCATGTGCGCCGTGCAGCTCAACGGTGTCGACACCCGCCTGAACAGCACGTCGTGCAGTGGCTCCGAACTGCTCGACCAGCCGCTTGATCTCGTCCGTGGTGAGTTCCTTTGGCGTTTTGTAGCCGTCTGCTGGATAGCGAATCGCGGAGGGGGCAACCGGTACCGCTGCATCTTCCGCTTTCCGGCCAGCATGGGCAATTTGAATGCCCATTTTGGAACCGTGTTGATGGCCGAGATCGATGATGCGGGAAAAGGCTGGAATGTGATCGTCAGACCACAGGCCGAGGTCGTAGTCTGTGATTCGGCCGTCGGGATCGACATCTGTCATCTCCATGATAATGAGACCCGCGCCGCCGACTGCCCGACTGGTATAGTGAACAACATGCCAATCATTTGGCTTGCCATCCTTGGCGGTAACAGAGTATTGGCACATGGGTGCCATGACAATTCGATTTTTCAGCGTCAGTCCTTTCAGCTGAAAAGGTGTAAACAGCTGTGCCATGTTTGTCCCTCCAAAGTGCGTAACGTGCGCCTTCTCTCCGAGTATGGCCTGGCCTGCGGAACGTATGCTCTGCCTCTACATAGGCTAACGAAAATACAGTAACTATCGTATCAAAAATTATATTTGGCCGCCAATAAATGCCTCGTTCGGATAACCGCGTGCTTCCCAGTAGCCCACCAGAGGTTTGTCGCTGAATTCAATGCGGTTCACCCACTTGATGGATTTATATCCGTACATCTTCGGTACAACCAGGCGCAGTGGAAAGCCCTGTGCCTGCGGCAGTGGCTTGCCGTTCAAGCTGTAAGCCAGCAACACGGTTGGATCGAGCGCCTCGCTGAGTGACAGACACTCTGTATAGACCTTATCAAACGAATAATAGTGGACATACCGTACGTTTGTGTGCGGGCTGGCTTTGGCGACGAGCGTTTTCAGGTGGATTCCGGTCCAGTGCACATCCGGCACACTCCAACCCGTAACACAGTGGAAATCCGCCTCATTTGTGACCGCAGGCAGAGCAGTGATGTCTGCCCATTTCAATTTCAATGGATTAGCGACCATCCCATCGATTGTCAATTCATATGTCGCGAGACTTGCCTGTGGATAATCGCCGACAACCGTGTAATACGCGGCAAAGCCGGGCGATCCCGAAGCGTTAACGCCTCGCCCTCGAGGCACAAGCTGCTGGATCAGCCGTACGGGGTCGACGATGGTCAACAACGCGGCACCGACGACACCACCGCAGAGATAGCGCAGAAAGGCTCTGCGGCTCGGATCGACGACCCGATTGATGCCATCCGCTTTCGGTCGATAACTCATTGTTTTATAGGCAGCGTGGATGATAAGCCATGCCGACAGGACATAGGACAGTCTCGCGTGCCAGTGAAACGCCAGACTTCGCCAGGATGTCGGAAAGACGGTAACCAGCCAAATGAGGATGCCAGTAATGACGAGTATCGTACCGAAGAAAAGTGGCATCAGCCAGTCCAGGCGACGAATTCGTTTGCCGAGGGGGAACCGCGCGATGAGGGGCAGCAGCAGTGTTATTGCGAAAATCAGACCAAGGGTGATGTGCGCGTCGTAGAGTATGGGTAGGTACGGAATCAGAACAGTATGGACTGCAGGCTGGAACAAAGCCAGGCCAGTGAGCATGAGGAGAATAAAGGAAATGATTGTGTAGCTGTGCAGATGGACCATCCATTTCGGCCACTTTCCGTGTTGCCACAGCCTTCGCATATTGAACCACACCTCTATTCGTCAATGCTGCGAATTCAACGACTCCGTTTCCTCTCGATGTGATTTTACTTCGATGTGATTTCATTATAGCGATTGATGAATCAGATGAAAACATGGCCAGAAACGGATAGGACCGCAGGGGAGCGCACAGCCTAACAAGGTTGATGCGTCGATGCAAACGAACGTGAATTGGTGATGAGATGAAACGGCAGGAATCAGGGAATATCCAGCAGCACCTGGCAAACGAGCGTACCTATTTGGCCTGGATCCGTACCGCAATTGCGATTATGGGCGTTGGTTTTGTGACGACGAGTCTGCACTTCTGGCTGAGTCCCTATACAAATGAGCGGGCAGACGCACTCATTCGGGTCATTGGATATGCCAGCCTGGCGTTGGGGATTGTCACTTTACTCGGCAGCACACTGACGTATCTGCAATGAGGAAAGATTTCGGTCTTCCAGTTGGGGACTGGTTCTTATCGCCACCGTACTCATACTGATTGCTGTGATTTTCGGACTGTATCTGTACAGTGCATATTGAGGTTCTTGACAAAAAAATGAGGCGCCGTTGCTGGCGCCTCGCTCTTTCAATAAGTGTTAGACTCACTCAATTAAACTTCTGCAACTCGTTCGAGCGCCATATCAGCCTCGTCGTCTGTAGCGAAGTCAGGTTCCTTGAGTCGGCTCGCGACGCCCCAGTAGTAGAAGACCAGAGCACCGATTGCCACGACTAGGGAATCCCACCACGGACCCGGAATCAGCGGATGCTTCATTGGCCCAAAGGAACCAATCCGGGTCATGACGCCGATAAAGAGGTAGTAGACGATTACCCATACGCCGGACTTCCAGTCCCGCTTCAGACGAGCAATACTTTCAGCACTTTTGTCCATAAAGGCAAAGTACAGAACCAGGGAACCAAGCACCATGCCAATCAACATGGAATCGATTGTCCACCCAGTCCAATACACAATCCACGTACCCGCTACAAATGCCAAAGGTGCAACGATGCCCATGCCGCCGAGGCGGAAGGGACGTTCTTTATCCGGCATCGACTTACGCATGGCCGCTGCTGACACAGGGCCATAAACGTAGGTCATAACTGTAGCGGAAGTGACGGCACCAACCAACCCTTGCCATGAGTGAAAGTTACCGGGCAGAATCCACAAGACCGCCAAAACAAAGCTCAACACGATAGCTGGGCGAGGCAGTCCAGTCCGGTCATCCAATTTCCCAAACAGGGAGTAAAAATAGCCGTTTCGGGGTCCAGGCGAACATGACTCGAGCCGTCGAGCCGGTATAAATGTTGCCAGTGCCGGCCGGCGAGAGTACCGCGTCTGCGAACAGTAGGATGCCGAGCCAGCCCATGCCAAGTGCAATCGCGAGATTTGCAAACGGAGCGTTGAAGTTGATGCTGGCCCATCCGTTTGTCAAATATTTCGTGGGCATGGCGCCAATAAAGGAGATTTGCAGCAATACATAGACAACTGCACCCAGCGCGATGGCAAACACAATGGCCCATGGCACCGTGCGCTGCGGATTCTTCGCTTCTCCGGCGAAGTCAACCGCCTGGCGGAAGCCGAGGAAGGCGAAGACGATACCCGCAGTCGATACGGCGGAAAATACACCGTGCAGACCACCTGGGTTGGCGCCGCCGACAGAGAAGTTGCTTGGATGCATATTGAACAGAAGAATGATCATGGTCAGGAAAGGCATGATAAACTTAAGTGCGGTTACGACAGTATTGACCTTGCCGAAGATGGTAACGCTGTAGTAGTTCACCAGGAAGAAAGCGACCAAAAATACGATTTCGACCAACAGGCCCCAACCGGTATAGTTATTTGAGCCCGTCACCGTCAGTGCCGGAATGTAATGGGACATATATTGGCGTACAGCTTGGGCCTCAATACCCGCTACACTCGAGTAAGCTAACAACGACGCAAAACCCATGAAAAATCCAACCATTGAGCCGTGTGAATATTGTGGGTAACGAATGATGCCGCCGGCGCGTGGCCATGCCGAACTTAATTCAGCATAAACAAGTCCGATCAGCATACATGCTACTGCTCCAAATACCCACGCAATCCATGCATCCGGACCGGCTAAAGTTGCTCCTGACTGCGACGCGAACAGCCAGCCTGAACCGATGATTGCCCCTAGCCCCAGAAAGGTAAGGTCGAGCAAATTCAAGGATTTTCGGAACTTACCTTGTTTCATTATATTGCTCCCCTCTCTACTTTATTAGGAAAAATCAGACTTCAGTGCTGGTTGTCACCCCCTTTAAAAAGTAAACAGTCGGCTTTTTAATGAACACCGTGGTCAAAATATAAGCTCGAAGTAACATCATTATAATCTAAATATTGAGCAAAATGATAAACTTGACATCGGGGTAGACTGAATTTTTTTGTCAATTCGTACGCGTTTACACATGGAAATCTCATCGAGTGGGGGGAGGAATCAAAGACACAAAAAAAGGCACAGTGACTGTGCCTTCAAAATGCTGCTCGTCAAGATTTGCTCGCGGGTATGGCTTTATTTGCGGATGTGGACACGCGCAACCAAACGGTGTGCTGCCGAATCGAGGTGAGATACCTGATGTACAATTCCTTCATGTACGTGTGCAGCTGTTGCATGCAACTTGTCCGCAAGGGCATCTTGTTCCGGCAGAAAGGCTACCAGAGCCAATGCGGCTGCGCTCAGGCCGATTCCGAATCGCCTCATTTGGACAAAGCGCGGCTGCTGTCTGCTGTAGTGAGCGCGATCGTGCGCCAAATCAGCTTCTACACTCTGCTTCAGCAGCGTGTACTCGGCCAAGTCCTGCTGACAGCTTGAACACTGTTCGAGATGTTTCTCGAACGCCTGCCGCTCTGCCAGCATGAGCTCATCCATCGCGTAGCGAAAGCAGTTCTGACACAAGTTTTCAGTTGGTGTCATGATCGCATTCACCTCACTGTACTTTATCATACGTGAAGATCATCAAAAATACATTAAAAATCCACAAAAACTCCACAAAAGGGGCGTCCAAGTTTTATGAGGGAAATTTCATACGCATATGGTCAGAATCACTTTGCAACGGATCGTCATTTACAAGCTATGCTCCGCCGCTATTGGACGGACTTTGAAGCGCACACAGCGGAACTAGAGGCGTTTGGCGCCTATGCCGGCCGTGAACTCTATGAAACAGTTTATCATGTCGATCACGATGCGCGGCCAATCTTGGTGCAGCACGATCTCGATGGCAACCGCATCGACCGCGTCCGCTTAAGTCCTGCACACCGCGATGCTTTGCGCGCCATCGCCAAAATCAACCGAATGCCATATGAAGGCGGAAGCTGGCACCATCACTTTGCACTCGGTTACCTGGTCGCTGATCCGGCCTTTACTGCGTCACGACCATTACCGGTCAGACCATCTATGCTATCCATAAATATGCCCCAGAATTCAACGAATGGAAAGAGGCAATGCTGGCAGGCGACGCATTTGGTGCAACTTGGATGACCGAATCACAAGGCGGAAGCGACCTCGGCGCCAATCTTGCAACAGCCAGATACGATGGCGACGTCTGGCGAATCACGGCCGACAAATATTTCGCCAGCGGTGCAGGGTTAACGGACTATGCCATCACCACCGCACGTCCGGAGGAAAGCAAGGCAGGCCCGAAAGGGCTCGCGCTGTTCCTGTTGCCCCGGCTGAACCGCGAAGGCAATCTAAACTACCAGATTCGGCGCCTGAAAGACAAGAGTGCGACGCGCGCCGTGCCATCCGGCGAGGCCGAGCTGCATGACAGTGAAGCATACTTAATCGGTTCGGCAGATGAAGGTATCTATTACACACTTGAAAACCTCACGGTTTCGCGCCTTGCGAACGCGGTGGCTGGTATGGGCATCGGGCGAAAAGCGCAAATGGAAGTGTTCGGCCGTGTAGAGCGACGGCGGACATTTGGGCAGCTGCTTCGTGATCATCCGCTCGTCCGTCGCGACTTAACGGACATGTCGGTTCGCCTGGCCGCTGGTTTGGCGCTGTCGTTTCACGCCGTCAACCAATTTGACAAATCGTGGTCTGCACGTCCTCCGTATACACCGGATTATCACTACGCACGCTTCCTGTCACACATCGCGAAAAACCGAACAGCCAATCATGCCGCTGAAATGACACAAATGGCGATGGAACTGTTTGGTGGTCTCGGTTTTCTCGAAGAATACGCGATTGCCCGTTGGCACCGGGAAGCGCTGATCACGCCGATTTGGGAAGGCGCGAGCAACATCCAGGCACTCGACTTTCTTGAAACCCTGCATAAGCAAAAGGCGCACGAGATGTATCTCGCAGAAATTGTGCCGATGCTGGAGCAGGCGAATACCCGTGAAGCGCAATTTGCCGCTCGGCAGGTACAAACCACGCTGCAACGGCTCCGTTCACTGCCGCAAAAGGAAGCAGAGTGGCACGCCAAACACAGCCTGCAGGTGGTTGCTGACGCGACACAGGCAGCCCTGCTCTACCATTTGGCAGAAACAGCCGGGGAAACATACGCCAAACTGGCTCAACTGTACGTCCAGCGCTTTTTGCAGCACGAAGAGTATCCAGACTGGGTCATGACGGACAGCAGCGTCTGGGGTGCTGAAGACGCAGTTACCGAGCTGCCTGCGTCGATAGAATAACTTCTAATTGATGAAACAGTGCCTGCAGCTGCTCTGTCGTACCAATGGTGATCCGCACGCTGGTTGGCAGTCCCCAGTTCGCACCTGGCCGAACGAGAATGCCGCGTTCGCGCAGGGCAGCGTAGACTTGGCCTGCATCCCGGTGTAAATCGACCAGCACGAAATTCGCAACCGATGGTGTCAATGTCAAATCGAGTTGCCTCGCGAAGGTTTCAAACAGCGCGAGGCCTTCTTGATTTGCGCGTTTGACTTGCTTGACAAAATCGTGATCGTCCAGTGCGGCGAGCGCGCCGACGAGCGCAATTCGATTGACCGCATAGGGTTCGCGGACCGTATGCAGCGGCTGCAAGATATCAGGCCTGGCAATCGCGTAACCGACACGCATGCCGGCAAGACCGTATATTTTGGAAAACGTCCGAATGGCAATGACCGGGTAGCCGGACTTCACAAAATCCACACCGGTGCGTCCGGGATCATCGACAAAATCAATGTAGGCTTCGTCGAGCGCAACCAGTACGTGTGTCGGGAGTGACTGCAGAAGCTGCTCAATCTCGGCTGACGCCAGCAGCCGTCCAGTTGGATTGTTCGGATTGCAGATAAAAATCAGCTTGGTGCGTGCGGTGACATGGTTGGAAATGGCTGCAAGATTGTACTGGCCGGCGGCGGTCAAAGGAAGTTCTACAGGCTTGGCGCTGGCGGCGACAGTCGTTGGCTGGTATGAGGAGAACGTAGGCACGCAGTAGAGGACTTCATCGCCGGGATTGAGATAGGCCGCGCCAATCGTAGAGATGACATGATCGGCGCCGTTGCCGGCGATTACCCAGTCAGGGTCAACGCCATGTTCAAACGCGATCCGCTCGTATAATGCGTCTGGTCTGGCATCTGGATAGGCATTTGCCTGCGCAAGTTCCGCTTGCATGGCCGCCACTGCCTTTGGAGACGGTCCGAGCGGGTTTTCATTTGAGGCCAGCTTGATGACGCGCGCAAGGCCATAGGTACGCTGCAGCGATTCACTGGATTCGCTCGGAATGTACGGTGTGATACGGCGTACGCTGTCTCGCCATTGAATGGACATGTCAGGCCCTCCTCGTCGGACATCGATTGATCTCGTTGCACGAGTCTATTCAATGCAGACGATGATGAGCGGGCGCATGACCATCCAGCCGCTGCGGGCGCAGATGTGAATTCAGCCGTTTGAATGTATGCTGCACTTGTCCACATAGGCTGGCAGCTTAATCTGTACAGTTGTGCCTTGGCCGACTGTACTGTTGAATGTGCCGTGATGCGCATGCACGACTTTGTGGCAGATCATCCGTCCCAGACCGGTACCTTTTGACTTGGTCGTGAAACAACTCTGCATTATCCCCAAAGACCGATAGCTGTTCTGAGAAATTTTTTGAATCTTGTATCAGAACAGATTTTGATGCATACTGTTGTCATATAACAGCAACTGTACAATAACAGTTGTGGAACGGAGGCGAGGCAACGTGCAGATTGCGCCGGAAGGCCTGGAAGAGCGGGAAATACGGGAATGCTGCAGCTGCGGTGAGTTGTTTACCGAGGCTGTCAGTTCATACGCAGGCGTCTGTGAACACTGTATCCGTTCTATAACAGCGGATGCGGATTGGTGCCACTGATGAGGGAGGTCGGTATGGCATGGCGACTGAGCTGTTGAATCTGCCAGGTGTC
The DNA here is from genome assembly GCA_963758235.1 of uncultured Alicyclobacillaceae bacterium. Classification (GTDB taxonomy): domain Bacteria; phylum Bacillota; class Bacilli; order Alicyclobacillales; family Alicyclobacillaceae; genus CAVWUS01. Next base: position 53,277 of record CAVWUS010000015.1, on the reverse strand, counting down.
AACATTGCAGAACAAACGATTCCAGGGGGCAAACGTGTACTGACACCGGACGCGCTTGCATTTGTCACAGCGCTCGAACGGAAATTCGGAAACCGCCGCCGAGAACTGCTGCAACAGCGGACGAATCGGCAGGAAGCCATTAACCAGGGCAGCTTGCCAGATTTTTTACTGGAGACCTCAGGTGTGAGGGAAGGCAACTGGCACATTGATCCGGTGCCGGCAGACTTGCGCGATCGCCGGGTGGAAATTACGGGTCCAGCGGGCGATCGGAAGATGGTCATCAACGCGCTGAATTCCGGTGCAAAAGTGTTCATGGCTGACTTTGAAGACGCCAACTCCCCTACCTGGGGGAATACAGTGTCTGGTCAGGTAAACCTCATGGATGCGGTTTCTCGTACCATTTCCTACGTGAATCCGCAGGGGAAGCAGTATCAGTTGAAGGAACAGGTCGCCGTACTGGTTGTCCGTCCACGCGGCTGGCACATGGAAGAACGGCATATGCAGGTAGACGGCCAGCCTGTGTCTGCGGCACTGTTTGACTTTGGCCTGTACCTGTTTCACAACGCGAAAGAGCTGTTGGTACGGGGAAGTGGACCTTACTTCTACTTGCCGAAAATGGAGCACTATCTGGAAGCGCGACTATGGAACGATGTGTTCACTGAGGCAGAGTCCTGGCTCGGCCTGCCGGCTGGATGCATCAAAGCGACGGTTCTCATTGAAACGATTTTAGCCGCCTTTCAGATGGATGAGATTCTATACGAACTGCGCCATCATGCGGCCGGACTGAACTGCGGCAGGTGGGACTACATTTTCAGCTTTATTAAAAAATTTCATCGTCACGAGAAATTTTTGTTTCCCGATCGCGCACGAGTCACGATGACTTCGCCATGCATGCGTGCATATTCGCTGCTTGCCATTCAGACCTGTCACAAGCGGGGGGCACACGCGATTGGCGGGATGGCAGCGCAAATCCCGGTAAAAGACGATGAAGTGGCCAATCGCCATGCATTCGAACAAGTGCGGCAGGACAAAGTCCGTGAAGCGACAGACGGTCACGATGGAACGTGGGTCGCTCATCCGGGGTTAGTACCAGGGGCAATGGAAGCATTCAACACACATATGCCGACGCCCAATCAGGTTGACCGCTTGCGGGACGATGTCGTGGTGACTGCGGCCGATTTGCTTGAAGTTCCACAGGGAGAGATCACTGAAGCGGGTCTGCGCAACAATCTCTCGGTGGCGGTGCAGTACATGGAAGCGTGGCTGCGGGGCAGTGGCGCTGTACCTATCAACCATTTGATGGAGGACGCGGCCACCGCGGAAATTTCAAGAACACAGGTATGGCAATGGATTCGTCACCCGCGGGGTGTGCTCTCAGACGGCCGCAAGGTGACGCTTGAGCTTGTGCGCCAGTGGCTCGATGAAGAACGCGCTTCTCTGCAGGCGCGACTCGGCGAGCATGTTTTTGCAGCAGGACGTTTCGAAGAGGCATTTACCCTGTTCTGGCAGCTGACTGTGGCAGATGAGCTGACAGATTTCTTCACTCTGCCTGGGTATCGCAAGCTGGAAAATTGAGATTATGCGTTAACGACAAGGAGGAGAATTCGGATGGCGAGCTTTCAAAGTGCAGAGGAACTAAAGCAATCTTGGGAACAGGACGAACGGTGGTGCGGCATCGAGCGCACCTACCAGGCGGAGGACGTCGTGCGCTTGCGGGGCAGCGTACCGATTGAATACTCGCTGGCTCAGCTCGGTGCAGCGAGGTTGTGGGAACTGCTGCAACAGGAGGAACCGGTACGTGCGCTTGGCGCGCTGACAGGGAATCAGGCGGTGCAGCAGGTAAGGGCGGGCCTGCAGGCAATCTATCTCAGCGGCTGGCAGGTCGCTGCAGACGCAAACCTGTCGGGGCAGATGTATCCGGATCAAAGCCTGTATCCGGCAAATAGCGTGCCAAATGTCGTCAAACGCATCAATCAGGCGTTGTTGCGCGCCGATCAGATCCAGACGGTGGAAGGCGGTTCAGGGATACACTGGCTTGCACCGATTGTGGCCGATGCAGAAGCTGGCTTTGGCGGACCGCTCAATGTCTTCGAGCTGATGAAGCAGATGATTGAAGCTGGCGCTGCGGGGGTTCACTTTGAAGACCAGCTGTCTTCAGAGAAAAAATGCGGCCACATGGGCGGAAAAGTGCTGATCCCGACGTCAAATGCGATTCGAAATCTGACCGCCGCTCGGCTCGCAGCGGATGTGCTCGGTGTACCGACGGTGCTGATCGCGCGGACGGATGCCAATGGGGCACATCTGCTGACAAGTGACGTCGACAGGCGCGATCATGCATTCATGACGGGTGAGCGGACAATGGAAGGCTTTTATCGCGTTCGCGGCGGGCTCGATCTCGCCATTGCACGCGGCTTGGCGTATGCACCCTACGCCGATCTGATCTGGTGCGAAACATCCGAACCCAACATTGAGGAAGCACGCCGTTTCGCTGCGGCCATCCACGTCGAATTCCCAGGAAAGTTGCTGGCGTACAACTGCTCGCCATCATTCAACTGGCGTAAAAAATTAAGTCCCAAGGACATCGCTGACTTTCAGCAGATACTCGGAAAGATGGGCTACCGGTTCCAATTTGTCACGCTGGCTGGCTTCCACGCACTGAACCACAGCATGTTCCAGCTTGCGAAAGACTACAGTCAACGCGGGATGGCTGCATACTCCGACCTGCAGCAAGCTGAGTTTGCGGCTGAGGCCAAAGGCTACACGGCAACGCGACATCAACGTGAGGTTGGCACGGGCTACTTTGATGAGGTGGCACAGGTCGTCTCTGGCGGGCTGTCGTCTACCACGGCACTTGATGGCAGCACGGAAGTGGAACAGTTCACGACCGCGGGCTGAGCTGAAACCGGAAGGGGATCGCGTACGAACGCGATCCCCTTTGTTCTGGTATGGACTGTGCATTAGTAGAAGTTACTTGTGGATGCGAACCGTCACACTCATGCCAGGAACCAGGCCGCTTGGGGTGCTTTGGAGGTCAATTGTAACCGGGATGACCTGTGTTACCTTCGTGAAGTTCGCATTTGTGTTTGTTGAAGGCAACAATGAGAAGGTTGAGGCGGTCGCCAAGCCGATTTGTGTGACGGTACCGGTAATCGACGTCCCGGGGAAGGCGTCCGCATACACATCAACCGAGTCACCGACTTTCACGTCCTGAATCTGTGTCTCCTTAATATTCGCCACAACGTACAGCTGGCTCATGTCATAGGCGTAGGCGAGCGGCGTACCTGCAGCAACAAATTCATTCGCGACGGCATCATCTTGAACAATGGTTCCGTTTTGCGGCATAGTGACGTCTACATTCTGTGTCTGCCTGCCGTTCGAAATGGCTATACGCCCAACCTGATCACCTGAATTGAACGCAGTTCCTACGGTTCCGTTCCACGAGACAAGCTTGCCTGTCGTTGGCGCAACAATAGCGATTTGTTGACCGCTGACTTGTGCGTCATCCGTCTTCAGGTACAACGTTGATTGGTTGTAGAAGTAGTAAGCGATGAATCCCGCAATGATGATAACCAGAATGATAACCATGTTTATCAGTATTAAACGCTGTGTTTTCATCAATGGGCCTCCTTCGAGAAACAAGCTATACCTGACTTATCCATCTTCGGGCTGCACTACTCGAGTGCTGGTTGGGGTTTAATTTGCGCAATCGCGTTTGGCTTGTTGCGCCTTTGCGACCGAATTGCCCGTTCCTTCTTGCTGGTATAAAAGATAATCAAAACAAAGGCAATGGCCGTCAAAATAGTGGATACCATGAATGCGTCGTCCATTCCGGCAGTAAAGGACTGCTGCTGAATGAGACCGGACATCATGGTTGCTGCAGCCTCCTTTGCAGCTTGCAGGGACATGCCGTGGGCTTGCAGCAGCTGCTGCATGTACAACAGATAATGACCGGATGCCGAAGTGGATGTCACTTGCCACGACAGCTGTGCCTCGTGAATGTTTGTGCGCGTTGTCATATACGTTGTCAGCACCGCTGTGCCCAAGGATGACGCTACATTCCGAACCGTGTTGATCATGGCGGTACCCTGGCTGGTCAACTCGATGGGAACTGTATTCTGGCCAGCTGTCATCAGGGGCATCATTGCAATACCCATACCTGCGCTGCGCAGGATATACAGCCACTGGATGGTGCCAGTACCGGTATGGAGTTGCAGCGTTGTGAAGCCAAACGACGCACCTGTGACAATTGCCATGCCAACCAGCCCAAGCGGACGCGCCCCTATCCGGTCAAACAGTCTGCCACTGATTGGCATAATCACCGCCGATACGAGCGCCGCTGGCGTCATAAACAAACCTGTACGGACTGCCGTGTAGCCTTGAATGTCCTGCAAATACATTGGCAGAAAGAAAATGCCTGCGAACAAAGCGATGCTGATTAACGAGACTAAAAGCAGACTCATGCTGAACATGTAATTCTTCAGCAAGCGCAGCTGAATCATCGGATTCTCCACATTCAATTCAGTAATGACAAGCAGAATGATAGAGATGATGCCAACAGCGAGGAACACCATGACTTCAGTAGATCCCCAGCCGTGCGATGGTACTTCGTTGAAGCCATACAGCAGACTGCCAAAGCCGATAATCGTTAAGATGAAACCCCAGGCATCAAATTTCCCTTTTGCCTCATGTGGGAACTCATGCATCGTCAAGGTGCCGAGAATCAACGCCACAATGCCAATCGGTACATTAATGTAGAAGATGAAGCGCCATGACCAGTAATCCACAAGGTAGCCGCTGATAGCAGGGCCAAAGGCAGGTGCCATCATCATCGCGATACCGAATATACCCATGACCATACCTCTTCGATTCGGCGGGAAAATCCTGAAGATCATGGACATGGCCACCGGCTGCATTAATGCCCCGCCCACCGCCTGCAGAATACGAAACAGGATGATGGTACTCAGGCTCCATGCAGCGCCGCTCAGGGCTGAGCCAAGGGTAAACGCAGCGAGAGAAAACAGGAAAATCTTTTTGTGACCAAATTTTTCGGTCAACCACCCTGAAATCGGGACCAAAACCCCAAGTACGAGCATATATGCCGTTACAACCCATTGGATTTGTGATGTATTGGCATTCAATGCAGTTTCCATTTTGGGAATCGCCACATTGACTACACTCGTATCCAAAATGGCCATGAACACGCCAAGAATAATGATAGTCATCTGCAGCCCGGGTGACTTGATTCGATCAATTTCATAGGTATGTGCGTTTGCCTGGTTCAGGGGTACCACCTCTATTTTCTATAGAGATATAAAAATACAGTCACTAAACAATATAATGACTGGACAGGGATAAATTCAATGAGAAGATCAAAAGAGGGGCTATCCCAATATCATACGAGATGACTTTGGGCAGCTCCGAATGAAGGTTTTCGTAAACCTGCGGGTGAATGGGAGGCGCGTGGCGCTTATCAGCGGTGTTGGTGATGCTGGCCGCGCCAGCGGCACCATAGCGATCCTCTCAATCGCCATCACCCCGTGAGGGGTTCACTGCTGTTCTACGGCTGTCGAAACGGCATGCTCCCAGGAGGGACAGTAATACAACGCGTTTCGCATAACTTCGGGATGCTGTTTCTTGATGTCCTTCTTATTCAGCTTCTGGCCGTTCTCCTGCCAGAGTTCCTTGATTTGATTCAGTACGGCAAATATCAGGTATTTGTAGGAACCACACCGACAGCTGCCTTGGGTGGAGTGTAATGATAACGGCAAAGAACATTCCCTAACAGTTACTATCCAAGGTTTGTGCACCTTCAACTGTCTTAAAATCAGGCGACAGCAACCATTGTGGTGTTTATTCTGTACAGCGTTCATCCAATATCGCCGAATAGTCACCATTGTGGTGACTATTGCATCTTGCCCCTCCATCTGCGAGTCCAACGTTACCCAATATGTCGGGCAATCATCGTGTCTTCATCAAAAGTAACAACATTTGGAGAAGTAAATTGTTTACAATCCGGCGTCCCATTCCCATTTCAATCGTGCGAGCGCAACGTTACGGATTGAGTTTGCATGTAAAACTGAAGCTTTCGCGCAACTGTTTGCGCTCGAGCACATCGTCCGGAACCTGGCCGAGTTTTGCGAGACTTTCCAGCCGCTCCTTGTCTACCACCTGTACGGTGCACTTGCGCAATATGCTTGCGGGAAGCAGCGGTGCGATATCGTCCAGGCGATAGGTTGTATATTGTGCGTTCGTGATTGGGCGTTGTGACTTGGTGAGTTCAATCCGGCCAGAACCGTCGCTAGCTTCTAGAACAAAATCACTATGTTCTTTCAGGAAAGGTTCGATCTCGGCACGCAGAGATTTCATCTTCGCTTCAATCTCTTTGGACTGGCGGTATAACTCGAGATAGGTGTCGACAGCAATTTGTACAGCTTGCGGCAGCTGTATCGGCATGGCATGTCCCCCCTCGGAAACGCTGTTGATTCAGTCTACGAGTCGAGGGGGGAATTCATGACGCTTCTGCTCCTAGTTACTGTGCGTTAGTGCTGTTCGTCGAGGACAAGGGCGAGCGCGCCTGTGAGGCCAGCGAGATCGCCGAGGCTAGGGGCAACGATATAATCGTCCAGATGGTGAATGACTTCGTCCTTACGTACGTAGCCGTTCAACAGTTCCTGAACCTTTTGACGGATGCAGGGAAGCAGTTGCGGCTGATGCATGACGCCGCCGCCGAGGATGACGCGTTGCGGCGACGCAGCCAGAATGAGGTTATAGACGGTTTGCGCAAGGTAGTCTGCTTCAAACGTCCAGGCGATATGATCACTATCCAGTGTCACGCCTGGACGGCCCAATGCGCTTCGAGCGCAGGAGCCTGAAGCGAGTCCTTCCAGACAGTCTTGATGAAACGGGCAGATGCCAGGAAAATCATCATCCGGATGGCGACGGACCAGCATGTGGCCAAATTCAGGGTGCATTAGTCCGTGCACGCGTTTTTGCTCGACAACCAGACCGATGCCGATTCCCGTGCCAACTGTAATGTATGCACAGCTGTTTAATCCCTTTGCGGCGCCAAAGCGGAGTTCGCCAAGCGCCGCTGCATTCACATCCGTATCGACGAAAATAGGGGAAGAAACGACTGGCGCCAGTGCATCCTGCCAGCTGAAGTTCTGCCAGGGCAGCTTGGGCGTAGACGTAATGGTGCCATAACCGGGCTGGTTCCTGTCGACATTGACAGGGCCAAACGATCCGATGCCGATCCCGGCAAGTGGCTTATTCGCAAAGAAAGCGGTGATCTCGGGGACGGTTGTCTCTGGTTCACGTGTCGGAAACGACACTTGTTCGTGAATCTGACCCGTTTCGTCACCAATACCGCAGATAATTTTCGTTCCACCAGCTTCGATGGCGCCAATCAGCAATTGAGATCAACCTCTCTCGGTACATCTACGCCCATTCTAGCCGATGACTCGATGCGAGTGAAGGGAAATCTTCTATTGTGCAAACATCATGAGGACATCACCCGGTTCAACCGCATCCCCAGTTTGGCACAAAATTTCCTTGATGGTGGTCGTGCGCGGCGCGACGACCTGAATTTCCATCTTCATCGCTTCTGTTACCATCAGAAGCTGCCCTTTCTCAACCGTTTCACCTACATGCACAGGAATTTGAATGACGCGGCCTGGCATGGTTGCCCCTAGTTCGGTCGGCTGGCCGCTTACCTTACGGCGCTGATTTTTCGGCTGTGGTGCAGCATGGTCAATCACGTCCACGTGACGTGGCTGTCCGTTCAGTTCGAAGAAAATCGTACGCGATCCATCTGATTGCAGTTCCCCGATGGAGAGCAGTTTAATGATGAGCGACTTGCCAGGTTCAATTTCGACGCTGATCTCTTCATCCGGTTTGATCCCATAGAAGAACGTAAGCGTATCAAGCGTGCTGATATCGCCATATTCAGCGCGGTACTTTAAAAACTCTACGGTCACCTGTGGATACAGTACATAGGATAGAACTTGTTCGTCAGTCGGTTCCATGCCGATTTTCATGGCAAGTTCCGCCTTTTCATGTGTCCAGTCGACTGGCGGTAAATGTTCACCCGGCCGCCCCTGAATTGGCTGTCTTCCCTTTAGGATGGCGGCCTGCAGCTCTGCTGGGAAACCACCGTAAGGCTGGCCCATCGAGCCGAGGAAGTAATCGATGACGGATGCCGGGAAGTCGAGTTCCGGCGCCCGTTCCAAGAGATTTTCTTCTGTCAGGTTGTTTTGCACCATGAACAGCGCGAAATCGCCGACCATCTTGGACGAAGGGGTTACCTTGACGATATCACCGAGCAGCCGGTTGACTGCCATGTATGATTTTTTGACCTCTGCAAACTTGTCGCCGATTCCGAGCGCGATCGCCTGTTCCCGCAGGTTCGTGTACTGACCGCCCGGCATTTGATGCCGATAGACGTCGGCGCTCGAGGCAGTCTGGCCGGTTTCGAAGCGAGCATAGTAGGCACGTGCCGTTTCCCAATAGTCGCTGAGTTGCTGTAATTCATCCGGATCATCCAATACATCGAGGGGGGTATTGGCGGTTGCAGCCTGAACTGCATTCCAGCTTGGCTGCGATGTTGTACCGGATAGTGACGAGATTGCCACATCGACGATGTCGACACCGGCTTCTGCTGCTTTCAGCAAGGTGGCGACGCCGTTGCCGCTGGTATCGTGCGTATGCAGGTGAATCGGAATCGACACTGCGCTTCTCAGCGCCTCAATCAGCTTTGGCGCAGCGTACGGTTTCAGCAATCCAGCCATGTCTTTAATGCAGAGGATGTGTGCGCCGGCTTGTTCCAGTCGCTGTGCGAGATCGACATAGTAGGCGAGGGAGTACTTGGTCTCGTTTGGATCGAGAATATCCCCCGTATAGCAGATGGCAGCTTCGGCGATGGCACCCGCCTCCCGTGCCGCTGCAATCGCCACTTCCATGTTCGGCAGCCAGTTCAGGCTGTCGAAGATACGGAACACATCGATGCCAGCCTCAGCTGCACGGCGGGTGAACGTCGTGATGACATTGTCCGGATAGTTCTTGTAGCCGACACCGTTGGCGCCGCGCAGCAGCATCTGAAAGAGGATGTTAGGTATCGCTTCGCGCAAGGCAGCCAAACGTTCCCACGGATCTTCCTTCAAAAAACGCATGCTCGCATCGAATGTTGCGCCGCCCCAGACTTCCATGGAGAACAGATTGCGTCCAATGTGCGCTGTGGCTGGCGCGATCTTGACCAGATCACGCGTGCGCATACGGGTTGCGAGCAGAGACTGATGGGCATCGCGAAAGGTTGTGTCTGTGAGCCATAGGCGTGAATCACTGTGAATCCGCCGCAAGAGCGCATCGGTGCCAAGCGCCTTCCATAGCGTACGCGATCCCGTTCGCTCACCGGACACAGACGTACTTGGCACAGGCGCTTCCGGCAGCTGCGGCTTCGGTACGGGGCCATTTCCGGTTGGCCCGTTGACGGTTACGTCGCCGATATAGCGCAGCAGTTTGGTCGCTCTGTCTTTTCGACGCGGAAAGTTGAATAGCTCTGGATGTTCTTCAATCAGGTTGACGTTCGCCTGACCAGAGATGAACAGGGGATGCTCCATCACTTTTGAGAGAAACGGAATATTTGTTTTAACGCCGCGAATCCGGAATTCCTGCAATGCCGGGACATCTTCTGGACAGCCATCGGGAACGTCAGGGCATAGGCGCTGACTTTTACCAGCAAAGAGTCATAATGCGGCGATATACGTGCACCGGCGAAGCCGTTCCCCGCGTCCAGACGAATGCCAAAGCCGGATGCAGCGCGATAGGTGGTGATGCGGCCGGTATCTGGCAGAAACTCGTTTTCCGGATCTTCGGACGTAATGCGCGATTGGATCGCGAAACCGCGCGTTGTAATCGATTCTTGACCAGTGATGCCGATTTCCGGACTATCGAGCGTATAGCCTTCCGCCACGCGGATCTGCGACTGGACCAAATCGATGCCTGTGATGAGCTCGGTGATGGTATGCTCTACCTGGATCCGCGGGTTGACTTCAATAAAATAGAACTGACCGTCTTCACTTACAAGAAATTCAACTGTACCTGCATTCTTATAGCCGACATGCGCCATCAACTGCTTGGCGCTCTCGCAGATTTTAAGGCGTAAGTCATCTGGCAGCATGGAAGGCGCTACTTCGACAATTTTTTGGTGACGGCGTTGAATGGAGCAGTCGCGTTCAAACAGATGGACGAGGTTGCCGGCGTTGTCGCCAAGAATTTGAACTTCAATATGTTTGGGAGAGCCGATATATTTCTCGACATAAATCGCTTCCGATCCAAACGCTTTACGTGCCTCCGACGCTGCACGCGCATAGGCGTCAGCCAATTCTGCTTCCGTCCGCACCACGCGCATGCCGCGACCGCCGCCGCCGCTGGCGGCCTTGAGAATGACTGGGTAGCCAATCGATTTGGCAAATTCGGCTGCGGTCTCGAAATCCACCGTGGATTCCGTCCCTGGTACGACAGGTATGCCGGCTGCAACCGCCGCCTGTCTTGCTTTGACTTTGTTGCCGAATATGTCCAGATGCTCCGCATCGGGGCCGATGAACGTGATCCCCGCCTCGTCACAGGCACGGGCGAAGGCTTCACTTTCGGACAGAAAGCCGTATCCGGGATGGATTGCGTCACAGCCTGCCTGCAGCGCTGTTTCAATCATTTGGTTAATATCAAGGTACGCGGCAACGGGTTCTTTGCCCAATCCAATGAGGTACGCCTCATCCGCTTTATAGCGATGAAGCGAAAATCGGTCTTCCCGGCTGTAAACGGCGACTGTGCGAATACCTAGCTCCGTACAGGCGCGAAAGACGCGAATTGCAATTTCACCGCGGTTTGCTACCAGAACTTTCTGAAATATGCGTTGATGAGATGCCACCTACGAACCTCCTCTGAATGGTAGATCACATTTTATATTATGACATAATATAGTTGGGTGTTTTGCTAAATAGTATGTCATATTTGTGAAGAAAGCAACGATGTGTTTGTGACTGAAACGGCGATCATGGTCGGTTTTGACGAGCGCAAATAAGGTAAATCGCCTGACTGAGGATAACGTTCACGGGGAACATCGTATTCTGCATGTTATCTGAAATTTTTTGCAATTTCAAGGAGCGTTCTGCTGCAGTGATGGCGGGGCGGAGCGGCCCATTGGGTTACCCGCATCGCGATGCGGAGGCAGGGTGATCGAATAAAGTACTGTCAAAACCTTATTTGGCTTGGACTCTATTCGATTTAACAAATAAAGCATTCTTGGGATCTTATTTGGTCGATCACGCTCCGATGCCCAGGAGTTTGGGCAAAATAGGCCTCGGGAATGCTTTGTTGGGTTTTTGGTCCGGACTGTGGTCGTCCGGTGGCACCACCTGTGCCTGTACCTTAAACCCCTAGAAAGATGAATGTAGAGGATGTCCGCGTGGGGCATCCTCCGTAATATCCGTTAGGGAAATGCTGGTGGCCCGATGCCCCGTCGCTCGTCACCCAGTGATGGTAACGAGGGTTCCGTAGTTAATCATACTGTACACGGTTTTCGCATTATTGACTGGAAGCTCGACGCAGCCCACGGATTGCGGAAAGCCATATGAACTTCGCACGAAACCGTGAATAGCGTCGCCTTTGTAGAAGTAGTTGATCCATGGTACGCCGGGATCGCTATATTTGGTCCCGTCTGGATTCGTGCCAGTCATGGTTTGCGACTGGTAGCGTAAGTAGACAGGATACGTCCCATTAGGCGTTGGTGCCGCAGCGACACCCGTGTTGGCCAGGGAAGAATAGATTGCTTTACCGTTCGACCAGACCGTTAGACGTTCTGGCAGGGATTTGGAAACCGTTACGTTGATATATGGGTGTGAATTGACCAGGTTCGTCCGCAGATCATGGCTGAGCGCCGTAATCACTTCGGTGCCGCGACGCCGTCGGCTGGCAGTCCGTGATCCAGTTCGAACGTCATTACTGCACCTTCTGTAATGACGTTGTCCGTATTTGGATTCCACAGCTGTGTCAAGGCGCTCGGGTAGGAAGCTGTCCAGTGCCACGAGCCGGCTACCGGTTGTGCCTTGCCATATTCCAGCTGGTAAGCCAGTGAATATGGATAGACAACATTAGAACTGCCGTGAGGACTTGGTGTGAACTGTACGGGCAGATAATGCAGGGTCGCCAGCGCCTCATTGAGGAGCCGCGCATCGACGCCGGTGCTGCCGGGCTTGATCAGCGGTAGGGTAGTCTTTTTCGGCATCAGTTCCTCGTTGATTGCTTTAGGAAGTGCTGTGTCTTGGATGGTAGGATGCGTGGCAGTTGATGCGACGACTGAACTTGTCTGTGCCTGGTTTTGCTGTTTTGCTGCAGCGTTTGGTGTGCCGCAGCCAGCAAGAATGAGGCCGATTGCCATAACTGCTCCGAGCCAACCGAACTTTCCATTCATGCGAATTTTAGACACCCTCTTACATTCATCTTGGCGATCGCGCTCGCCTTCTCTATCTCCTGATTTTCTATGATGGCGGGACACAGTGTAGCACTGTAATACAGCATATGCTGTCGAACTATGGAATGTTCGGAAAAATAGTGAATATTTTCAGGGGTTTGGATAGAGTTGTCGGAATGCGGCGATGTCCTTGTAACATCGGGTGTGAGGGAAGCCCTCTAAACAGTTCAAGTTAGAGGGCTGAGTGGAATTAGTACATCATGCGTGCGTCGTTGTAATATTTGAACTCCAGCAAATTATTAGATGGATCAATGAGAAAAAACGTTTCATGTTCTTCAATGCGTCCTTCGAATCGCAGCATCGGTTCCTGAAAGAATGGTATTTCGCGCTGGCGAGCCAGTTTGAGCAGGTTGTTGTACTCGTATCTTTCCCGGAAGGTAATCCCGAAGTGTCTTGGATACATCCTTGGATTTTCGTCGATGTTTTCCGGGGCAAGGTGACACACGACCTGATCGCCAAAGAAATCGAGCGTGATCTGCCCGGATACCGCCTCGCAAGTTTACAACCAAGTTTGGTTACGTAGAAATCATATGTTTCGTCCAGATCGCGGCACGGTATGGCCAAGTGAAATACGTTATGAACGTCTCGCATGCGTATTCATTCGCTCCTCAAAGTGAAGTAGTGTGTCAGAGCGCAGCCCAAGGCGCAGTGTTTCTACGCCAATGGCATCGTCAAACGGGATATTGGCAAGGTTGACGTTTGCGCCGAATTCGGTGATAAAGTAGGTCTGAAGCGATTTGTTGGGCGCTTCAAAAATGATGCGATCGCAATTGAGCGGCGAGGCTATAATCTCTTCAATCAGGCCGTAACGTAGTTCGCCATTGCTGCGACAAATGCCACTCGTGCCGCTCTCCCGCGCCTCGGTAATCACCTTGGTTGCACCAGCGTCCATGTCCTCTTGAATATATTCAATCCACTTGGCCGGATGAAGCCGAATAGACTGTTCGTCATCCTTGAAGCCAACCTCGCTCAGCACAGAAAAATCCCGAGAGAAATCCGTGATGAACCGCGCTTTCTCGGAATTGCTCATTGCAATGGTGCCATTCGAGATTTCTACATGCGTACAGCCGAAATCATGGCAGAGTGCATAAAAATCATCGACTTTCCCCTGTACCACATACTTTTCGAACAGCGTTCCGCCAAAGTAGTAGGCAATATTTTGTCGCTTCAGAAACGCTGTTTTCTCCTCCAGAAACCTTGTGACAACAGAAGTTCCCCAGCCAAATTTGACGATGTCTACATAGTCTGCTGCGCTGTGAATGACATCCTCAAAATGGTGCAGCGGGACGCCATTATCAATGAGAATCGGCCCATCCAGTGGAGCGGGGCTTTGCCTCTCTTGCTGGCAGTGACAGGCTGCAATTCACCATCTTTATCCCTCCGATCATCCAGTAGTGTGGGATGCGTTCTTGATGCGGGTTCGCCAGAACCTGAAAGAGGTGAGGCACCGGGCCAGGGGGACGGCCCGGTAAGGGGGGTTAGGTGTCATCCTCACATCCATATTGTAATCAAGCCGACCGATAGGGTTGGTGTAGAATTTGTACAAATCATATGGAGATCGTATGGAAAAGACTTGGACGTTCAGAGACGTTCGGAATAATCATCAGCAAAAATCCGCATCTTAGCCGAGTAGAACTTGATGGCGGCAGCTAACAACTCAGAGGTCCGAAAAGGGTCACCCCATTTCGGACACGCATTATCAGCCGCTGACTGGACGGGTGACTTCTGCGTGCAAGCTGATAAAAAGTGGGGACCTCATCTCGCTGGCTTCCATTCCGTTGATCATGACGCTTGGCAACTCGATGCTCATCCCGGTTCTGCCGGAGATGGAAAAGAAACTGCATATCGGCTCATTTCTGGTCAGCCTTGTGATTACCGTCTATTCGGTCGTCGCCATATTTCTGATCCCTGTCGCTGGTTATCTGTCCGATCGCATTGGCCGAAAGAAGGTCATCGTACCCAGTCTGATGATCACCGGAATCGGCGGACTCATCTCCGGGCTCGGCGCATGGTGGCTGAAAGATGCATACTGGGTAATTCTCGGAGGCAGACTGCTGCAGGGCGCCGGCGCGGCGGGGGCAGCACCCGTGGTTCTGCCGCTGGTCGGTGATATGTTTCGCAGTGACCGGGATGTCAGCCAAGGTCTTGGTTTGATTGAAACATCCAATACGTTTGGCAAAGTGCTGAGTCCTATTCTTGGAGCCGCATTGGCTGCATGGATCTGGTTTATCCCGTTTCTCGCAATCCCGGTTTTCTGTGCGGTGTCGATTGCGCTCGTTTTGTGGCTGGTGAAAGCACCGAAAAAATCGGATCAGCCGACCGTTCAATTTTCCACGTTCATGCGTTCGATTCGAGTGATTTTTAAACAGAAGGGACGCTGGCTCGTCGCAGTCTTCGCGATTGGCGGCATCTGCATGTTCGTTGTGTTTGGCGTACTCTTTTACCTGTCCTCGCGATTGGAGGATGAGTTTAAGATTAAAGGTGTTACGAAGGGCTTGATTCTCGCGATCCCGCTCGTAGCCCTATGCGCGGCTTCCTTTTTCACTGGACGGGTCATCGGTACCAAGCAAAAACGGATGAAGTGGCTCTCGTTTGCAGGTTGCGTCCTGTTGACGGCTGCAATTACAGCAGGCGCAATGACGACGAACATCTATGCGCTTGTCGGTATTCTGTTTGCTGGCGGCGTTGGCATTGGCATCTGCCTGCCGTGCTTGGACGCCTTCATCACTGAAGGGATTGAGAAGTCTGAACGAGGTACGGTATCTTCTCTATACAGCAGCTTTCGATACATCGGTGTGGCCGTAGTGCCGCCGATTGTATCCGTGCTGTATGACATTTCTCACCGCATGGTCTTTTACACCATCAGCGGAGCGTGTGCCCTGGCAGCGATTGTATCGCTGTTCGCCATTCATCCAGGGAAAGAGAAAGCAACAGACGTATCTTCCGTGCCCTGGCAAACGGAGAGTTTTGCGGAGCGAGGCTGGTTTCGCAGGCGCGTGCGTAGATAGGTACATTTTACAAATGATGAAAATTTAGCCAAGATAGGCAGGGAGACGTACGAGATCATCGAAACGAGTATATATGGATATCACGAGTTTCGGGGGTCGATGATGAAGTCAAATAAAGTGCTGCTGACGTTCTTGTCACTTACGGCAATCTGTGCGACGGCTGCATGCAGTCGTGCGCCAGGGCCAGACGATGTACTGAATACCTATCTCACGGACTGGTCGAAACAGGACTATCAGGGCATGTATCAGCTGCTTTCTGATTCAGCCAAGCAGTCAATTACAGAAAAGGTATTTGTTCAGCGCTATCAGGCGATAACAAGCGGAATTGGTACGACTGCGATTCAGATCAAAGATCGGCCATCCGGTACAGCGAAGCCGTCTGGAAACACCATCAGTCTGAATTTTGCAGTGACCTGGAAGACGAATATGACGAGGCCGTTCACTGAGAAGTACCACGTAAAACTGGTGAATGGAAAGAACGGCTGGCAGATTGACTGGCAGCCCAATTTGATTTTTCCGCAATTGAAACCGGGCTGGCAGGTACACGCCAGTGTCAGTGAGCCGACACGCGGCAGTATCATCACAGCAGACGGGAAACCACTGGCTGAAAATGTAGCAGGGCAACAGATTGGCTTGGTGCCAGGGAAAATGAACAAGCAGTCTGCCGCCGCTGTTGCCAGCGTATTAAAGTTGTCCACTCAGGATGTCGAGTCGAAACTACACCAGTCTTGGGTTAAGCCAGACTTATTTGTTCCGATTGAGACACTGCCAAGCTTTCAGGAACAGACAATCCAAAAACAGTTGCTGGCGATTCCAGGTGTTCTGATTACACCGAGTTCAAACCCGGTTCGAACCTATCCAATGGGGCGAGCTGCTGCCCATGTGGTCGGTTATGTGGGTGCAGATCACGGCACAGTAATTAACGGCAAAACGGATACAGCAGGGATACAGTGCAACCGACAGCATTGGCCAACAGGGGCTGGAGCAAGCATTTGAGCCACAGCTGCGCGGGACTGTGGGTGGGGAGATCTGGGTTGCTGATGCCTCCGGAAAACACCAGCAGGTGCTGGCTACACGTGCGCCGATCGCTGGCGATACCGTGCAGGTGACCATCAACAGCCAAGTGCAGGCCGCGCTGGCGAATGCTCTGGGCACACACGTCGGCTCGGCCGTTGTGCTCAATCCGCAAACGGGCGCTGTGCTTGCCATGGCGAGCTACCCCAATTACGATCCGAATCAGCTGGTGACAGGCATGAGTTCAGCACAGTGGCAGGCGCTGTTGAACAGCAGCAGTGCGCCTCTGCTGAATCGGGCGTTGTCGGCCATACCTCCGGGATCGTCACTCAAACCATTGGTTGCTGGTATCGGCCTGACCAAGGGCGTGCTGAAGCCAAGCACCACGTTTAAAGGAACTGAAAACCTCAAGTGGCAGAAGGATTCTTCCTGGGGCAACTACTATGTCACGCGTGAACCGCATCCAGCAGGGACGGATGACCTACAGCATGCGCTCGTGTGGTCTGACAATATTTACTTTGCCCAGGTCGGCCTCGCCATTGGTGCCAACGATTTTATCTCTGGCCTGGAGAAATTCGGATTTGACAAGACCTTACCGTTCGAACTTGCAGTGAACAGGGCGCAGGTCAGCGACAACGGCAAGATTCAGAGCGACATTCAACTGGCTGACAGCGCCTACGGCCAAGGGCAGGTGCTGGTCAGTCCGCTGCAGTTGGCATCTATGTACACCGCGTTCGTAAACGATGGCGCCGTGCTGCAACCCTATCTGACGGATACGGTCACCACGCCGGCAGGTAAAGTGGTAGCGAGTGGCTCAAAACATGCGCTTGCCACCCAGGTCATGTCGCAAAGTGCAGTCACTACCGTTGCGGGCGATTTGCGCCAGGTCGTCGCCAATCCCACTGGAACAGCGCATGCGATTTCGAGCGTCCCCGGTTGGGTCGTATCCGGTAAAACCGGTACTGCCCAGAAAACGCGCGGCGGCTCAGATTGGGGTTGGTTCGCAGCCTGGGCCAACCAACCTGGGCACGCTCAGACGACTTACTTAATTGTGATGGCACTGGCAAACACGCAGAACGAAGGCGGCAGTCACCAAGCGGTCGTGCAAGTCAGCAACTTCCTCTCCCAGCTTCACTACTGAGTCAGTTATACAGGCGTGATCACGTACGTACTGCGCTGATCACGCCGTTCTGTCATTAATTCAGAATTGACAAAATATATTGTTATGTAAGCGGATTCGTGATAAGCTGTGTTTACTGGTTGTCGACTGTCGACAGTCGACAAAATTGCCAAAGGGATGCCAAACTTCGCATCGCCGAGATCGGTTGAGGAGATGTATCGTCACTGAGTGATCCAATAGCAAGAGCGGAACCGCTCGTCGAACAAATGTATCGGTACCTGCGTGATCAGATTCTGTCGGGTGAAATCGCGCCTGGCTCAAAGATTGTGGAGAGCAGCATCGCAAAGCGGCTGGCCGTCAAGCCGCAGCCCTGTTCGAGAGGCGATTCGCCGATTGGAGCAAGAGGGCCTCGTCCTGACGGAACAGGGTACTACAATGCTCTTCAAACCATCACAAACGGATTTTGAAGACTTGTATGAACTGCGATTGGCGATTGAACCAATGGCTGCTCGTTTGGCAGCCAAGCACATTACGGCCAGACAACATCGCTCGTATGGAAGCGATTTTGCGAAGACAGACGAGTGTATTGCCACCGGCCAGTTCGATCGTTTCATTGAAAGCAATGCGGAGTTCCACGACCTCATCGTGGGGGCGTCCAGCAATCGCCGCCTGCAGAAGGTGATGCGGCGAACTCTCAGCGCTTAGTCGTTATTATCGCTACATTTGCTTCAAGATCTTCATCGCCGTGTGAATTCCATCGAGGAACACTGGCAGATCTACCAGGCAATTTGCCGAGCGAGACGAGCAGGCGAGCCTGGGAGCGGATGACCAGCCACTTGGAAAGTGACCTTGCCTACATCAAGTCAATTGGTCAGCTAGAGAGGCGTGATGGAAATGAAACCCCTTGAGGGCATTCGAGTGATTGAACTAGGTGCATTTATTGCCGGGCCGTTTGCGACCCGAATTCTCGCTGATTTCGGGGCTGAAGTCATCAAAGTCGAGTCGCCTAAAGGCGATCAGATTCGCGAGTGGGGCCTCCGCCAGAAGCGGTGGGGACTCCTACTGGAGCCGGGTGCAGCTGCGGAACAAGCGATCCATCGCCGTCGACCTGCATCAGCGCGGCGGGCAGGGACGTCGTTCGCAGGTTGATTCAGTCGGCGGATGTCGTGGTCGAGAACTTCAAACCAGGAACCCTGTCTAAATGGCAGCTTTCGCACGAGGACATGAGAGCGCTGAACCCGCGCTTGATTATCACGAGTGTGACTGGCTATGGCCAGACCGGGCCGTATCGGGAACGGCCTGGTTTTGGCAATATTGCCGAGTCAATGGGTGGCCTTCGGGCAGTGACCGGTTTTCCGGATCGGCCGCCAGTACGAGTCGGGTTATCTATTGGCGACTCAATCGCTGCGCTGTATGCGGCAATTGGGACGTTGATGGCGCTCTATCACCGAGATAAGCACGATCAGGGAAGTGGGCAAGTCATCGATGTGGCCCTCTACGAATCGGTCTTCTCGCTGATGGAGGGTTTGCTGCCGGAATATGTCCATGAAGGCTCGATCCGCCGAGCGACAGGGAAACACGCTCAAAGCAGCGGCTCCCTCGAATGTATACCCAACCTCTGACGGGAAATGGATCGCGATTGGCGCGAATAGCGACACCCTGTTCCAGAAACTGATGCGGCTGATAAATCGTGATGATCTAGCCACTGATCCCGGAACTGTCGGATAACCCGGGCAGGGTTGCCGATGTCGAACGTCTGGACGCCGCTATCACAGCATGGACGAAGCAGTATTCTTGTGCTGACTTAGTCGAGTCACTCGCGCGCGCAGGTATACCGGGTGGCCGATTTATGACATGGCTGATATCTATGCTGATCCACACTACCGCGCACGCGAGATGTTTGTATCCGTTACCGGACCAGAACGGGCAAGAGATCGTCATGCCGGGCATTGTCCCCAAGCTGGCGGAAACGCCGGGGAGCATCGCGTGGGCGGGGCCAGACTGCGGTGCAGACACGCGCGACGATCCTGCATCAGCTTGGTTATGCAAGCGAAGAAATCAATGCGTTGGAAGAATTGGGGGCGATTCACTGTGCGGTTTCCACAAGAAGTGCAACTTCGTGATGTCACCCTGCGTGATGGGCTGCAAAATGAACCCGTCTTTGTTCCCACTGCAGAGAAGCTTCGTCTGGTTCGGGCCCTCGTCGATGCAGGTTTCAAATCGCTGGAAGTGACCTCGTTTGTGCGATCCGACCGTATTCCACCGCTCCGGGACGCAGTTGAATTCGCAAGACAATTGCCAGAACTTGACGGGGTTGAGTACCGGGTGTTGGTGCCGAACCAGCGGGGGCTCGATCGGTTACTGGATTCACCAGTCGACACGGCAGTCGTTTTTCTCTCTGCCAGCACTGCGCACAACGAAGAGAATGTCCAACGGACGACGGATGAGTCCCTCACGATTGTGACGGATGTTGCCCGCCGTGCGAGATCGCACGGACGAAAGGTCGTTGCGGCTATCGCTACGGCGTTTGTGTGCCCGTTTATCGGTGAGGTGCCGTTTGAAGATGTCTATCGCGTGGCAGAGACGGTTGGTACAGGTAGGTGTAAGTGAACTGTCCATCGCTGATACGATTGGCCGCGCCACGCCACGAATGATCTATGAACGATGCGACGGCACTCAAATCGCTGTTTCCCGATACGCCGCTCAGTCTGCATCTGCACGATCCGCGCGGGTATGGGCTGGCGAACGTACTATGCGGGCATTGAGGCTGGTGTCTATGACTATGACGTGGCGCAAGCAGGACTTGGTGGATGTCCATACGCGCCGGGTGCGCCAGGGAATCTGCGGGCGAGCCAGGTGGCCGCATTTCTAGCGGATCAGGATATCGAGACGTCGCTCGATGTCACCCGTCTGAAAGCGCTCGATGCATCATTCGATAAAGCAGTGCGTGAAGGACAGCCTTTGACGACTGTCTAGCGCAGCCAGACGTCTTTGAGAGGGGGGTGGCTCGCTCTACAGCAACAGCTGATGTGGAGTCAGGCGATTCGTCTTGATTGCGGTGTCTGAATTCGAGAGGGGGTACCATGCTTGAATAAGAAGTGGGTAATGCTTTTATTAATCTGGTTAATGATGTTTGTGGCTTACTTGGATCGCATCAATATTTCAGTGGCAGGCCCAACCATTCAGAGCGCACTTCATATCAGCCCAACCGCTTTTGGCGCGGTCTTATCGGCATTTACATTTGGCTATGCCATCTTGCAGATTCCAGGTGGCATACTGGCCGACCGATTCGGCGCCAAAAAGCTGCTTGTGATTGCACTGGTTTGGTGGTCTATATTCACAGGCATGACAGGCATGGCCATGTCCATTGGTTTCCTGATTACTGCCCGCGTCCTGTTTGGTGTCGGTGAAGGTTTGGAAAATGGGGCACAATTCAAGCTGATTGGTGACTTCTTTCCGTCCCATCAGCGGTCAGCTGCCAGTGGTCTGTTCCTGACGTCGATTGCCCTTGGTCCGGCTGTGGTTGCACCACTCGCTGTGTGGCTCTTGAAAGTAGCCGGCTGGCACGCCATGTTCTACTGGTTTATTGTTCCTGGCATCATTATGGCCATTCTGATTGGCTTCCTGATTCCACATAAGCCTGCTGAAGGCGTTGTCCATACGGAAATCACGAACCGCAAAGGGCTGAAAGCAACATGGGCAGATGTCATGGCGCACCCGACCATCTGGCTGGCCTTTTTCGCATACCTGTTCTTCAATGTCGCTTTCTGGGGACTTCTCGGCTGGATGCCATCCTACCTCAGTCAGGCGCGTCACATCACATTGAGTGCGCTCGGAATGGACGCGTCCCTGCCATATTGGTTCGGCTTCCTCGGTCTTGTGATTCTTGGCATCCTTGGAAACAAGCTCTTGTATCGTTTCCGGGCGAGCATGATTGCAGTCAGCTATCTGCTGGCTGGTGTGTCCCTGTATATCGCGTATACCACGGGCACGGTCGGCGGAAGTGTCGTAGGTCTGTGCGCCGCAGCCTTCTTCCTGTATGGTGGCTTTGGACCGATTTGGGGCGTGGCGCTGGATCTGCTACCTGACAGCCTGCGCGGGACATTTACCGGGTTCGTTAACTTTGGCGGCCAGATTGGCGGCTTCATCGCCCCGCTGATCATCGGCGGCATCGTCTCGGCGACACACTCCTTCAATGACGGCTTTTTGTTCATGATTGGCGGCGTAGTACTCGCAGCCATCGCGTTGTTCTGGCTACAGGGTGTCTGGTTGAAGGTTCCAGGAATGACTGCTGAGTCTTCCTCCTCCACAAGCGCCTGAATCGAATGATACTTCAGACTCCGACTGGGCGAATGTCCGCCTGGTCGGAGTCCTTTTACTGAGGAGGAGGGAAATGGAAAACACCGAGAGACGGATGCCGTACTGACACAGATTGTGGACTGTACTCGCAGTTATCGGTAGACAGCGATGTTCGCGTTCACTACAGCCCGATATGACCTGCTAGATGCACTCGGATGTGCCATGCTCGCATTGACCTATCCGGCATGTAAAAAGCTGATGGGTCCAATTGTACGCGGCACCGTCGTGCCCGGTGGTGCACATGTGCCTGAATGGACTACGTACTCGATCCCGTTCAAGCCGCGTTCAACACCAGCATCGCGATCCGTTGGCTTGATTACAGCGATACCTGGTTAGCGGCAGAGTGGGGGCACCCATCTGATAACTTCGGTGGAATTCTGGCAGTTGCCGACTATGTTAGTCAACAACGGGTTCAACTTGGACCCACCGCTGACCATGCGGCAGGTGCTTGAGGCGATGGTGAAGGCGCATGAAATCAGGGCGTTCTCGCCTTGAACAACAGCCTGAACCGCAACGGGTTCGATCACGTCCTGTTCGTCAAAGTCGCCACCGCAGCCGTGACCGCCGCACTTCTTGGCGGAATGAAAAGCAGATTCGTCCGCCGTCTCCAACGCTTTCATCGACGGTGCCAGTCTACGCACTTATCGGCACGCACCGAATGCTGGATCGCGCAAGTCGTGGGCCGCGGGCGACGCCTCCAGCCGAGGTGTCCAATTGGCACTGATGGCGATGCGGGAGAATGGGCTACGACACCGCCCTGATTGCGACCACCTGGGGCGTATCCGGCGTCCTCTTCGGCGACAAGACATCACTCTGGCCGTCCACTCGGCACCTACGTGATGGAAAACATCCTCTTCAAAGTCGCGTATCCAGCAGAGTTTCACGCGCAGACCGCCTTGGAGGCGGCTGTGCAGCTTGCATCAAGAGGTATCGGGACGGCTGGATGAAGTGGACGCAAATTCTGATACGGACGCACGAGTCGGCCATCCGCATCATCGATAAGCGGGGGCCAGCTGCGGAATCCTGCCGACCGAGATCACTGCCTGCAGTACATTGTCGCGGTAGGACTGATCTTATGGCACCATAACGGGGCAGCACTATGAGGGTGAAATCGCACACGACCCCAGAATCGACCGACTGCGTGCCAAAATGAGTGGTTGAGGAGAATCCGACCTACAGTCGTGATTATCTCGATCCGAAAAAGCGCTCGATTGCAAACGCACTGACAATTCGCTATACCGATGGGAGTGAGACGGGTCCCGTAGCCATCGAGTATCCACTGGGTCATCCGGCACGGCGGCAAGAGGCCTTGCCGCAGCTCGTTGCCAAGGCGCGACAGAACCTGGGTACGCAGTTTCCGGCCATCGTGTAGAACAACTCGTTGAAAGCTGGTGTTGGATGCGAAGCGCCTCGATGGATGCCCGTGCACGTCTTTATGGAGCAATGGGTCAAGAAAACGGCTGCCGTATCGGATAACCTTAACGATAGAAAAACAGAGGCTGGGAGGAGAAAATTTATGACATGGTTGGTTACGCAGGATGTGAGTCAGGAAGAGCTTGCCAAGCAGTTTCGAATCGGAATGACGAGTGGTTCGCTGATGCAGATTCCAGGTGCGCACGACGGTATGAGTGCGCTTTTGGCCCGGAGGCCGGCTTTCAAGCGCTGTACTTGTCAGGGGCCGCATACACGGCGAGTCGCGGTCTGCCTGACCTTGGACTCATCTACTCGAATGAGGTGGCAGAACGCGCGCGCGATCTCGTTCGTGCATCCAAGTTGCCCCTCCTCGTTGACATCGACACAGGTTACGGCGGTGTGCTCAACGTTGCCCGAACAGCGCAAAGAGATGGTCGAAGCCGGGGTCGCCGCGGTCCAAATCGAAGACCAGGACATGCCCAAAAAATGCGGGCATTTGAACGGAAAGAAGCTGATATCCAACAGAGGAAATGCAACAGAAAATAAAGATGCTCAAGCAGATTGCGCCCATCACTTTTGATTGTAGCTCGGACGGATGCAAAGGCGGTGGAGGGCATGGAAGCAGCCATTCTGCGCGCCCAGGCCTACGTGGCGGCGGGGGCTGACGCCATCTTCCCGGAAGCTCTGACCACCGAGGAGGATTTTCGGCGCTTCCGCCAGGCGGTCTCGGCTCCGCTTGCTCGCGAACATGACCGAGTTTGGGAAGACGCCCTATTACACTGCGAAACAGTTTGCGGACTGGGGTTACGAGATGGTGATCTATCCGGTAACGTCGCTCCGAGCAGCAGCGAAGGCAGTACAGACTGTCTATCAGGAAATCCGTCACGAACGGGACACAGCAGGGCATCTCTGCAGACTCTACAAACGCGTGCGGAACTGTATGACACGATTCATTACTACGAGTATGAGTCGCTTGACGAACAAATTGCCAAAACCGTTCTGCCGGAACAGGGAGCGGACGACTAAGACTCCCGCATTGCTTTGGACCGTACGCCCCATTGCGAAACATCACCCACAGGGTGAGATCATAGATGACTTTGAGTGCGCCGCCGACCACGAAAGGTACGGCGGCGCTCGCTGTCTGCAGGACAAAGCCGCTAACCGCCGGCCCGAACGCCTGGCCAATCTGCTCACTGAGCGTTGTCACGCCGGCTGCTGCAGTTCGTTCATGTGGCAGCACGGCCGAGGCAATAAACGACTGTCTCGTGGGTATCTGTTCGCTCCAGTTGGCTTTTCGGATAACCTCTTTAACTGTTTTGTCATTCATTATAACTGGTTGGATAGGTAGTGTTGGGGAAAAGCTCTGCCGCACGAATAGAGCACTTTAATGCGCCCAGCGTTTCACTTTGTGAACATGACGGTTATAGAGATAGCCACCCAGCCAGACGCCGAGCATCAGGATACCGCCGACTGTCAGCCAAACAGTGATATGTTCGGACACGCCGAGAAAGACCAGTGCAAAACCTACATAATAGGGAATGCCGCCGACTGCGGATGTCCAGATGTAATCCCAGGTCCGCACCGTTTGACACGCCGGCTGTATAGTTGACGACGATGAACGGTAACGGCACAATCCGCGCGAGGATGAAGCCGACTCGTCCGCGATCGCCAATCCATTCACTGACTTGTTCAAACCGTTGCGGTGTAATGAATTTTTTCAGCAAACGGTCGCCGAAACGACGGGCCAGAACAAACGTCACAATAGCGCCAATCATCGAAGCACCCCAGCTGTACAGTGCGCCTTGCCAAGCGCCAAAGACGCGCATCAGGATGACAATCAAAAATTCTGAGGGAACCGGGATAATACAAATATATGGTCATCAGCAGGATCCCGATGAGGATCGCAAGCCACGACCCGCTGTTCATAATCATCCGTGTGATGGCACCTGTGCGATCCCAATACAAAAAGCCCGCTGCTAGTGCAGCACCGAGCAACAAGGTCGCGCCAGCACCAATCCAGCCCCGCAATTGCACCTTATCCCTCCCAACGTAGACGTCATACTTCCGTTATGGTCTACGATCGACCGCATTCATACCATACCTTATCATGTTCAGCGGCTTTAATGTGTACAACATTAAAAAAGGTGACGCAAACTTGCTGCGTCACCTCGTTCGCGAGATTGGTGATTCAGCGTTACCAGGAGTATGCCTCCGGTGCACGGCATACCTTTTTTGTTGCACGGGCAGGAGACAGGCAAGCCAGGGTGAAAGAATCGTAGACTGGATCATCTGTACAATTCTCAGCAAGGAGTGGCTGGTGTGCTCGATTTTACCTTGACGAAAGAACAGGACGACCTCAAATCGATGGTCCGCAAGTTTACGGCTGAGAAAGATCTCTATTTATCCGGGAATGGGACGAAAATCACCATTTTGAAAATGGACTCATCCGTCAATTGGCCAATCTTGGGCGATGGGTGTGTGCATACCGGAGCAGTACGGCGGTGCCGGGATGGACTACAATTCGCTCGCGATCGTGTGCGAAGAGCTGGAGTACGGAAGAGACCGCCCACCCCACGGCCGTATCGGTCCACACCGCCCTGAACAGCATGACCTTACTGCAATGGGGCACGGAAGCGCAAAAGCAGAGCTACCTCGTGCCGCAGGCGAAAGGGGTGAACGCTGGGTGCGTTTGCGCTGACCGAGCCAGACGCGGGCTCGGACGCGGGTGCTATCCGGACGCGCGCGATACGTGGCGGCGATTAGTACATACTAAGCGGATCGAAGTTGTGGATCTCGATGGCGGACTACGCGGACCACTTCCTGATATTGCCTCTGTCGATCCGGAACAGGAGTCAACGGCATGGCGGCATTCATCGTCGAGCGTGCGTGGGGGCGACGACACACCCGATCAGGGGGAAGCTCGGGATTCACGGCGGCAACACCGGAGAAATCGTATTGACGGACGTACGTGTACCGGCAGAGCATCCGTCTCGGGGCGGAAGGAGAAGGCTTCAAAATCGCCATGTCGGCACTCGACAACGGCCGCTTCACCGTGGCTGCAGGGGCGACGGGCTTGACGCGTGCCTGCCTCGACGCCTCCGTCGCCTACGCGAAGACGCGCAAGACGTTTGGGTGGAAATCGGCCGACATCAGCTGGTGAAGCAGATGATCGCGAACATGGAGGCAGGCTGGCAGATGTCGCAGTTGCTTGTGTATCGTGCGGGATCGCTGAAAAATAAAGGTGTGCGCAACACACGTGAGACGTCGCTTGCCAAGTGGCAGGCTTGTGATATTGCATTTCGCAGCGCTTCCGATGCGGTCGAGATTCACGGCGCAAACGGTTATTCAAACGCGTACCCGGTGGAACGCTATCTGCGCAATGCGCAGGCCCTGGTCATTTATGAGGGGACGCGCGAGATCCACACGTTGATGCAGGCAGACTATGTGCTCGGCTACCGTCAGGATAAGCCGCTCAACAGAATGCTGCCGAAATGGGAAGGATGAGGGAGTGCACGCGCTTCTGACAGAGCTCTTGCATTATCGTTATATTGGGGTTTTCTTCATCTTTTTGTTGGAGATGATTGGGGGAGCTTTTCCTGCCGAAACCACGCTCACAGCCTGCGGTGTCTTATGGGCGCGCGGGCTGTTTCATTTTTGGCCGTTGTGGGCGGCGGCCGTGCTTGGGAATATCGCTGGTTCCACCATTTCCTACTGGCTCGGACGATATCTTGGCATGCCGCTGTTGACCCGCTTTGGCCGCTACATCTGGCTCACACCTGAGAGACTTGAACGGGCACAGGCGTTCTTTGAGGGGCGCCGACGCTCTGTTCTCGTGATTGGCAAGTTTGTTTCCGGGATCCGTTTGCTGACACCGTTCTTTGCAGGTATGAACCAAATGCCCCTGTGGTCGTTCACACTTGTAAATGGTCTGACAGCGATGCTGTGGGCGGCCGTGTACATTTTCGAAGGCCGCTTTTTTAACGTGCTGTGGCGGCAGTTTCACGCGTGGCTCGGAGTCGCTGGCCCTGTTTTACTGATTGCAGTGATTGCCCTGCCCATTATCATCCGGCGTTTTCGTTCGTCTCGCTGAGTACCCCTGATAGTCTATGGGTAAGCTACCAACCAGAGGGGTGAAGAACTCTGCTGCACGTTGCTGTATCCTGCTTGGGGTCGCTGTCGGCGGTGCTGCCTTTACGAACAGCCCGCGCATTTGACGAAGCAGCGCAGGTGGATACGGAAGGCCTCTTCTGTCTGCCGTACATTGCAGGCGAGCGTGCGCCGCTATGGGATGCGAGCAGTACGGGATCGCTCATCGGGCTGAAGGTACAGCATCGGCCCGCACAAATCTTTCGAGCGGGCCTTGAAGGCATCCTGATGAATGCGCATTGGATTGCCGAATCGCTGCTGGCGGAAGGGTACAGTCCGCAGCAGCTGGTCGCATCGGGCAAGCTGCTGGAAAATACGTTTGTGCGCCAGCTGTGTGCAGACATCTTCAACCTGCCTGTGGTCGGCTATGAGGAAGTCGACGCGTCCGTACTAGGTGCCGTGACCCGCGCAAGACTGGCAACTGGCGCCATTACGTATGAACAGATTGCAGCGCGCCCGGCTCAGGACCGAGAGGTCACTGAGCCGAATGCAGCCGTAGTCGACACCTACGCGGCCAAGTATCGCCGCTTCCGCGCATTGGTCGAGGCGATGGAGGAGTAGCTGGCATTGTTTACGCCAGCTCGACCAATATTGTCTCGATCTCGTACGGACGAAGAAAGAGCACGACCTCGTCGCCTGGCATGCGTTCGCCCTCGGGCACTTCCATCAGGTTGCAGCGCTGCCACGATGCGATGTTGCAGCCGAATCGGAGTCGGCCCGCTGCCAGCCGCCCGAGAAATCGTGCAGGCGGACGACCAGCTGAGTGCCGTCTTCAGACTTCTTGACTGCGTCCACCATCACGTGATTGCTCGATAACGTCAGAAAGACGTGAACAATCCCGCGGCGAGTGTCCCCTTCACTGCCAGCATCGGTGCATTCAGGGAAAACGCTGACTGTACCGTCCCGCCTTCGAGCCAGTCGCCTTCATGTGGCAAAAGTGCGTAGGTGAAGGTGTGGTGACCTTGATCGGCAGCGCGATCGGGCTGAACAGCCGACTTGATGAGACTCAGGCGCAGGACGTTGTCATGAATATCATAGCCGTATTTGCAGTCATTCAGCAGACTTACGCCGTAACCCCGCTCCGATAAATCCGCCCACTGATGCCCAACCGTCTCAAACCGCGCAGCATCCCAACTTGTGTTCCAGTGCGTCGGTCGCTTGACGTTGCCGAATTGGATGTCGTACGTGGCTTCCGTTGCCCGAATTTGCACCGGGAATGCGACTTTCAGCAGCTGCTGCTGTTCGTGCCAGTCGACCTTTGTCACGAAATCGATGCGGCGATGTCGGCATAGAGCACCATGTCTTGCTGGATCGTCGAGTTTTTGATATGTCCAGGAAAAGCGAACGACTGCCCGCAGCGGTGTGACTTCAACGACTTCGCACGCGTCCACGTGCTCGACCTCCCAGCTTTTCTGCTGGTAGAACAAATCGATATCCCACGCGTCGAAGAGCAACGGTTTGTCTTCAAACACCTGCAGGACATTGCCCGCTTATCTGGTGTGAGCACTTCGCGGTCGCAGGCCAGGTCGCGAATCTCTGTTAGCTGGCCCTGCTCGTTCCAGGCGATTCGTAAAACGGTGACACAATCGACTGTCCTTCGACCTTGAAAGGCCAGCCGCTGCTTCGGTTCCCGCCGCTCTAGCGTCAAACCGAATCGTCGTTGCACCCATGGCAGGTACATCCCTACGTAGACGAGCCACTGGCCATCACTATGCAAGGCTCGTAGCGGCTTTCCTGCTCCATCCCGCCACGTGCCCGTGTGTGGTAAATCGGTATCGACAATGCGTACGAGATCGCTGTGCGACCACGGTGCCGAATTCCAGACTGTCCACGTGTCTGGTTCTGCCGACAAGAGCCGTTCCGCCGAATCCTCGACCACACGACTGCCAATTGCTTCGGCTTCTGCGTACTCTTCGCGACTGTCTTGATAGACTTCAGCGATGGACGATCCCGGAATGATATCGTGGAACTGATTCCGCAAGATGATTTTCCAGCCGTCGTTCAGCTCCTGCTGTGGATAAGCCGACCAGTCCGCTGCTGTCCCGGCCGCGAAGCTCGCCAGCCATTCTGCCTGACGGTACAGCAGTTCGAGCTTACGGTTCATCCTCTTGTTGTACGCCTGACTCGTGTATGTGCCGCGATGGTACTCGAGGTAGAGTTCACCATCCCACGTATGGACATAGCCGTCAGTAGTCGCGATGTTTTCATGCAGCTTGCGAAAGAAGTCCGCGGGCCCTGTTCGGCTTTGTCTGTGGCAGGCCAGGCATCGCGCTGATGCGGCGCATGCTCTCAATCATGTCGCGGTTCACGCCGCCGCCCCCGTCACCGAAACCGTACGAGATCAGCACATCCTGATTTACTGCCTTGTCGCGGTAGGCCGCCCAACTGCCGAGGACCGTCTTGGCGTGATATCGCCGTCGTACACATAGCGCCAGTCATTCGGCGGTGCCCACGATGGCGGCGTCGTGATGAAATGGGTGAGGATCTCGGAGCCATCGATACCGCGCCACCAAAACGTATCGTGCGGCATGCGATTGTACTGGTTCCACGAGATTTTGGTCGTCATAAACGTGGTGAGACCTGATTTCTTTAAGATTTGCGGCAGCGCCCAGCTGTATCCGAAAACGTCTGGGAGCCACAGATATTCGCAGTCGACGTCCAGTTCCTGTTTGAGAAACCGCGATCCGAACAGAATTTGCCGCACCAGCGATTCACCAGACGTCAGATTGCAGTCCGCTTCAAGCCACATGCCGCCATCTGCTTCCCAACGCCCTTCCTTCACGCGTCGGCGAATGTCCTCGAACAGGGAAGGATAATCCTGCTTGATGTATTCGTACAGCTGCGGCTGTGTCTGCATGAAGATGAATTCTGGATACCGGTTAATCAACCGCATCACCGTGGCAAACGAACGGGCCAGCCTTCCCGCGTGTGGCGGAGTCGCCATAACCATGCAACATCGATGTGTGTGTGGCCTAGACAGTGGATGGTCACTGAATGGTGTTTTTCCAGATGGCTCAGTTGCTGCTGCAACTGTTCGTTCGCTGTTGCAATCGAAGTATAGAATGCGTCCGATCCCGGTTGGCGCCAGTCCACCAACTGCCATGCCCTATCGAGTACCGACAGCAGCTGCATGCGCTCCGGCTGGTCATCCCGCAATTGCAAAACGGTATCCAGCATAACGCGCGACGTAAAATAAAAGTCGTCTGCTGCCGGGTCAAGCCACGTTAGCTCTGCATTCTCCAAGCGGTGAGTCTGCGGCAGATGATAGCCGTTCATGCCGGCGAGGCCGGGCCACAGACGAAATGTGACCTGGATAGGTTGTCCAATGGTACTGGGGTCGAAAAAAACCTCCTGGTGATTGCTGTCTACTCCCTGATAGACTTCACCGTTGATGTATAACAGGGATTCGAATCCGGAGTTGTTGCCACTCCCCGTAACACCGAAGTCGAACAAGCCGACGACTGTCCGATTCTGCCACTCGGCCGGAATTGTGACGTTCGTCTGCAGCCATAGGTATGTATCCGTACCTGTCCAGACATCACCGAGGTGCATGGTCGACCAGTTGCCACCAGTCGGCGGCGGGGCACCCACGGTGCCATCGCTGTCGAGTTGGCTGTTGAACGACGTGATGCGTACGCGATCGCGATATCGAAGCGGACTTAGTGCCTGAATTCGCTTGCCGAGCTTCTCCTCAGTAAAGAACATGCAGACGCCTCCTTACATTTGAGACACACCTTCAGTATACAGAAGCAGACACGACTCGAGCGGCGATGGAGACCTAGCTCGTGAATTTTTGTGTTCACTCGTTCTGATGTATAGAATAGAAGGTTAAAATTGGACAAAGGTTAAACGAGATGGAGGGATACAATGGCGGAGTTAAATCGCACGCGCATCAACTTGCCGGACGAAACAAGACAGCAGATGGTGGAGTTGTTAAATCGACACGTCACGGAATTGACCGATCTGTTCATACAGACGAAATTGGCGCACTGGAATGTCCGTGGACCGCATTTTATCGCCTACCACGAACTGTTCGATGAGTTGGCTTCGCATCTGACGGAATTAACCGATACCGTCGCGGAACGTGTTTCTGCATTGGGCGGTGCTGCTGGGGTACCTGTGCAGACGATCGCCGAAGAAACGGCACTGCCCAAGTGGAAAATGGAGACACGTCAAGACAAGCACGTGATGCGGCTATTGGCCGATCATTGGGCGGTTGTAGCGAACCATGCGCGCGAAGCAGTGGTCGCGACGGCAGATGAAGATCCGGATACGTCCGATTTGTTCACTGAGGTGTCCCGCCAGTTGGACAAGGACCTGTGGTTCCTCGAAGCCCATCTCGACGAGTAGTTCGGTACCGGACTGCATCATACGAATAAGCATCCGCGGCTGACGGAAAAACATGAAAAACGGCACATGAATTATGTGCCGTTTTTCACGCATTAACCAGCCATTGACTTAGAAATCGCCGAAGGTGATTTATGAACGATGTGTCGGGCAATAGTTTTGTATGTTATGTGAACTAAGTTCATGGTTTTAACAACTTAGACAAATATCCTGTGATTTTGGTTGTTCCAGTCTTCATAAAAAGTTCTACTATGAGTACGTACGGGCAACCGGATGCCTTTTACGACGAGGAATTTATAAGAAATCACGGTATTAGATTATTGTGGTGCAGTAGGTGCACCAATGAGGACAACGCCCGCCCCAAAAAGCCACGTCACGTAATAAGAATGGGAGGCATTAACATGAAAGAATGGGAAGCGTTTTTAGCGGTCGCTCTGATTATGGTTGGCGCTATCGTGTTTACTCCAACTTCGGACATTGTAAACAAAGCCATTGGTGTATACCGTAGCCGGTTTGGATTACAACCTGAACTGACAACCAAAATAGTTTCATCTATTACCGTAAACGGTGTTGAGTTGTCAGAGGGACAAATTGCGCAGTTCATTCGGTACTTTAATCAAGCAAATTTCCTGTCCTACGAAGGTTTTGAACCATGGCGAGATGTACCACCTGTTCATGTGCATATTCGGGTTGGCAACCGCAGCCTACATTACAGTTTGTATGCGTACGACAAGCAAATTGAAGTGGTCCAGTCATAAAAAGAACAAAGCCATCCCTTATCGTATCTCGTCCGCTGAACTGACAGACTGGTTGCTCTCAATGCAGCAAACGCTCGCTGTTTAGCTGTGGTTCAATCGGCTTGGCTCGGAGCGGAAGAGGGAGGATCCGTAATCCACGCAATGACGTAGAGAGAGAACAAAAACGGACATTCTTGCGCCTCTTCGGAATGTTTTATTCAGAATCGGCATCTCCCCGTTGGTGGTTGGAGTTGTCATGTTTTACGCCACACATCCGTAATGAGATGGCGCGCTAGATAAGGCAAGTCATCTTCCTTAAGGCCGCCATGCGCGATCGCGAACATAAATCAGACTGCTCATGATTAGGAGGACATCACCATGATGCGTGTAAACTTTGTCAACATTCCGGTCAGCGATCAAGACCGGGCGCTTGCGTTCTACACGGAGAAACTCGGATTTGAAGTTGTGACTGACCAGGCATATGGGCCAAATCAGCGTTGGATTCAGCTTGTCCCGCCAGGGGCGGAAACGGGCATTGTGCTGTTTACACCGCCGGGACAGGAAGACAGAATCGGTGGCTTTCAGAATATGGCGTTCATCTGCGACGATGTAGTGGGTACGTGTCAACGCCTGGCGGAGCGAGGGGTTGAATTTGTACAGCCCGCTGCCCGGTCAGATTGGGGTGGGATGCAGGCGATATTTAAGGATCCGGATGGCAACATCTTCGTTCTCGCCAATCCGAACGAATGACGCGTTCAACCAACGAATGCGCCTAACGAGCCTAAAGCGCTTAAGGCGCCACATGGCTTAACGATGCGAGCAGCGACAAATCGGCGTGAATTGGCTGGCGCGGCAGGTGACTGACATGGAACGTGCCGATAAGCTCGTCCGCCCGAACCTCCTCTGGCGCATCGAGCAGACCGGCAAGCCATGCCAGGAAGCCAATCAAGCGTTCTGGCCGCATCCCTGCCTCGCGAAGGCCACTAATGGTGATGGCGTGGTCGCGCTTGGACAAGCGTTCACCGCTCTCATCGTAGATAAGCGGGACATGCGTGAATGTTGGTGCCTGTAGACCGAGATCGCGATAAAGGTGGAGCTGTCGTGGTGTTGAGTCGAGGAGATCGTCGCCCCGCAGCACGTGGGTTACGCCCATGTCGGCGTCGTCCACCACAACCGCAAGTTGGTAGGCGAAGATACCGTCTGCCCGACGTACAATGAAATCACCGCCGTAGCCAGGCGGGAATGACTGCGGGCCATAGACGAGATCGTCAAACTGAACACCGGTATCTGGAAGCTTGTAGCGCCAGGCTGGTGTTTTTTGTTGGGATAGCCGTGCGCGATCGCGCTCGTTTAGCGACCGGCACCGGCCGCTGTAAACTGGACCTTCCGAAGCGAGCCCATGCGGCGCTATTGCTGCGTTAGCCGCTGCCCGGAGTTCGGCGCGGCTGCAGAAACAGGAATAGACGAGGCCCTGGTGCTGGAGTTGAACAAACGCGTCCTCGTATTGCTTTGTCCGGTCTTTCTGCCACACCACCTGCTCGTCCCAGTCGAGTCCGAGCCAGCGCAGATCAGTGAACAGTGCCTCGGCGTAGGCTGGACGAAAACGGGTGGAATCGAGATCCTCAATGCGCAGCAGAAAGGTTCCGCCCTGCTTTCGAATCTGAAGCCAGGCAAGCAATGCGGTAAATGCGTTGCCAATGTGCAAATACCCGGATGGAGTCGGCGCAAAGCGGCCACGCACAGCAGTCATACGCTCTCACCCCTGTCCCGACAATACCTTAACCATTTTCGGACATGCACTTTAAGCATACCGCAAAATCGGCCAGCGGCAGAATTGGAAACGAACGGGTATACTAGAAGGTAACCGGAGGTGATGAGATGGGGAAGGATGCAGAGCGCCAGCGTTTGGACAAGGTGCTCGCGCATGTAGGCGTCGCATCCCGCAAAGAGCTGAAGGCGATTGTGAAGGCGGGGCGCGTCGCGGTGAATGGCATCGCTGCGTCCGATGTGGCGATGAAGGTGCAGCCGGACGTGGATGTCATCGAAGTCGACGGCGAGGCAATTCGTTATCGCAAATACATATACCTGATGATGAACAAGCCGCAGGGCGTTGTCTCGGCGACGATCGATACGGTAGATGAAACGGTTGTCGATCTGCTCGATGCGGAAGACAGCGTCTTCGACGTATTCCCTGTCGGCCGACTGGACAAGGATACAGAGGGCTTGTTGCTGCTTACGAACGACGGTAAACTCGCACATCGGCTGCTTGCACCAAAACGCCATGTGCCAAAGCGCTATTTTGCGCGCGTTCGGGGGGATGTAACAGAGGCAGATGTTGCGGCCTTTGCAGCCGGTGTGACGCTTGATGACGGCTATGAGACGCTGCCAGGTCAATTGACGATTCTGTCATCAGGCGCTGAATCTGAGATAGAACTTACTATTTACGAAGGCAAGTTTCATCAAGTGAAACGGATGTTCCAGGCCGTTGGCAAAGAAGTCACCTATCTTAAACGTGTAGCGATGGGCCTACTCGCGCTCGATGAGACGCTTCCGCTTGGCGCCTACCGCGAACTGACAGACGCAGAAGTGGATGCGCTGTTAACGGTTGAATCGGGAGGAGAAGGATGATGGCGTATGTCGCTCAGCAGATCCATTTAGTCCGGCGTCCAAAAGGGATGCCCGTAAAAGATGATTTTGCGGTGGTCAACCGCGATTTGCCGGAGCTGGAGAACAATCAGGTGCTGCTGAAGACCTTATATCTCTCTGTCGATCCGTACATGCGCGGACGCATGAGCGAAGCCAAATCGTATGTTCCGCCATATCAGCTGAATGCGCCGATTGAGGGTGGTGTTGTGGCGCAGGTTGAGGATTCTGCGTCAGAGGCGCTCAAGCCAGGTGACATCGTTCTGACGGACTATGGTTGGCAGACTGCGGCTGTGGTCGACGCGAAGCGTGTCCGCAAGATCGATCCCGATCTTGCACCCATAACAACCTCACTCGGCGTACTCGGCATGACTGGCTTCACAGCCTATTTCGGTTTGCTCGACATCGGCCAGCCAAAGCCCGGCGAAACCGTGGTTGTGTCTGGTGCCGCAGGTGCGGTCGGTTCAGTGGTTGGCCAGCTCGCGAAAATTCACGGGGCACGTGCTGTAGGCATAGCGGGATCGCGCGAGAAATGCGACGATCTCGTCAACAACTTTGGTTTCGACGCAGCGATTAACTATCGCGATGATAACTTTCGCCAGGCACTAAAAGAGGCCTGTCCGGGTGGGGTAGACGTGTATTTTGACAACGTCGGCGGTGAGGTTTCAGATGTCGTCATGGCGCGGTTGAACACAGGTGCACGCATTCCCATTTGCGGCCAAATTGCGCTGTACAATCTGGAGAAACTGGACGTTGGGTCCGCGCATTCAGTCGCTGCTCTTGATAAACCGCGCGTTGATGAAAGGGTTTATCGTCTCAGACTATGCCGCGCGCTTCGGGGAAGCGGCACAGGCGCTTGGCGGCTGGCTGAAGGAAGGCAAGCTGACTTACCGCGAAACCGTAGTCGAAGGCTTCGAACATACGATTGACGCATTTCTTGGATTGTTCAGCGGCAGCAACATCGGCAAACAGCTTGTCAAAGTAGCAGACAGGGGTTGAAAGTCAGCCATCACTTTTGGAACCAAAAAGGGCTGTCCCGTAAGTGGGACAGCCCTTTCCAATGGGATCAATCACGCAGCGGTCTTTAAAAGGTTGTCCGAAAAGGGTTAAGAACTCTGCTGCACGTTACGGTATCAGCGGGCAAAAATGCTCCGGGGCTATCGCCCGGCCAAAACGGTCCGGGGTGTCCACTGGACACCCGGCTTCGCCCCCCACAGGGGACCAGACGCCATACGCATTTTTGTCCGCTTCCTTGCACCGTACGGCATCTTATAAGGCGAGACTTGGCGCTTTGCGCCAAAGCGAGACCTATCCCCTTGTGGGGCCTTAACCCTTTTCGGGCACGTACTTTAATCGTCGGTCCATTTCATCGTCTCCATCGTCAGCCGCAAAGTGCATTCCAAATGGCCAATGGTGTGCGCCACCCATGACTGCAGCCGATGCGGGGACAAAGAATGCGAGCAGGACCAGTGCATACAGCAGCAGGCCGATAATGACGGACAAGCCAATTTCTGTCGTCGTTGTAATGCCTGTCACAGTGAGCGACCCGAATGTACCCATCATGATGACTGCCGCTGAAAATACAACGTTGCCCATTTGCGCCATTGACGCGCGCATGGCTGCGAGCGGCTTCATACCGGCTCTCAGCATCTCGTCGAAGCGGGACATCAGGAAGATGCTGTAGTCGACCCCGAGCGCGACCAGCAACAGGAAGACAAAGAACGGTACCGCCCAAGAAATGCCGGAATGGTGCAGAACGTGAAGCGTGATGGTCTGCACGATACCCATCGTGACGAAGTACGTCGCTGCCAGGGACAGCAAGATGTAAATCGGTGCCAGAATGGAACGCAGCATGAACACGAGTAACAGGAAGATGGCGCAGAAGATGAGGATCATCGTGCGCGTAAAGTCCTGGGCAGACAACTGGTTGAGCGCGGCCTGCGTGGCGCTGGTGCCCCCGAGATAAAAGGTGCCGTGGGAAATCGGGCTGACGTTCAGCCCCGCCTCGGCGGCGCGTTGTATGGCGGGCATTTCGTCAATCGCCTGCTTCGAATACGGATTCTGTTTGAGGATCACGGTCCATGTTGCAATGTGGCCGTTTGGCGAAATGTACGCGTCCATGGCCTGCCGCAAACCGCTGTTATCCGAAAGTGTGGCACTTGGCACAAAGAAACCAGGGTTTCCTTGAGCTTGCGCCTGCTTTGTGCTGGCGAGATAATCCTGTACGCTCTGAACGCCGCTCTGCAGCTTTCCGGCGCCGGATGCTGCGTGACTGAGGCCCGATGCCAGCGGGTCCATCTGGGTTTGGAAAGTGGTAATGCCCGATGAGACCTGCTTACTTCCGCTCGCAACCTTGCTTGCGCCGCTTGCCAGTGACTGCGCACCCTGCACCGACTGAGAGACGCCGCCCGACAGCTGTCTTGTGGCTGCGGCTAGGGACTGCGCGCCATTCGCCAGGCCTGGGAGATCGGAAGCGACTTGGTTCATGCCGGAGGCCAACTGCCCGCTCGCAGACCGCTGTCTGGGCAGAGGCTTGCGCCAGCTGTTGTGCCGACGCAATGATCTGCTGCAAGCTTGGGTCGGTCTCGGTCGGATGCGCGGCTGCCCACTGGCTGAGTGCATCTGCCAGACTCTTTGTTCCGTTCGCAACCTGCTGTGACGAGCTGGACAGGGCGGAAGCGCCCTTGCTTAACCCATTGATGGCCTGATTCGTCTGGCTCAAACCACTTGCCAGTGAATTGGCACCGGAACTGGTCCGGGAAAGCCCGCTTTGCACCGACTGAAGCCCATTTGCTAAGCTGCTCGCGCCTGAGGCTACCTGACCCGCACCAAATGTTACTTGGTTCGATCCGTTCTTAAGCTGTCCCAGCCCAGAGACACCTTTTTTGGTCTGGGTGCTGCCTTGGTGCAATTGACTAGCCAGTTTCCCCAGGCCGCTATTCACCTGTCCAAGCCCATTCGCTGCCAGTTTATTCTGGTTCGCAAGCTGAAATCCAGTTTCAACGGTGCCAAGTGGTTGCGTGGCACTGTCTACCTCTTTAACACCGCTTACCGCCGCCAGTGACTTGCTGATATTTTGGATGGTCGTGAGCCCTTCTGAGCTCCGCAGATTTTGGTTGGTCTTGAGGACAACGGTCGTCGGCATTGCTTCCCCTGCACCAAACGGGCCGGAGATGGCCTCAAACCCTTTGACGGAGGGGGCATTCGGTATATCCTCCATCGGATTGAACGAGCGATCATTCGTAAACAGCATGGCGATGGGCGCGAGAACAATCAGCAGCGCCAGCAGTACCCACCACGGACGCCGCGTGGAGAGACGCGATGTGGCGGCCCAAATGCGCGATGGACGATGGCCATGGCTCGGTTTTGGCTTTCGTGGCCAATACAAATGACCGCCTAGCAGGCTCATCAAGGCGGGGATAAAGGTCAGGCAGACGAGCAGTGTGATGACGACACCAATCGAGACGCCAACGGCGGATCGGTACAAGCCGAATTTGGCGAAATAGAGAATGGCAAACGATACAATGACGGTACACGAACTGAAAATAACCGTTTTGCTGACGCCGCGCAGCGCAGCCGCGAGCGCATCTGTTTTGTTGTGTCCCCCATTGAGTTCTTCGCGGAAGCGGTTCAGCAAAATGATGGAGTAGTCTGTACCGGCGCCAAACAGGACGGCAATCAAAAACGTCTGTGTAAAGGTGGATACGGGCAATCCGTGTTCAGCTGTGAGGGCGACGACGCCGGATGCAATCAAGTAGGACAGTCCAATAGAAAGCAGTGTAACAAAAGGTGTCACAATGGAACGAAACACAATCAGCAGAATCACAAGTACAAGGCCGACCGTGACGATAGCGGTTTTATCAGCGCCAGCCTGGGACAGCTGGATGTCATCTTCCTGAATCGGGACGTCGCCTGTGAAGTACATCTGCGCTGACGACGGTGCGCCGTGGAAGGCAGCCTTGAGGCGATTCAGTGTCTGCGGCAGATTTGGATTGCTGATGTCCTCCTGGAGTCCAATCGTGGCGATTTCGGTCGTGCCATCATGGCTGACAAAACGGCTGGCTATGCTCTTTGATACATTCTGCGTATCCTGGACGTAGCTCACCCGATATGCCTGATGATGGTCGTCAATTTGCTTCAGTCGATTGTGAAAGAAGGATTGATCGGTCTTTGACAGGCCATGTTTGTCGCGAATGGCGACAATGACGGTACTTTTGGCTTTCAATTTTGGGTCGACCTGATTGGCCAATTGCTGTGCGATCTCTGGTGTTGCGTTGCTCGGCAGATAGGTTGTGCTCTGGTGTGACACAACGGTTTTCAGCTGCGGGAACCAGAGGGCAGCTACGACCGTCAAGGCAATCCAAAAGACGAGAAGCGGCCATTTCCATTTCGTGATCCACTGTGCGTAACGTTCCGACATGACAACTTCCACTCCCATTCCATCTCTGCGTGAAGTATTCCCCAGGACGCAAAAAGTGTCCAACGAAAAGTATCTTCAACAATATCTTCAAGTTGAAGGGAATTTGTCTGAGAAACCCGCCTGTGACGGCGGGGTTACTTCAACTGACTGAGTACGCGTATGGTATCTCGCATGAGTTCGACCGCATGGCTGACCTTTTCAGCCCCTAACTCCTCACCAAGTACACGCCAGCGGCTGTGTCTGTATTCTGCCAACTGGGCAGCAAGGGTTTCACCTGCAGGCGTAAGCCGGAACCACATCACGCGCTTATCGTTCTCGTCGCGCGTGCGTTCAACCAGTCCCCTTGCCATCAACCGTTTGGTCAGATTGGTCACTGGTGCCCGATGTGACGCCCATCATGTCTCCAATCTCGGACGCTGTCGCCGGGCCATGTGCCTGCAGGTTTTGCAGCAGAAAGGCTTGCGCAATGGTCAAATCGGGATTGGGCATGTCCTTGATAAAACGGATGAGTTTAACTGCCAATTGGGGCAGCAGATCGGATACTTCTGCCGTCAATTCATCCAGTGTTGGTTTCATCGAATGATCACCGATGCGACTATAGCACAGTTTATCTTCATGGTAAAGATATATAATGTCCGAAAAGGCCGTGCGGATGTTTCTCCTACTCGGACACACGGGCAATGTTACGACCAGCGGCTGCCCATTGGCCCCATATGATGCATGGCATACGCTCCGGCGACAATGTGTTCTGCAGCAAACGGCGACGACAGATACCTCAGAAATGGCAGCTTAATCAAGTAAAAACGTGCCCGTGCAGGCTTCATTGCCATCAGTGTAGCCCCTTTTCGACTGCGTCCGAGCGAGGTGTCAAGCAGTGTTAAAGACCGGCGTGTCGGCTTTCGCTGTCCCCGTACAACCATCATGCTGTACTGTCGCATGAGCAAATTCCCCCTTCTTGTTCACAAATGATTATGTATGGGGACAAATTGTGAATGCGTGTCCCAAGCGGGAGACAGGACTCATATTCTGTCAGGGCTCCTGACTATCTATAAAGTAGCGCGACAAGCCACCGGTTCCGGGACAAAGGCAGGGAGGCTGAACTTTGGGGAAGGTCTATGTACTTGACACCAACGTATTGCTGCAGGACCCAAACGCGATTTATCGGTTTGAACAGAACGAAGTAATCATCCCTGCGGTAGTGCTCGAAGAAATTGATTCGAAAAAGCGCTATCAGGATGAAATTGGGCGGAATGCGCGCAAAGTTGCGAGAATGCTTGATGGCTTGCGGACACAAGGGGCTTTGTATAGTGGCGTAACGTTGCCTGATGGCGGCATTTTGCGGGTGGAGCTGAATCACCGTTCGTTCCTGCGTCTCCACAAATCTTTCCCGGAGGCAACGAATGATAACCGCATTCTAGCGGTTGCCGTCAATCTCCAGCATGAAGAAGACGCGACGGAACAGCCGCGTCAGGTTATCTTGGTGAGTATGGACGCGCTGCTGCGAATCAAAGCAGACGCACTCGGTTTGGCTGCCGAAGATTACAAGAATGACCGCGTCATTGAGGAGGATGACGTCTACAGTGGCTATGTTAAAATCGCGGTGGAAGGGTCGCTCATCGACCGTTTTTATGAGCAGCGAATGCTGCCAGTCGCAGATTTGGCTCTGTCGAGCGCACTGCATGCCAATCAGTTCGTTCTTCTTACTGAAACACTAGTCGCGAAGCATTCTGCCTTAACGCGATATAATCCAGTCTCGAGACAACTTGAGCCCCTGCGCTTTGATACTGGGGCAGTTTGGGGCATTCAACCGCGTAATGCCCAACAGAAGATGGCGCTCGAACTGTTGTTAACTGACCATATCCCGTTGGTGACGCTGGCCGGAAAAGCAGGCACCGGCAAGACGTTGCTATCACTCGCTGCCGGCCTCTTCAAGGTTGAAGATGAACATCGCTATAACAAGCTGGTCGTCGCTCGTCCGATTGTTCCGCTCGGAAACGATCTCGGTTACCTACCAGGTGAAAAGGAAGAGAAGTTGAGGCCCTGGATGCAGCCGATTTACGACAATCTGGAGTATCTGTTCCAGTCGAAACGACCAGGCGATCTCGACCGGATTTTATCAGGGCTCGGCAGCATCCAGGTGGAGGCGCTGACGTATATTCGCGGACGCAGTATCGCCAATCAGTTCATCCTCATCGATGAGGCGCAGAACCTCACCAAACATGAGGTGAAGACGATTTTATCCCGGGTGGGAGAAGGTAGCAAGATTGTGCTGATGGGCGATCCCGATCAGATCGACAATCCGTATCTGGATGCCACAAATAACGGTTTGACGTATGTGGTTGAGCGATTGAAAGATGAAAAGCTGAGCGGTCATGTGCGATTGATCAAAGGGGAGCGGTCAGCACTCGCGCAGTTGGTTGCGGATCGGCTGTAAGAGGTTGTCCGAAAAGGGTAAAGAACTCTATCGCACGTTGCTGTGTCAGCGGGCAAAAATGCTCCGGGGCTATCGCCCGGCCTAAACGGGTCCGGGGTGTCCACTGGACACCCGGCTTCGCCCCCCACTGAGAACCAGACGCCATACGCATTTTTGTCCGCTTCCTTGCACCGTACGGCATCTTGTATGGTGAGACTTGGCGCTTTGCGCCAAAGCGAGACCTATCCCCTTGCGGGGCTTTGACCCTATTCGGACATCCAAATATACATTGTTATTGAGAAGCGGGACATCTGTTATCAACAGGTATTGCAGCTTGTACACAGGTTGTCCACATAGCTATCAACAGCGTTCTGTGGATAACTATATATCCACAGAACGCGTTTGCTGGTCAGGAAAAGGTGTGTTTCTCCACCGGATCGTGCGGCTGTGAAGCAGTACACGGTGCCTCGACGGAGGGAGGTGCCACCTTGCGCGGAGAACGGTTGACGAGGTAGATGCCGGCCACAATCAGCAGCAGGCTGACCACGAGACTGGCGGTAAACGGTTCACCGAGGAAAATGACACTCGTCGCAACGGAAATGAGCGGGACGAAGAATGTGAAAGCAGCAATTCGTGTGGCTTCGCCTTCGTGGACGAGCTTGAACCAGATGATCCAGGACAGGCCGATACCGAATAAACCTGCATAGATGACACCGAACCAGAACGGCACACCCCAGGTAATCGCTGACCATGATTCGGTCACACTGCCAATGGCAGTCATCACCACGCCGCCAAACAGGAACTGGGCGGTGAGCAGCCAGAACAAATCGACCTTGCCCTGAACATGTTTGGTATAGATGGTGCCGAACGCCCATGCCAGAGCCGTCAGGATACCAATGACGACACCAACCGCCGATAAATGCGTGCTAAAACTGTTGGCGCTGATGGTAGCGACACCGGCAAAGCCGAGCAGAAGACCGATGACCTTCAGCGGCGACATGCTTTCCCCGATCCACAGCCAGGCGAACAGACCCACAAGGACAGGTTCGAGGTAGACGAGTACGGAGAAAAGTCCGGCCGGAAGCAGGGTCAGACCGACGGTCTGCATGCCAAAGAAGAAAAGCACGTTCAACAGGCAGGAAATCAGGTAGATATGCCAGGTTTGCCGCAGCCGAAAAGCGCTGCGCCTGCGAAGGGCAATGGGTAAAATGAACAATCCACCTGCGAACGTGCGCAAACCGGCAAACAGCCATGGCGGCGACTCAGTCAATGCGACCTTGTATACGGAAAACGAGAGGCCCCAGATGATACAAAGAACGGTGATGAGTACACCCGTTGACTGAACCCATTTGCGCATGCTGC
Organism: uncultured Alicyclobacillaceae bacterium; assembly: GCA_963758235.1. GTDB lineage: Bacteria > Bacillota > Bacilli > Alicyclobacillales > Alicyclobacillaceae > CAVWUS01. The sequence continues at coordinate 9,769 of CAVWUS010000015.1, read as the reverse complement.
GTACCTCCTGTGCTCATTTATTTCGGAATCCGAAGGGATTCTTGACCGCATGAGTATACCACGGGACAACGTAGCTGAGAAAGTCAAAGTGGCTGAATCATGGCCCAGTGCCCAACATGCTCAAAGCCGAGCCTCAAATAGATGTTTCCGGCCTCTGGATTATCGTAGAAGAGGCAGAGTGTCTTGCCTTGTGCGAGTACATCGCGGCATAAGGCGGCCATACAGGCGGAGGCAAATCCCTGTCTGCGTGCGTCTGGCAAGGTGCAGACACCGACAACCATGGCCGACGCCGAGTTTTCAGCCGCTGTGGAAGCAGCTGCAATCATTTGACCGGCAGCATCCTCAATGTAGAACGTGCGCGATCCGCCCGCTTTCATCGACTTCATCAGACTTTCACGTGCATCCGGGGTATGTGTAAAGGATTCAATTTGGCCGCGCAGTGCCAGAATCCGATCGAGATCGGCCAGCGTTGCTTCTTTCACCGCACTGGTGTCGATGGCTTCCGCGGCTGCAGAGAGTCTGGTCAGCTGTGCCATGAATGTTTTCCGTTCCCGGTCCGAAGGCGATACCGCTGTGTGCCACAAAGTGCTGAACGGCGGTGGCGTCTCCCTGTAACAGACCAAATTCGCGATCGCGCTCAAGTATTGGCACATATGGCGCAACGTCGTAGGTGGTTTCTGAATAGACGATGTAGTGGTGGAAAAAGCGGAAGAGGAGCGACTGTATCGTGCCGTTCTCGTCGAGATCGACCCACAGATCCTGCATGTCGGCGTCGTAGCCAAAGGCCTCCAAATCACCGATGATAAACAGGTTCATGGCGGGATTTCGATGGAGATACGGAAAGATGAGTGCTTCATCCGCTGCGGTGATTCGGCGTATCATGGCATTCACCTCTGCTCTGTGTATTCCTGTTATCTTACATCGACTATGGAATTTAGGGAATGCTGAAATCGTCATCCACAGGATACACACAGGGTTACCCACAGCTTTATGCACAGAGATCTGTGGATAAGTGGAAAAGTGGATAACTGGCGGGGCGTATCTGGGAACGAACAGGCACTTTTGGCTATAATTCTTGCCGTTATGGTCGATAATTCACTTACGGTACAAACAGATTAGGTCCGACGAAGCATGGCTAATCAAATAAGTCGGTTTCAGTTTCTTATCTTCTCTGAACCTTGCACGATTTTACGAATAAAGCTTTCTGGAGGCCTTATTTATTCAGTCATGTTCCCATGCGCCGGCCCTTGGGCCATATAAGGCATCGCCAGGGCCTTATCACTCCGAATCTTTAATTGGGCCGTGAAATAAAGCTTTCGAAAATGCCTTATTTCTTCAGCTTCATCATCTGCACGTGGATTAACCGATGTGGCTTTTGGACAGCCCCACGTTTAGGACATTAACTTTAGTCAGCAGTAAATGATCGAGGTATCGGGCGTGGCGTGTTTGACCAGCACTTCGGAAGATGGTACACTACGTGATGCACACTTCGACGCGGGGTGGAGCAGTTGGCAGCTCGTCGGGCTCATAACCCGAAGGTCGCAGGTTCGAGTCCTGCCCCCGCAACCAAGAGCAAAAAGGACTGTCCTGAAGCCATACTTCATGGCGGCAGGGCAGTTTTTACTTTAAAAAGGCTGTTTTTCGTAAAGAATGTTGCTCAGGTACTGCACTGCCGAAACAGCGACAGATTTTCCAATCGTACAGAAGCATAATGTGGAGTAAACCCTGACAGGGCATCCGATTCCAGCGACACGCAATTTAGACCGACGGGGTATCCCTTCTGAATGGTACGGATCAACATAGGTACCACAATCCAATCTCGCCGAATAGGCACCATGCTGATACCTAATGCGTTAGGCCCTTAAGAAATATCCACGAAATAGCCTTGTAAAACGGACCGTTTGGAAATAGTTCCGGAAATCATAACATCGGGGCGGATCTCGTAGATAGGCTCGTCAGCCCTGCAATTCCGATCTAGCCAAACCGCTTGGGCTGAAACAAGGCTAACAGTTCGTCCGCACGGCCGCGCCTGTCGCCTTGGCAAGAGATGAGCCGCTGCACCGGAAAGCGTTCGATGCTTGCGCCGGTGTAAAGCGCAAGTGTCAGTGGATTGTGATGGTTTGAGATGAGCACCGGGATGCCACGGGCGGCTGTTGTGCGTGCAAGTTCAGCCAGCTGCCGTTGATCCTGTTCGGTAAAGCTGCTGCTGCTGTAGCTTGTAAAGTTGGCTGTACGGGAAATGGGCACATACGGGGGATCACAATAGATCACATCACCCGGCTCTGCCATTGCAAAAACCGTCTGATAATCCACGTTCAAAAACTGTGCAGACTTCGCCTTCGCCACAAACTCTATCAGTTCCGCTTCTGGGAAATACGGCTTCTGGTAACGGCCAAACGGTACATTGTAAATTCCTTTGGCGTTATAGCGACACAAACCGTTGTAACCGTGACGGTTCAGATAGAGAAACAGGAGGGCGCGCTGCCGTTTATCGGTTGTCTGATTGAAGACGGCACGCAACCGGTAATAGGCTTCCTTTTGATTGCATTCCGGAACGAATAGCTGCTTGGCTTCCGCAATCATTGCGAGTCCGTCCTGCTGCAGCAACTGGTAGAGTGAGATGAGGTCCGAATTGACATCTGCCAGCAGATACGCATCGTACGTGGTGTTCATGAAAACGGCCGCCGAACCGCAAAACGGCTCAAGCAGGCGTCGACCGTCGTCTGGCAGGAGAGCTCGAATGCGATCGACCAGTCTGAACTTGTTCCCGGCCCACTTCAAAAACGGGCGCGTTTTCGCAGTTTGCACGCACTTCACTCCAATGACGCTCGGTTGACAGGTATCATTCAACAGAGTAACACAAGCCGCGCGCAAACGTTTGGCTTTACGGTGTACAATGGACTGTATCCGCGGCTGACTGCCATCTGCAGACAGCGTGCATCATTTGGAGGCTTCCCGTTTGAAACAGACAGACTTGTTGCTCATTGATGGCAGTTCAGTCCTTGTCCGGGCGTACTTCGCGACGGCGTACAGCGGCCGCCTGCGGCAAACCTCGACTGGCACCTATACCAATGCCGTGCTCGGCTTTCTCAATATGCTGTTCGGCGGCATCGAAGTATTCCGGCCGAAACGTCTATTTGTCGCTTGGGATGTGTCCCGTGATACATTTCGGCGCACGCTGTATCCAGACTACAAGGGAACACGCGGGGAACTGCCTGCAGAGATGTTGGAGCAGTTCGATACGACCCAGCGGGTGCTCGATACCATCGGCGTCGCTCAAGGGCAACATGACGAATATGAAGCAGACGATCTCATTGGTACCATGGCACAGACGGCTAGCGATGCAGGGCTGCAATCTACCGTTCTCACAGGCGATCACGATGCGCTCCAACTGGTGTCTCCGCATGTAACGGTCGCCATCATGAAAAAGGGCGTGACCGAACGCGTTGATTATACCCCGGAAAAACTGTTCGAAGTGTGGGGGCTAGGCGCGCACCAGATTCCAGATCTGAAGGGGCTAATGGGAGACACGAGTGACAATATCCCAGGGGTGCCAGGTGTGGGTGAGAAGACGGCAAAAAAGCTGCTTGCTGCCTACGGATCGCTTGAAGCTATTTATGAACATATTGACGAGGTCAAAGGTAAGCTGGGTGAACGGCTGATCACCCACAGGGAATTGGCTTTCTTAAGCCGCCAGCTGGCCACAATTGTGCGGCATGCCCCGCTTGACATAACACTGCCTTTGTGCAGGCTGCAAATTGACCACCTGGCGGCTCGAGACATTTTTGATGAACTGCAGATTGGACGCCTCTACGATACGTTGACGCGGGTGACGTCAGCCGGCTGAGTTCGTCAATGGTTACTGCATGGAGCGTTGGAAGACGGCTGATTGCCCATGGCGATCGATATGACAAACGACGACAGTCATATCGTTTTCGAGCCACACCGGATGGCCGGCAAGTACAGTTCCATCAGGCATAATGGATACGGTCCAGCCATCCGGCAGCGTCTCGTCGATTTTTTCCAGTACTTCATCATCTGCGTCTGTTCCGGTCATTTCCGGCAACAAGCCTTCTGCGTAGGCATACCAAACCTGCCGTAGAGTTTTTAAGGCTTCAGGCAAATGAATCTCGGTCGACAGGTTTTGCATGTCCAGCCCTCCTCAGTATCATTCCTCATATATCTATTCTTGACGATTTGAATCGGTCTCAACCCAAATCCTGATTCTTCCGCCCGAATTTTCAGGGATAAATACGAGCTATCCGCTCATATGGTTATGTCAACGGTCGATGCGGCCGCCATTGAAATCGCCTCAATCCTGCCGTAACAATCACGTGCCGAGCCGAAATTGGCCGGTGCAGAAAGTGGGTGATGGAGCGAGTTTGGCATGCAAGCCGGATCTTGGATCACCAGAGACCGCAGGTACAGGGAGGGATTTGGGATCACCATCACGAAATGATGGGTGAAGGGTAAGTCAGGGGGTTTTTTGGTGCTGTTCGAAGTTGGTCGCGTACGGTGGACACGAAAAGTCTTGGAGCATGACGCGATTTCATCTGAGGATCTAGTGCTGGCATTTTCGCGGTATGTACGAGGGGATTGGGGCGAATTGAAAGAATACCCTGATTTCTCAAACGATCTTTCGTTGACCAATGGCGGACCGGTTCTCGGGCGGTATGTCTCCTCAGACGGTGTCACATTCGTGATGATCACGGCGATGCACGAGACGGTCGTGCTGCTGCCGGGTGATGAAAAGGAAACGGAACGTTTAATTCGAAAGTACGGGCAACCGATGGCAAGCGTATTTGCCCACGTGCTTGATTACGGGATGGTGTAGGATAGCTGAATAAAGGGTGCGATCTCGTTCTGGGATCGCACCCTTTATTGTACTGGGATGCATGCACCACCAACAGCGACTGGCGGGCGCGTGTGGCGGTTATACTGCGGAGGCAGTGAAAATGGTTGAGAGGCAGGAAGCATGTGAATTTTCTACGCCGCTTCATCTACGGAATACTGTTGGCCATCCTGTTTGGGCTTGCAGCCCTCCTGGTTGGCATCGTCGAAGGTAAACTGATATCAACGTTGTCGTTGATTGGCACGTCCATTGTCCTCGAAGCTCAACCAGCTGCAGCTGCCAGTCTGGCGTTGCGATTTCATCCACTCCCGGGCGCCATTATCAGCATTTTGGGCAACTTGATTCCGATTCCACTCCTGATGCTGATGTTCGATGAAATTTTGCAGCACTGGCCGTGGTTCAAGCGGAAATTGGACAGCGCCAGCAAGTGGACGCGCAAGTACGAAAAACTCGGTATCTGGATTCTGCTGCCGCTATCGCCTATCCTCGGCGCATACGTATGCATCGGGCTTGGTTACATCATGCTTTGGAACCGTCGACTGGTGCTCTGCAGCGTGATGGCTGGCATGATTCTGTCGACGTTCATCATCACCTATGGCGGTGACTCCGTGGTGCATGTGGTTCGCAGCTGGATCTGAAAACCGTTCGAGATCATGCGTGGTCAGCGCGACAAGTACTACTGACTTATTGGAACGAGTTTTCTTCGAGCTCACTTACATGGACTTCATGTCTTTCGTTTGGGTTCTTCAAATGGTAAACACGCGCCATTTGTGACTTTTCATCTACGCCTTGGATATATACTTGTGTTCCGTTATGTGACACATGCGCCATAACGGGAGACGATGCGATTTCTTTTGCGCGATTGACATCCATGATAAGACCTCCCAATTGAATTGTTGGCGGTCTTAAGTTACCCGTAATCATTACTTACCTATACCCCGAACGCGTGCTAGGATGAGCAAAGAAGCATGTATGTGCAAACGGCCGTTGCGAAAGGCGCTTCCAGCCGCCGAGTGTTTTACCGGCACCTGCTTCCGAATCTCGGACCAAGTGCGCTCGCCGAACTTCCGTTTGTGGCTGCGATGATTCTATCTACCTCCCTGTTCACAGAATTGTTTATGGAATATAAAGGCCAGCTGTTCCAGTTCACACAGGCGGTTGGTATCAGCATGGAGCAAGGCGATCTGTTAAATCCCTATCATTTGGGCGCCGTCGTCGTGGTTGGCCTTGTCTTGATGCTGCTATCGAGACATGGGCACAGCCTACCAATTTGGCCGCCGTACCAACCATGGCCACCGAGTCCGAAACATCCATTCGGCACCGATACGTTGGGGCGAGATGTCCTGTCCGATACGCTCTATGGTGTCTACTGGACGCTGTTTCCGGCTGCCTTAATTACCATCTTCGCTGTGTTGGCTGGCGTCGCTCTGGCAGTGGTGACATCGGTGAGTGACAAGGCTTGGCTGGTGAGGACTCTGCAGAGCCTGTCACGCGCCCTCAGTTCGGCTCCCAGCGCTGTTCCTGATGTTTCTCGACTGTATCAACGGATTAATATCGAATGGCTGCAGCTCGTTCAATACATCCTCTGGTTTGTCCTGATTGAGTCGCTGCGCAGCAGCTACGCCATCTACCAATCGATTCAGGCGTGGTTCCGATTTGCCTTTACGGAGGGCGCCTACAGTTTAGGTAGAACGCGGCGCGAAATCCTGTTTGTCCATCTGCGCTCGTGGTTTGCCCGCTACTTATTGGAGTTTTCCTGCAGCACCTTCGTGCGCGTAATGTCGCTGATGACACAGCTGGCGGCATTGCATGTCTATGTACAAATAACCATCGGTCAGCTGCCATTCAAACAATTCGACGAGCAGATGTGGCCGGTTGGCATTATCAGCCGTCATTTTACCTGGTTTGGCATGATTGGCGATTCGGCTTTGAGCATGAATTTCCTATTCGATCCCGCCTATCTAGCCGCGCCTGTGATCGCGCTTGGGCTGACGGTTATTGGCATGAACCTGGTTGCCCGCGGACTACGGGGCGGATCGTCTACGGTATAGCGGTTGCGCTGCACACATCGAGTGGAGGAGCTGACCCTCCTCATGCGCATTGTCAAATGGCCGCTGTTTGCGGTGCTTTGCCTCACTTATCCGGCTGTCGTTGGCTGTATGGGGGGACACATCATCAATGCATCGACAGTCGAGTACGTGCGGTATCATGGCACGATGCCTTGGGAGCCCCCGAACCAATCACACAAGGCCAAGCCAAAGCCAGTGATTCCAGCGCATCTCTCACAGACGGCTGGTCTCGGCGATACCGATGCTTTTTTGGACACCGTGTGGGGCAAACCAAGCAAAGTGGTCTTGCCCATTGGCAAGAACGGAAGCGGCAGCGCGTACTACAGCGGGGAACTCATCTTTGTTCAGTTTGAAAATAACCGGGCTGCCGATCTGACTTGGAAACCAAAGACACCCGTCCCGATTTCGAGTGCAGTGAAGACTACGCGCACGATGCTGCCAAAAGACGCGCGGTTGGCGCAAACGGTGACCATGACCAGCCGTCGTTTATCAACGTGGATGAGCACGTATCAAGCCGGTCTGGCCTGCCCGTTACCGTCCCGGGCTACTTAACGGTCATCTACAATCTTAAAGGCAGTGATGTAGAATCGTTCGAGATCACGCTCGGTCAAAGACTTTGAGGGCGGTTGGGTAGTGGGGCTGACGGGTGTTCGTTAAGACTTGAGAGCAGCAGAAGCAACGGCCCGGCGCGGTAACGAAGGTCACCGTCTCTACCCGTTTGACGTATATTTCCTATGTGCTACACTAAACATGAAAAGAGAGCCGAGGTTGCAGCCTCGACTCCCGGGTACCGACGCCTTGGGCGTTGTCCTGCCCGACATTTGTCGTTAGGCAAGTAGCCGCCCCGCTGGCGCTAACCGATGGGGGCGGTTACTTGCGTCTTATGGCAAGAACCATCGCCACAACGAGCGACAGTAAAGCGATCATCACCGATGCGAATTGAAACATCAGCGACAGCGCATTAGCGACGCTCATGGCCTCACCCCCTCCCAATGCCGGGCAAGGGTGAACCCCCAAGGTTGTTAGGTACCTACTTACAGTTTATCAAACTTCCTTACTATATTTGGCGTAGCCAAGTCTGATTTTTCGGAAGTCCCCATCCTCTCTCTACATCCCGAATACGCCCATACGAATGCTGACAAATTTCTCTTCCATCATGTCGAACATCGCATAGCGTACGCCTTCGCGACCGACACCGCTCTCCTTGACGCCGCCGTACGGCATATGGTCGACCCGGAAAGTCGGCGTTTCATTAATCAGCACACCGCCGGACTCGATGGTATCCACTGCATACATCGCGCGCTCAATCGACTTCGTAAAGACGCCTGCATTGAGCCCAAACTTGGATTGGTTCGCGGAGTCGACAGCTTCTTTAAATGAATCGAAGGCCTGGATCACGACAACCTGCCCGAACGCCTCCTCGCAGTTCAGTTCGACATCCAGCGGCACATCAGTGAGCACCGTAGGTTGCATGATACTGCCCTCAAACTCGCCGCCGGTGCGGACCTTTGCTCCGCGGGCAATCGCGTTTTCCACCCAGCCTTTCAGCCGCAGCGCGGCGTCCCGGTTGATGAGGGCGGAGATGTCGGTGTCTTCGGCGAGTGGATCGCCAATTTTAAGCTGCTTTGCCTTCACAACGAGCTGGTCGACAAACGAATCATAGAGCGAGCGGTGCACGTATACACGCTGGATTGAAATACAGACTTGGCCATTGTAGGAGAAGGCACCGATTACTGTTTCGCTTGTGATTTTATCGAGATCAGCCGCACTCATGCCTTCGTCGATGATGAGCGGAGAATTGGAGCCAAGCTCCAATGTCACTTTGCGGAACCCGGCCTGCTGGCGAATGAGATGACCCACCCGCGGGCTTCCGGTGAAGGTGATAAAGGCTACATGCGGATGTGTAGTCAGAATTTCGCTCAGTTCCTTGCCGTCACCGGGAATAATGTTCAACACCCCGGCCGGAAGACCGGATTCTTTGAACAGATCGGCTATAAACAGCGCGGACAAGGGTGTCTTTTCAGCCGGCTTGAGCACGATTGTGTTGCCTGCGGCAATCGCTGGGCCAACTTTGTGTGCGACCAGATTGAAGGGGAAATTAAACGGCGTAATGGCCGTGACAACGCCGAGCGGTTTCCACTGGACATACGCAATGTGGTTTTCGCCGCGCGGGGCTGCATCCATTGGAACGGTTTCGCCCCGGATATCTTTGGCAGCTTCAGCCGCAAAGCGGTAGGTCGCAATGGTGCGCGCGATTTCTCCACGTGCTGCTTGAATCGGCTTTGCGGCTTCAATCGCAATGATGCGGGCAGCTTCTTCTTTGCGCTCTGTCAGCAGCGCTGCCGCACGATAGAGAATATCAGCACGTTCGTGCGCCGCCGTCTTCCGAAATGTTTGGCCCGCGCTGTAGGCAGCCGTAATGGCACGCTCAGCCTGGGCGACCGATGCATAGCCAATGTCTACGATTTTTTCACCTGTATGGGGATTCTCAAGCGGTACCGTTCGCGCCGCGTCAATCCATTGGTCGTTGATCCACAGTTTCGTTGTTTGAACCTCTGTCATCCGTTCCGCCTCCCATGGGATTCTCTCGGACTTCACTTCATTGTAGCACTTTAGGCGTGGACAACGACTTACAGAGGTTGTCCGAAAAGGGTCAAGAACTCTGCTGCACGTTACTGTGTCAGCGACAAAAATGCTCCGGGCCTATCGCCCGGCCTAAACGGTCCCGACGATGACCAGACGCCGTACGCATTTTTGTCCGCTTCCTTGTAGCGTACGGCATCTTACCTTGACCCTTTTCGAACACGCACTTATGGGTACTTTACGCTAGAATGAAGCTGAAAAAGCC
>CAVWUS010000014.1:0-28206 GCA_963758235.1 uncultured Alicyclobacillaceae bacterium | reverse complement strand
TGCCGCCATAAGTGGCCGAGCTGAAACAGACTGTGAACAGTGGCCGACGCATCGCCCGAGGCGATGGTCAGATCGGCCAGAATTTCATAAACCTCTGCTGCCTCGACGAGTCTGCCTGCGCGTGAATAGCACTGGGCCAGGTCATTGTAGATAAGCGTAAGCTTAACTGCGGCGGAGGGGACTGCGCGAGCTCGGCCAAGATATCGGCCGCTTCCAGATAGCGATCCAGGCCAATCAATGACTTCGCCCGGCGATACAATTGTGATTGTTCCTTGCGAGCCATGTCATCCGCAAAGTATTCGACGTCGACCTGCAGACGCTGTGACAGCGACTGAATGATATGCTGCGAAGGCGGGACGCGACCAGACTCAATTTGGCTGATCAGACTGGCCGACGCGATGCCTTCAGCCAGCTCCTGCTGGGTCAAGCGTCGAGCCTTCCGCAGCGTCCTCAATTTCGAACCGATTGTCGGCATCCCAGAATCAACCACCATTTCGACTTTTCTCCATTGTACACACAACTGAATCAAGATGAAATACCCTTTATTGACGCGGTTCTTGTCGAAGAAAATGGCTTTGACACTACTTTTGTCAGCGTAGCAGGAGAAACAAGCCACGGCCTAAAATTAGTGTTCTCGAAGGCGATGACGAGGAGGACTGGCAATGCCGATTGAATCCCAGATACTGGACGGGATCTTGATTGCACGTTTACGTGGTGAACTGGACCACCATGCTGTTGAGCCGATGCGCGATGAATTGGAACGGCGCTTGGCTGAGACCAATTATCGCGGCATGGTGATGTCTTTCCGAGACATTGATTTCATGGATAGCTCCGCATTGGGTCTGATTTTAGGCAGATACCGCACCTTATCGCAGCAAGGTGGTAAGATGGCCTTGTGTGAAGTTAGTCCGGCCTTGAAACGCATTTTTGAGTTATCTGGATTGTTGAAGATCCTGCATTTGTTCGATTCAGAAGCGTCGGCACTGGAATTCGTCACAAGGGGGTAGGCTTTGTCCATGTCAGGACACGAAAAGACTTCTGTTGCGGTCGATAATCACATGTCCATGCGTTTTGCCAGCCGATCCGAAAATGAATCACTGGCACGTGTCTGCGTTGCATCGTTTGCAGCACAGTTGGATCCGACCATGGAACAACTGACTGAACTGAAAACAGCAGTCTCTGAAGCGGTCACGAATGCCATCATCCACGGCTATGGAGATGAAGAAGGGGAAATTGAAATCTCTTGCTGCATCTACCAAGGCATGATTGAAGTGGTGATTTCAGACCAGGGAGCAGGTATCGAGGACATTGAAGAGGCGCGGCAGCCGCTATTTACGTCGCGTCCCGAATTGGAACGCTCTGGAATGGGTATAACGATTATGGAGAACTTTGTGGATGAATTTAGCATCGAGTCCAGCCTTGGGCAGGGCACGCGCGTCATCATGCGCAAGCAGATCGGCGCAAAGCCGGAGCGCCAATGAAGGAGCGTCATGAATGGAGCACGCACAAGGTAGAGAGCGGGCGCGAAAAATATCGGACGAAGAGACCAAACGCCTGATCTCGAGCAGTCAGTCTGGCGATACGAATGCACGCGATGAACTAGTGGTCTCCAATCAGCGTTTGGTATGGGCTGTCGTACAGCGGTTTCTGGGACGCGGATACGATGCAGATGATTTGTTTCAAATCGGATGTATCGGCTTAATGAAGGCAGTCGATAAATTTGATTTAAGCTATGACGTCAAATTTTCCACCTATGCGGTGCCGATGATTATCGGTGAAATTCAGCGTTTCCTGCGTGACGACAGTACGGTCAAAGTCAGCCGCGGTCTTAAGGAATCAGCAAGAAAAATACGCCATGTACGCGATGAATTGGCTAAGAAGCTGGGGCGGCAGCCGCAGATTTCAGAGATTGCAGCAGAACTTGGCATTGAGCCGTCTGAAGTGGTGTTCGCTCAGGAAGCGCTGCGCCAGCCAGCTTCCATACATGAAACCGTGTTTGAAAATGATGGCGATCCGATCTATCTGATGGATCAGATTGCGGATGATGGAAATGGCGGCTGGTTCGACAAGATTGCACTGCACGAAATCATCAATCGATTGCCAGAACGTGAACGATTGATCGTCTACCTGCGGTTCTTTAAGGACAAGACGCAATCTGACGTCGCTCGCGTCCTCGGTATTTCGCAGGTACAGGTATCACGTCTGGAAAAACGGATTCTAGATCAGATACGACAGCAGTTTGAGTAGGCCAATATGCGAGACAAAACATACAGCTGCAATGACAGGGCTCGAAGGCGTCCCGTTTGGCGCCTTTGGCCGGTTTCCTGTTCTTGTCAGGACTGACTAGATGACGTGCCAGCGGGATACACTAGCAGCGTTACAGGTGAAAGGGAGTGGAACAGCGTGGCTGGCACCACAGCAAAACAGCAAGCGTATCAACAGGTTGTCAAGCAGCATACGCCTTCGCGCCCAATTTTCAAAAATACAATTCGGGCTTTTTTCGTCGGAGGCTGTGTTTGCGAGTTGGGTCAGGTAATTCAGACAGCTTTTGTGCACTGGGGCGGATTTTCGGTAAAAGATGCGGGAAACCCGACAACGGCAGTATTGATTATCCTCTCCATTCTTTTTACCGCACTCGGGGTCTACGACAAGTTTGGTGCCTGGGCGGGTGCAGGTTCAGCAGTTCCAGTGACAGGGTTTGCCAACACAATGGCAGCAGCGGCAATGGAGAGTCGGGCAGAGGGCCTGGTACTCGGTGTCGGCGGTAATATGTTCAAATTAGCAGGGCCAGTGGTTGTATATGGTGTAGTCAGCGCCTTCTTTGTCGCTCTGATACGCTATCTGATTGTTCATCTGTAGGAAGGGGACCCGGAATGGCAAAGCATCGTGGCCAGACATGGTTGTTTGAGTCGCGGCCGGGCGTGCTCGCGACTGGTACGGTCGCCGGAACGGTCGAATCACAGGGCCGCTGGGAAACACGTTTGATCTGCGGTTGACGGATGATCGGTTGGAAATGTCGACATGGGAGCATGCGGAACAGAAAATGTTGGGCGAGGCCGCGCGCATTGCTCTGAACAAAGCGAGCCTCCAGCCCACTGACATTGATTTAATGGTGGGTGGCGACCTGAACGCCCAACTGTCGTCGTTCTACTTCGGACTCCGCTCCTATTCGATTCCAGCGCTCGGTCTGTTCAGCGCCTGTGCTTCTATCACAGAAGCGTTTGCCGTCGCTGGCATGGCGCTGGACGGGGGCTATGCCTCGCGCGCATTGATTGGGACATCGAGCCACAACAGCACGGCGGAACGGCAGTTTCGGTATCCAACCGAATATGGCGTTCAAAAGCCGCCGTCAGCCCAGCGTACAGTTACAGGTGCCGGTGTCTGCGTGCTGGCGAAAAATGGTGGAGACATCTGTATCAGCGCTGCAACGATTGGGCGTGTAATCGATCTTGGGGTCAAAAGTCCGTGGGACATGGGCGCAGCGATGGCGCCCGCTGCCGAATCAACGTTAGTGGCCCATTTTTCGGATACCGGTCGTACACCGGCTGATTACGACTGCATTGCAACCGGCGACTTGGGACGTGTTGGTCACAGCATCTTGATGGAACTCTTGGCTAAGCGGCAATTCGACACGGGTGAACAGTTTACCGATTGCGGCATATTGATTTTCAATCCTGATCAGCCTGAAGTCCTTTCAGGCGGCAGCGGTGGAGCGTGCTGCACGTTGGTTACGTTTGGGCACCTTATGCGTCAACTGCACAACGGACACTGGAAACGCGTACTCATCGCCGCAACCGGCGCACTCTTGTCACCTGTGACGACCCAGCAAGGGGACACGATCCCTGTATCTCTCACGCGATTGTATTGGAGAGAAGGGAGGCAGGCGCATGATTTTTCTATGGGCATTTATCGTCGGCGGACTCATTTGCGCGATCGGACAAGTCTTGATGGATACGCTCAAACTGACACCAGGCCATGTCATGGTCATTCTTGTCGTGAGCGGCGCAATCCTTGATGGGCTAGGCCTGTACGATCCTTTAATTACGTTTGCTGGTGCCGGTGCAACGGTACCGATCACCAGTTTTGGCAACGCACTCGTCCACGGTGCACTTGCTGAGGCGCAGGCACATGGCTGGATTGGCATCATTACGGGCATCTTTGAGGTGACCAGCGGCGGCATTTCGGCGGCGATTGTATTTGCCTTTATCGCGGCTGTGGTCGCAAAACCCAAAGGATAATCAGGCCAAGGTTCATTGATCCCAATCTCGGCAGCCCATTCCTTCTGCGTTTCGCGTGCATACGCTACAGCAGCGATTGGAGGGGTGAACGCGATGATTAATATGCTCATGTTCCTGCCGCGGTTGTTTCGTTACTTCGGCATGTTCCAAACATTTATCGGTGTCGTTCGTCCGATGTGGCCGAATCTATCAAGATTCTGGCAGCGCTTCACACCGAATTCTGGCAAAGCCGTCGGGAATCCCGGAATGAATCCCGGTATCATGATGGGCTAAGCTTTCCCAACGACTTGCCTGTCTTGTATACTACCTTTACTGAGTCTGTTGGGTAGAGGTGGACTGCGCCGTGAAACAGATATTGCGACAGCAAGGCGTCGTTCACGATATACAGGTGATTGAACAGCGCGGAATTCGGTATTTGCGCTTTGGCGATGGCGGCGGTTGGCAGGGTGCACTGCGGCTGCGGCGCAAGGAGATCCCGGTATTTCCTTATCAGCGGGCATTCGCCGCAGTCGCGCCTGTACTACTGCCGGAACAGGGCGCGTTTTTATCATTTGGTGTTGGAACTGGAACATCTTTACGGGCGATCCAAGCTCTGCATCCAGATGCAGAGCTGTTTGGCGTTGAACTGGACGAACGTGTGCTCGATGTCGCCATTGCGCAATTTGAAGCACCGAACCACCACGAGGCTACCTATTGGGTGGGAGATGGGCTTGAATTCATACAGCGAGTGCCAAACACGTTTGACTGCATATTCCTCGATGCATATTTGAGCAATCGAAATCTATTCACCTGTACTGGAATCATCTGTCCCTGGGTGGTTGCACACAGCGCTAAAGTCCAATGGGGTCGTAGCAGCCAATCTCATCTTTCGGACACCGCTTCGCGGCCAAATGAACGTGTTTTTGACGGCCGCACAATCTGTCTTTCAGTCGGTATCCATGCTGCCGGTAGGCACGCCTGGCACGGAGCAGAACGTACTGGTGTTCTTTACCGAACGGCCAGATTTCGAAAATGTTCTGCTTGAGGCTATTGGGCGCTGCGATTGGCTCAAAAGGGTGGAAAAGATTTCATGGCCCAGGCGCTTGAAGCAATTTCAGCCGCTATAGGGAAGAATCATGTGCTATACTGTGAGTAATTTTGAACATTGAGGGGTTTTGCCTTGTTTGGCATGTTTGGTCCATACTTCATCTTTTACGTCATAACGCTACCTATCAGTTTGGTCTTGCATGAATATGCCCATGCCCGAACTGCGGACTGGCTTGGTGACAAAACGGCGCGGTTGAGTGGGCGTTTAACGTTGAACCCAATCGTCCATCTCGACCCGATTGGACTGCTGATGATGTTGTTCGGTCCAATCGGCTGGGCGAAACCAATCCCGGTTACCGCTTCGAATTTCAAACATCCCCGCCGCGGGATTGTTCTCACGGCGACTGCCGGACCGCTCATGAATTTGGCTATCGCACTCATTGCCGTTCTCATATGGAAGCTGTTGAACCCAGCGGATCCATTCTCTGCAGGATTTCCCAAGTTTTGGTATACGTTATTAGTTTGGTTCATTCAAATTAATGTGTATCTGTTTGTTTTTAACTTGATTCCCATTCCACCACTCGATGGATCGCGTATTGTAGGCGGTCTCTTGCCATACCGTGCTGCTGTCAAGTACAGCAGGCTCGAACTATATGGACCGTTTATTTTGTTGCTGCTGGTGATCATCCAGCCGTTGCGCAATCATCTGCTGTATCCACTGTTCAACGATACATTGAAGCTGTTTGGCAGCTTGTTCGGATTTTCTGTCTTGTAGGAGGCCGATGATGGATAACGTCTACGAGATTGTATTAGACAAGTTCTCCGGTCCGCTGGACTTGCTGCTTCATCTCATTCAAAAGCAGGAATTGGATATTCACGATATCCCGATTGCGCTGGTGACGGAACAATACATGAAGTATCTGCACGCGATGGAAGAACTGTCGCTTGAAGTGACCAGCGAATTCATTGTCATGGCAGCAACGCTGCTTGCGATTAAGAGCCGGATGCTTCTACCGAAGCCGCCGGTGACGCAGGACGAAGCCGAAGCGGAAGATCCACGGGAGCAGTTGGTGGCTCAACTACTTGAATATCAGCGCTGCAAGTTCGCTGCTGGCCAACTGAAGGAAATGGGCGCTCTGCAGAGTCAGGTATACTCGCGCGAGCCCATGGATTTGCGGCCGTATGCACCGACCGATCCGCCACGTGTAGAAGGTGTTTCGATTTGGGACTTGGTGGATGCGTTTCGAAAGCTGATCAAGCGTGTGCCTGAAAAGCAACATGTGGCGGAGATTCGTGGTCATGTGATTAGTGTTGAAGACATGATGGAACTGATGCAAGTCACGATTACAGCGTTTCGGACGTTGTACGTTCGTGGAATTGATGCAGGGAGCAACGACGCGCGGTGAGCTCGTGTCTGGATTCCTTGCGCTACTGGAACTCGTCAAGGATGGACTGGCAGTCTGCATACAGCGATTGCCGTTCGATGACATTCTGATCTCTACACCGGAGGCGGTGCGCGATGCTGGTTTCCATGACAGCGCCTCTTGAGGCGCTGCTGTTCGCAGCGGGCTCGGAGGGACTGAGCACACTGGAGTTATCCGACACGCTGCAGTTGTCGGTTGAAGAGACAAGGCGCTCTGTCAGGAACTCGCGACCCTGTATGACGAACGCGGTGCAGGTATTGCGCTGGTGGAATTGGCGGGCACGTGGCAGTTAGTCACACGGCCAGAATACGTCGAATATATCCGTCGTCTTGCCACGGCACCAGCAGCCACCCATTTGAGCACGGCAGCGCTTGAAGTCCTGTCGATTGTTGCTTACCGGCAACCAGTATCGAGGATGGATATTGAGCGAACGCGGGGTGTTCAGTCCGATCGCGTGATTGCCAATCTGACGCACCGTCAGCTGATCACGGAGGTTGGCCGCCAGGATGCACCAGGCAGACCAATCTTATATGGTACAACGGAGCTGTTTCTGCAGACGTTTGGGCTGCGCAGTTTATCCGATCTGCCACCGCTGCCATCTGATGAGGAACTCCCAAAAGATCTGTCTTTGTTTGAAATGACCCCGGCGCTGCCGCGTGACTGACGCATAGCTGCAGGTCGCATAGGTGAAGATAAAACCGTTCCAGTGACTGAAAGGGACGGTTTTTTATGTTATGGGTAGCTGTAATCGTGCTGTGTCTGGTTGGTATCCTCGTCGTTGCCTTGTTCCTGCCGCTGACCGTACACATTGAATTTGAGAATGGAACGTCGAGGTTTGAAGGCAGCGTTTCTATACGCTGGTTGTTTGGTCATCGTTCACATCGAACGTCAGGTGTCGAATGTACAGCCGATGATGACAGACGAAGGGCCGTCGTTACACGCTCAGGTGAATGGAAACAAGCAGCAATAACTCAGAAGCGTGTATTCACGCTGGTTGAGCTCGTCTCTCTAATCAAAGACTTGCCAACTTGGTTACGCATGTTATCCCAGCTATTGCCAGTATTTCGGAGATTCTGCAGTCATCTGCATATTCGGGTGTTTCAATGAGACTCCGGTTTGGCACGGGCGATCCGCCCGCTAACGGGCATGCTGTACGGTGCCGCGTGGGCAGGCGTAGCAACGGCAACAGGGTTCGCTTCTTCACTGTGCGTGATCGAGCAAGCGCCAGAAATCCAAATTGAACCGCTATTTGAAGGACGAACCTTCCGCCTAAAGCAGTCCTGCATATTCACTTTTAGGCTTGGACACGCTATTTCCGCAGGGTGGCGAGCATATCGAATTTGGATAAAAACTGTTGGGAGGCGTCGTCGTGGAACATCCGATTTCAGGTCTCATGCAGACCGCGATGAGTAACATTCGTGAAATGGTCGACGTGAACACCATCATCGGCGATCCAATTGAGGCGCCGGATGGTACGGTGATTCTACCCGTATCAAGAGTGGGCTTCGGATTTGCTGCCGGTGGCAGCGAATTTGAAATGTCGGATGGCTGCACAGTCATCTTCTGGTCAAGGGATGCACCCATTTGGCGGCGGTTCTGGTGGCGGTGTATCCATTCAACCGATCGGGTTTTTGATTGTTCACGGCGACAATGTTCGATTGTTGTCTACCGATAATCAAAACCAGTTGTACGATCGGTTGATCGACATGGCACCTGTCCGTCATGGAGAAAGATCCAGTCCTTGTTCAAAAAGAAAGGACCTTCGACTCCGCACTCAAGCTGCTCCGCAGCACGCCGACACAATAAAGGTTCACGATACATCCAGATACCGGCGCTTACACGCCGGTTGCTTGTCCTAATTGTGTGGAGATGCAGGCATATCCATAGGGTGACGAGACACTCTGGAGGTGCCGCCGTGATCGACCTCATCTGGCTGTCCCTTATTCCTCATTGGATTCATCACCGCGATTTTCACGGGACGTGTGGACGCTGTCGCGAGTGCAGTACTTGACGGAGCGGAAAAAGGCGTCTCGTTGTCCATTGGCATGGTCAGCATCATCGCACTTTGGTTTGGTTTGATGAAAATTGCCGAGCAGGGCGGTCTGATTCAGGTCTTATCCACGGGCGTACGGCCAATCGCTCGTTTTCTCTATCCATCTGTTCCGGCGGATCACCCTGCCATGGGTGCATATTCTTGCCAACATGAGCGCAAATATCCTCGGTATCGGCAACGCGGCGACACCGCTTGGAATCAAAGCCATGCGGGAATTGCAGACACTCAATCCAGACAAGGAAACGGCCAGTGACGCAATGTGTACACTGCTTGCAATTAACACAGCTGGCATCACGCTGATTCCAACCACTGTCATTGCCTTTCGAATGCAGTTCCATTCACACAATCCAACCTCTATCGTGGGCACGACCATTTTGGCGACTGCAATTGGAACCATTGCCGCCATCATTCTTGATCGCCTCTTCCGAGCGTTCAGTCGAAGGAGGACGAGCCTGATGCAAGAGATGATTGAAGCGATTTCGGCGTGGACACTGCCGACGCTGATCGCGATCATTCTCGTCAACGGGTATTTCCGCAAAGTACCTGTCTACAACACGTTTATCGATGGTGCCAAAAATGGTTTTGGGACGGCGATTCGACTGCATTCCGCACCTCATCGCGATGATGGTTGCGGTCTACGTATTTCGTGCCTCTGGCGCGATGAATGCGCTCATTCACCGTGCTTACGCCACTGTTTCATTGGCTTCACATTCCACCTGAAGTGGCACCCATCGGATTGCTGCGACCCATCAGTTCATCTGCTTCGCTGGCGTTGATGACAGACATTTTCAATCATCATGGACCAGACTCCTGGCTTGGACAACTGGCTTCCACCATGCAGGCCAGTTCGGATACGACCTTGTACATCGTCACCGTCTATTTCGGCAGCATCGGTATTCGGAACTATCGCTACGCGCTGAAAGTCGGCCTGCTTGCCGACCTCGTCAGCGTACTCGCCAGTGTCTTCGCAGTCACTACTGTTGTTCGCCCCACATGCATAAGGACCTCAGTTCTGTCAAGCCAAACAAGGCACTTCTTGACCCGTTTTGGACAACCTCTATAATGTCGATAGGTTGACAAGGGGTCGAGCAGATGGAACGATTGCAAAAAGTACTGGCGAACGCCGGTATCGCATCGCGACGCAAGTGTGAAGAGCTGATTGCGCTGGCCGGGTTACTGTGAATGGAGGTCGTGACCAGAACTTGGAACGAAAGTCGATCCAGAACAGCAACGGATCACCGTAGACGGCAAGCCAATCGAGATCGTGACAAATAAGACTGTAATCCTCATGCATAAACCGACGGCATGTATCACTTCGGTAAGCGATCCAGAAGGCCGCAAGACGGTCATGGATTATTTGCCGGAGAAATTTGCGCGTGTATTTCCGGTTGGACGTCTGGATTACGACACAAGCGGGCTGCTGCTGCTGACGAACGACGGTGAACTGGCACACCGGCTCATGCACCCATCGCATGAACTCGACAAGGTATACCGCGTAACCGTCGTCGGCATGCCAGAGAAAGACGTTCTGAAGCAACTTGCAGGAAGGAATTGAACTGGAGGACGGCAAAACCAGTCCAGCCAAAGTTCAGGTGCTTCGACATCACCCGCAGGAGTCCGTACTGGAGCTGACGATTCACGAAGGACGGAACCGTCAGATCCGCGGATGATGGAAGCCGTCGGATACCCAGTCAAGCGCTTGAAACGAGTAAAATTCGGTCCACTCACGTTAAAGCGGGTCGGTCCAGGGCACTGGCGCGAACTCGACAAGTCGAGAACAACGAACTGTATGCCAGTGTCGGCCTGAAGCCTGCAGGCTAAGTCGGGGCCCAGCCCGCAGCAAGGGCCAGGAACAAAACGATTTCGCTAGTCTGAGAAATGTATGACGGATTCCCTTTCGCAGATATTAACTGCAAAGGGGGAGTTTCGATGGTTAAAGCCAAGTTGTTTTCGGCACTGGCAATTGGTCTGACAGGTTTGGCTGCAGTCGCCTGTGGTCCGGCCAATAATGCTGCCAGCGACGTTCAGCAAGCGACCAATCGAAGTAGGCAATGCGGTTCAGCAAGGCACGCGTCCGGTGGATCGCCATGTTCAGGTGGAAACCAAAGTGGCGAAGCGGATTGACGCCATTCCAGGTGTTAACGGCGCGACTGTGCTGTTGGCGAACCGTACAGCTTACGTCGGCGTTGGATTAGATCGAAATGTGTCCGACGCGGATCAGACGCGAATCAAGCATGAGGTCATCAGGGTCACGAAACAAACCGATCGCTCGGTTACAGACGTGTATGTCAGTGCCGATCCCGGTGCTGTTCACCAACTGCAGACATTTGCTGGCGAAGTGAACAGAGGGCAGCCTGTGACGGGCACCTGGGATCGGTTCCAGAGTATGATTAATCGCATTTGGCCGCACCACGGCTAAAGGATTGACAACCAGCCTGGAGTCTAGCAGTTGATTGCTGCTAGACTCATCGTCATAATGGTAGACAGCAATAGGGCTGGGAGGCGATCTGTTTGGAACAGGTGCCACGGATTTTGGTTGTAGATGACGAAGAGCGAATTCGCAGGCTGGTTAGAATGTATCTGGAGCGAAGTTCCTTTCACGTCGACGAGGCGGAAGATGGGGAACAAGCGCTCGAATATGGCCCAGCCCGGCGTATATTCCCTGATTATTCTCGACTTGATGCTTCCAAAGATGGATGGTCGCGATGTCTGTGCAGAGATCAGACAACGTGGACAAACACCCATCATCATGTTGACGGCAGCCGGCGACGAAGTGAACCGCATTCATGGCTTTGAGCTCGGCGCAGACGATTATGTGGTGAAACCGTTCAGCCCGCGCGAACTGGTTATGCGGGTGAAGGCACTGCTGAAGCGGGCGGGCGAACCTGATGCAGCGCCCGACTTGAATCAAACGCTGCGCTTCCCCGAGCTGCTGATCCAAATTGAAGCGCGCAGAGTCGAAGTTGCAGGTACGGAAATCAGCTTGACGCCAAAGGAGTTTGATCTCCTGGTGTACATGGCTGGACGTCCAGATAAGGTATTCACGCGGGAGGAACTGCTTCGCGAAGTTTGGAACTATCAGTTTTATGGCGATCAGCGGACAGTAGATACGCACGTAAAACGGCTGCGCGAAAAATTAGGTCAGGTCTCGGAGCGCGTGAGCAGCTATATTGTGACAGTCTGGGGCGTCGGGTATAAGTTCGAGGTCAGTTCATGATTCGCAACAGCATTGTGGCCAAGCTGTGGCTGACGATTGTCTGTATGGTGGTTGTTGTGCTGGCGCTGCTTTCCATTTTACTGCAGCAGTTTTTCGACAACTACCTGTATCAGCAACAATCCCAGCAACTCGTCAGCTTGGCCAAAAGTGTCCAAATGACAGTCAGTGAAGTTCGAGGCGAAGGCGAGTCTCCCGTCTTCGCCTTTCAAGCTGCCCGCAAACTCGCAGAGGTTCAAAGTCCCAATACACAGGTCGTCGCGGCAGCAAACCTGGCGACCAATCACATGCTCGACAATGTGTACCGGCATTTCACGTTTGCACAGCGGCAGCAGTTTGATAGTGGTCAGCCAGTTACAATCAGGGCATCCATTGGGTCGATCACGCCGGACAATACGTCCGTAACGGTTTATTTGAAGGTTTCCACCGGGCTGAGTGGTGCCTGGGATGATCGGGGTTTCGCAGCAAACAAGCGCGCTGGATGCGCCGATTGCTCTCATGCGCAACCTGATTATTTTCTCTGTCGCCCTTGGCATCCTGCTCACAACGGGTTTGGCGTTCGTTCTGTCACAGAACATCTCCCGTCCACTGATTGAGATGAATGAAGCTGCGGCACGGATGGCCCGTGGCGATTTTAAAGCGCGCGTCCGAGTCAGCACTTCGGACGAAGTTGGAAAACTGGGTCATACATTCAATTCAGTTGCTGCGGAACTCGACCGAACCATTGTGGCGCTGCAGCTGGAAAAAGAGCAGCTGTCCAGCATTCTGTCGTCGCTGAGCGACGGTGTGGTAGCCGCCGACTTAACAGGGCGCATCACGTTACTGAACCCGCCAGCAGAGCGGCTCTTGCTCCCGCTGTTATATTCGGAAACAGGCAGTTCTGAATTGAAGCAGCTGCCGCAGGATCTTGCGGATCTCATGACTTCCGTAATCAAAACGGAAACAGCGACGACCCGTGAGCTGCAGTGGAACGGCCGAGAAATTTCAGTTACGATGACACCACTGTACGAATCCAACGGGACAACATTGCGCGGCATCGTCTCTGTCCAGCGCAATGTCACCGAGGAGCGCAGACTAGACCGACTGCGTAAGGACTTCATTGCGAATGTATCTCACGAGCTGCGGACCCCGCTCAGCATGATGCAGGGATATACCGAGGCGCTGATGGATGAGTTTGGCGACGATCCCGCTGTCCGTCAAGAGTTGGCCGAAATCATTCATGACGAAACACTTCGTATGAAGCGCCTCGTCAATGACCTGTTGAACTTGGCGCAACTTGAATCTGGCTATTTTCCGCTGACACCCGCACCATTTGATTTATCTGAGCTGTTACGCAGAGTGGTGCGTAAGTTCAGTACGCTGGCATCCGAACAGTCCGTCGGGCTTAGCGCCGAAGTGCCGGTGGAGAGACTGGAAATCGTCGGTGATTCGGATCGGCTTGAGCAGGTGTTCACCAACCTCATTGACAATGCCATCCGCCACACCGGTGAAGGAGGTACAGTCGCACTGCGACTGCAGCCAGGGAGCGACCATGTCGAGGTACAAGTATCCGACACGGGCAGTGGCATACCGCCAGAGGATCTGCCGTATATTTGGGAGCGATTCTACAAGGCAGACAAAGCTCGTACACGCGGGCGCTCAGGTACCGGACTGGGTCTGGCAATCACGCGTCATATTGTACTTGAGCACGGTGGGGATATACTTGTAGAGAGCCAACTGTCAGTTGGGACAACATTCCGGGTGCTTTTGCCCCGGACGCTAGCTGCCAGGTAGCATATTCGTACGTGTCTGAAACGGTATACGGAGGGACTGCACGTTGGGTTGGGTCTATTTTATGAGGCTGGTGGATACGCGTTTTCAGGCCACCTGTCTAATGGAACGATTCTTGGATGCAGAAGGCTGGCTTTATCGTAAGACGCCCAAATACGTGGGGATTTATGAAACCGAAGATGGAAAGTTCGGCATTAAAGCGCTTTGGTAAATCGCACGGGCGGTTCCTTCATCACAGGGAACCGCCCTTAAATGTATAAGCGATCTGTGACTTAGACAAGATAGAAATGCCAGAGCCCCGGGAGGGAATTACGAGGAGACTGCAGTCATACGGCGTTGCTGTACAAGCAATTGAACCATCAACGTCAAAAACCGTGAATCTTCATCTGGCAGTGTGCTCATCTGCTGAGCCACGGCCAAATACGGTTCAGAAGCTTCGTTCAGTACAAAGTTCTGCAGATACATGGGCAGTTCATCCGGTGATTCGCGCATCTTGGGCGCCTTAAAATCGGAACGTTCGTCACATAGCGCGTGCAGGGCGATACCAAGCGCATCCGCCAGACGCATCGCGTATTCCAGTGACGGGAACCGTTTGCCGCGTTCAATGGATGAGATGTGCGGCGTAGAAATCCCTGAGCGCAGCGACAATTCCTGTTGCGACCACCTTTTCTGCAGTCTTAGGCTGCGAACTCTGGTACCAAAATTAGCATTCACGTTACTTCCTCCTTATGCAATATTTTCTAACATAATTACACAATAGTGTTTGGTTGCCGAAAAGTAAATATCATAAATGAAATTCCATTTAAGTTTTGAAAGGGATAATTAAACAAATGAGTGATTGAACCATTGGCATGGACAACGTGGACGATGTGGTGGCGGTGGTGAACGACGCCGTACAACGGGCGCGATTTTTGGTTGCACTGACTGGCGCTGGCATCAGTTGTGCCAGCGGTCTGCCACTCGTCACCGACAAGATAGAAGGGATCCCGCTGCGTGAATTCTTTCGTCCGGACTGTATTGATCATACGCCTGAACGGTTTTACAACGCCTATCGGCATATCCTTCATAGGTGGCGTGCCGCCAAGCCGAACGCGGCACATCATGCGCTCGCTGAAAAAGACGTATGGGTGATCACGCAAAACATCGATGGATTACACCGCGATGCCGGTTCGGAGCGGCTGCTTGAATTGCATGGAAACTTGAGGGAGTTGATATGCGCGGCGTGTGATGACATTTATCAAGCGAGCATCGTGTGGGCGGAACCAGTACCACACTGTCCCCGCTGTGGTGCAATGCTGTACCCTGGGATCACGCTGGAAGGGGAGGAAGTCAGGCACTGGAGCCGTGCGGTCGACTGGATTGGCAGAGCAGAAGTGTTGTTTATCATCGGCACGTCTCTGGAAATGTTTCCAGAGACACTCGTGCCGCAGATGATGAATGATACAGGCGGTACGATCATTCGGATCAATGAATCGGCCGAATACATCTTGCCGCGACTCCTAAAATAAAAGGCTGTGCATACCGCACAGCCTTTAAGACGTATGTAAAACCAGGCGTTACCAACGAGAATCTGCGGTGACAAACGCAATCGCTACAAACGCGCCGGCCATGCCGAAAAAAATCGAGGCCAGCGTGGCTGCGTTGGCGGAAAAGAAGAGTGCCAAAACCGCAAAAATAATGCACATAATGGCAATTCCCGAGTAGTACTTAAACATACGAGATCCCTCCCTATGCCAAGCCTCACGGCCATGATACCATGGTATTCCAATCGCCTGCAATCCATTATCCTTTGCCGCAGATGAAAGGAATCGGTTATGATAGGGCTACATCAACGAGTCTGGACAAGGCATGGGCAGTTGCCGCGAAGTATTCGATCGGCCACCATTTCGAAAGCGGGCTCGCAAATGTCGGAAGTTAAGCAGGGAGGAAATTGCATGACTGGGCACGGGCTGGTCCTGGAACAAAGCCGGAAGTACAAAGCTGCCCGCAGCGTCTACGAACATATACGGTCAAAAACCAGACAGTCAAAAGTACCGCTAGAGTCGACAGAGCATGAATGGGAAGACGTGACAGCCGGTCAAGGGGTCTATGTGCCACGGGAAGAACGTGCGCAAGTGCTCAATTTACGCCTGCATGACGAACATTTGAGCCCTTATTTTCGAACCGACATGAACTTGTTTCACATGCTGATGGTCGATGAATCGACCGAAATGTACATTTACAGGGCCGACAACGGCTGGCTGTTCGTCTTTTCCAACATACCCGACGGCCCGCAGCCTTTTGGTTCCGACGGATTTGACACGCGCTGAATCAGGTCACGCGTTAACTCAGGCCATAGAGACGCGTCGATCGCGATTCCGTACGCGATCGATCAAACGGATACTGATGACCATGAGCGTGATGAGATACAAGGCCAAAAATACATCCGATGTGGTGCTCCCGCTGAGCGCGAACGCGTCGTACGTTCCGTGTGCCACGGCAGGCAGAAAATAGGCGCGCGCACGACTGCGCCCTAGCCATTTGGCATCGGCAAATGCAGTTCCCATAATGATCCCGAACATCATGTGCGCCGGAACGGCCGTAACGGATCGGACAAGTGCAGTTCCGAGGCCCCCAGACGTGACGTAAAGGATATTCTCAACCGAAGCAAAGCCAAGCGCGGTGGCACCGCTGTAGATAATGCAGTCCATCGGATGGGTCATCCAGCCTCTTTGAAAGGCGGCCCGCTCGACAATCGCTGCTTTCAGAAACTCTTCTACCATGCCGGCGACGAAAAAGGCGGTGATCAGCGTGGCGAGAAGACCAGTTGCACTGCGATCGATGGACGTCTGCAACAGTTGGCGTTCAATCAAACCGGCAGGCAGTACAATGCCGGCGCCGAGCAAATACAATCGATACACCCTGCGCTTTGGTTCAGGATGCATCCGATCACGCGTATACAGCCATGTCATCAATAGAAATGCGGGGAGCAGCGCGGCTGCGGTATAGATCACCATCAGGATTCCTCCTAACTACTACAGCCTAATATGGTCTGACTTGCTTTCAAACATGCTCCTTTTCACACTTGCTTGAGCGATAACCATTGAAAAACACGAAAGAAGGGGATGAAGATGGCGCATATCAGCGGGTATTTGCGGCCGCTACGTCATTCGATTGATGCCGAAGTGGAATACGTACTTGCAACCGATTCGGACGAGATTCCACTGCGGCAGCTATTGAATCAAGCCGTGACCATTCGCCACAATGGCCAGAAAGCGTGCATCGCCTGTGGGCGGAAAGTCAACAAGTTGTTTCAGAACGGTTATTGTTTTCCGTGCGTACGTACACTCGCGGAGTGCGACTTATGTATCGTGAAACCGCACGAATGTCATTTCCACCTTGGGACCTGCAGAGATGAATCGTTTGCGAAGGTGCATTGCATGATTCCACATTACGTGTACCTGGCGTTGAGCAGCGGCGTCAAAGTTGGATTGACACGAAAAGGCCGACAACTGACACGCTGGGTTGATCAAGGCGCGGTTTCATCCATCCTCCTCGCAGAACTGCCAACGAGAAAACAGGCTGGCGAACTGGAAATGGAGATCGCCAAACATCTGCCAGACAAGACCAATTGGCGCCGGATGCTGAAGGGAGACATTGACAACGTCGACCTGCTCGCCGTGCGTTCAGAGGTGATCAGCCGGCTACCATCTGAGTGGCACCAGTTCCTGCTGCCGGAACCGGATGGTCAACACCACTTTCACTATCCAATCGCAGCTGACTTTGAACCGAATCTCACGTCCTTGACGCTGGACAAGACACCTGAATTCAATGGAACCGTTCGCGGTGCCAAGGCACAGTACGTATTGCTTGATACCGGCGTCTTTCACGTCAAAAAGCACGCAGGCTACTACGTTGAGATGGTCGTTTAAAGGCGTGTCCTTTTCGGACAACCTCTTAAGGGCTACGTGCCGGGATTTCCGGAGGGAAGGCATGAGCATGCCTCCGGCAGGGTACCATACCTGCAAAGGAGGGCATTCACTGTGTCATGGGTATATGAAGCACGCCTTTATGACTCGAAATCGGTCGCATCTTACGTCGCGATGTGCATACGAGATAATTGCCTGCTACGGGGGACTGCTGAACCTGGCATGAAGGTGCAGGTTTACCGCACCCGTCGGGGAAACTACGGCGTGCGGTACCACGCTTCGACTGTAAGCTGATGCTTTTTTCAGCACCCTCTTACAGAGGCGAATAGATTGCGTTATGATGGAGACAGCTCGTTCATAAAGGAGTTGCTCCGAATGACGCCAACGGTTAACGTAAAATGGTGCAAAAAGAATCTCGAACATCATTCACAAGCCGTTTATGATCTATTGTCATCCGCTCATCCTGAATTTGAAATGACGGTAGAGGAATGCACGGAGACATGCGGCTTGTGCACGGATGTGCCTTTTGCAATCCGCAACAACGCGGTCATCGTAGCCAGGGATGCACGAGGGCTGTATGCAAAGCTGGCACAGGGTACGTCGTTCATCGAAAAACCAGCACTCCCAGGAACGTATACAGACGTGATGGCAAAACATCAGGTAGGTGCCACCGAACCGGACAACGAATAGCGACCGAATGCGAGCAAACGCATGCGATGGAGGGGCTGTCCCACAGTATCCTGATAACTGTGGGAAGCCCCTTTTGTTATGGGCTTTGGTGGAGTTTTGATTTTCACCACACTTCATTCCATCGCCAAGAATAAGATCAGACCATATTCGTCCGCACATCCCCACGGGTGAGGTGAGATACGCATGGTTCAACGCAGAGGACGAGTTTCTGTGCAAAAACAGGGAACTCAACAGCAGTCAGGCTTGCCCAATTTTGTACGTATTGTGGACAGATATAAAAGAGCGGTAGTTGGAATTGAAGTCGTACAGGAACAGCCTGTCTCAGGCGGGCGCTTGTTCCCGTTTGGGTTTGACAGGAATTCGACGTCACCGAGGAATGTAAATATCGGCACCGGCTTTGTCTTCGACAAAAGCGGACTTATCTTAACCAATGAACATGTCATTCACGGGGCCAGCCGAGTCTATCTGCGCTATTATGGACGGAAAAGTCCCGTACCAGCAACCGTTGTCGGTACTGACTACAAGCATGATATCGCGATTCTCAAGTCGAGCGTACCGTTCAAGGGCGACCGTACTCAAAATCGGATCATCCAAGGGAGTAAAAGCAGGTCAGTGGGTGGTCGCTATCGGATCGCCTGCAGTACGAATTTGACATCACCATGAAAGCAGACAATCCATCGCCACATACGCATCAAATGAGGTGATTGGATGGCACGGCAGAAGAGAAGCGTACAGATTTCGCTGGCCTATGTTGACTACGGAACGCGCGACGTCAATGAGCTGCTCGCGGCGCTGTTGGGGCAACACATCCATCAGCTCCGACAGCACATGCGTGAGGGTCCAGGCATGGATGTTGTAAATGCTGCGATGCGTACGACGGAGGACGTATAATGCCTGTCTGTGCCATTTACGCTCGCGTGTCGGACGAAGAACAGGTGAAAGGCGAATCAATCCAACATCAGATTAGCTTTGTGCGGGAATTTGCACGCAGACGCAGTCTTGAAGATAGAGATGAATGGACTACGCCAGATCAGTTTGTGTTTGTGGACGAAGGCATTACAGGCACCAGTTTGATGAAGCGTACCGCAGTCAGGGCACTGGTTCAGGCAGCCAGCGAACGACAGTTTGAGGTTGTCCTGTTTAAGGGCATCTCGCGGTTTGCCCGCGACACCGTGGACGCGCTGGTGATGCTGCGCACCCTCATCGCTGCAGGCGTTCGTGTCATTTCATTGGAGGAGAACTTCGACAGCAGACACGACAGCGCTGAGTTCATTTTTACGATTCACAGTGCACTAGCCCAGGCAGAGTCTGAGAAAATTGGCATCCGCGTACGGATCGGCGCTATGCAAAAAGCCCGCCAAGGCAGATGGAACGGCGCTGCCCCGGACGGTTACAGACTCAATCCGACGACGCAAAAGTTGGAAATCGATCCGGTGACGGCACCGATGATTCGCCGCATCTTCGAGCTGGCGCTGGCTGGTCACGGTCCATGGGTAATCGCCGATCGGATGAATGTCGACGGCTTTCGGACACCGCGAGGTGCATTCTGGACGCGCAAACGCATTCGCGACATACTGTGCAACCCCGTGTACGCTGGCGACGTGGTGTATGGCCGACGTGAGCGGCGCATTGCGATTGGCGATGATCCGCTGGCGCGCCGAAAACAGACGATCCAGAGCCGCAATCCAGAGCGTTTGGCCATCTGTCGAGACGCTCACCCGGCGCTCGTTCCGCGCGAACAGTTTCAAACAATCCAGCAACACTTGCGTGATCGCAGCACAAAGCGCGGCAGAATTGGCAAGATGCATCTGCTGACCAAAGGCCTGCTCGTGTGCAAGTGCGGACATCACATGACAATAAAATATAATCACAGACAGGTCGCTTATTATGCGTGTACAGGTAAAATGAAGAAGGGCAAGCACTACTGCGACCAGCGCCTGCTTCGCGCGGATGAGCTCGAGGGGCTTGTACTTCGCTGCTTGCGCGAACACGTACTCGATGCGGCTGATCTTAGCAGCATTTCGCTGGATGGATTCGACCGCCATCACGATCCGCTTGAAGTGCGGCACATCGACCAACAAATCGAACGGGAACTGCTGCGTTCGCAGACACTGTTCGATCGCTATGCAGACGGGGCTTTGACAGAACAGCAGTTTACTACCATGAATCAAACCATCCGTCGCCGGCTTGAAAGCTTGGAAGCAGCCCGCAGGCAGCTCTCTGAAGCGGAGGACCTGTTCGCAGTCGAGGAAATGGACTTTGCTCGTGCGGCAGATGAAATGCTGCGAACGTACCTGCATCAGGACTCCCCCGACCGCCATGTCACACGCCAGTTTGCGGAACAATTGATTGAACGGGTCGAGATCGTCAGCACTTCAGGTGACTGCGTACAGGTCGCTGTCCGATTCCGGTTCAAGCGCGTCGAGTCGTGAGCTGGTGTTGTCAATAGGGTGGCGACGGTTCGCCGCTTGGCCTCGATCATACCGTGACAGTTGGCATTATCAGCAGTACTGACAGGCCCCTGCAGATTGGCGATCGCGAATATCCAAGCTTGTTCCAGACAGATGCGGCCATCAACCGCGGCAACAGCGGCGGTTCACTCATTAATTTGAGCGGGGAAGTCGTCGGCATGAATACGGCAGTCAGCCAAAGTTCGCAAGGCATTGGTTTTGCGATTGCCGCAGACGTTTTAAATAACGCAATCAAACGAATACGAGGTTGAATGCGCGGGTCCGCTCGTCTGGCGAATACGGGGCAGCCTGACGGCAATGAAATCCATGGGCACTGCTGTCAGGCGATCCCGCTCATCCGTTGTGTTCGTTCGCAGCGATCCATGCTATGCTTGGTTCAGGGATGGACAAGTTGTATCCGCACGATATTGGAGGTAAGACGATGCAAAACAATGAGGTTCAGCCGCGTCGCTACGCTGGCAAAAAAGTATGCATTACTGGCAGCAGCCGCGGCATTGGTCGGCAACTGGCGATCCGATTTGCGCGCGAAGGCGCAGACGTGGTTGTAAATTATTTTCGAAACGGCGATGCAGCGCGTGAAACGGTGAGCGAGATTGAAGCGCTCGGCAGTCGAGCCCTCTTATGCCGGGCAAACATGGCTCAGGAAGAGAAGATTACTGCCATGTTTGAAACGATTCAGGAAGAGTTCGGCCAGCTTGATGTGTTTATACATAATGCGGCATCCGGGCGCAACCGAAAGGCGATGGATGTAGATGTGAAAGGGTGGGACTGGACGCTTGACATCAATGCGCGGGCGTTCTTGATTGGCGCCCAGCAAGCAGCCAAACTGATGCCTCAGGGAGGTGCGATGCTGGCCATCTCGTCGTTCGGTTCTGAACGCGTGTTTCCGTATTATACGACCGTCGGTGCCAGCAAAGCTGCGCTAGAGTCATTGGTTCGCTATTTCGCCATTGAACTGGCGGATCGTCAGATCAATGTGAACGCGATTTCAGCTGGTGCCGTAGAAACGGACGCACTCGGCCACTTTCCGGAGATGGATCAGACGTTGGCGGAGATTCAACGTAAACTGCCATACCACCGCATGGTTACAGCTGACGACATTGCCAATCTCGCACTGTTCCTGTGTTCTCAAGAAGCGGAGATGCTCCGAGGCCAAACCGTACATCTTGACGCCGGTCTCACGCTGCTGATCCCATAATGTGCGTGTCCGAAACGGGGCAAGGTAAGATGCCGTACGGAGCCAGGAAGCGGACAAAAATGCTCCGTCACGTACGGCGCGTACGTCCTCGGTAAGTGACGGAGCATTTTTATCCGCTGACAACAGCAACGTGCAGCAGAGTTCTTGCCCCGTTTCGGACAACCTCGTAAACGCTGGCCCAGTGAAAAAGTCCCTGTGGAACCATGCCCGTATGGTCTGGGCATGGTTCTAGCGTAGTTATCCGGCACATATGAATGACGGGGAATGACTGCACTCTAGGGGGGAAATTCGTGCGTCGATTAGTCGGTTTGACATCTACTGTGTTAATGACCGTTTCGACCACACCTTGGTCAAGTCACTTCTTGCACCCGACCATACCGGAACCAAAATCGAGACAGCCGAATCAAACGACGGACAGTCTGACCAGAATGAAACAGGTGCTAAACGGTCGCAGAATTAAACTGATGCAGTTGTCCGAAGGGCGGCGGATCAACCAACCGTTGTTTATAGTCTTGCAAATAATCGGATCGTACGCATTGGACAGATGGGACTTCCCGACATGGTTATGGGCCACCGACCGCAACCCGAAAAGACGCATCAGAGACAGGTTAGACCCCGACCTCAGGCCACTGTCACGCCTGCAGTTTACCACGCTGATACCGAAACAGCCTCCAGTCGAAGCACGACCTTGGCGGCTGCAGCGCCGGTCGGAACTGCAAGCGCAACAATCGGCCTCACCATTGCCAAGTACGCGCTTAACCTTGTCGGAACCCCATATCGCTGGGGGGAGAAAGTCCCGCAGGATTCGACTGCTCAGGCTTAACCAGCTATGTGTACGCCCTCGCGCATATTTCCATCCCGAGAACTTCGTATGAGCAGTTCACAGTCGGACAGCCGGTTTCTGAAACCAACCTGCTGCCGGGCGATCTTGTATTTTTTACGACAGATGCCCCGGCCATCGCACGTTGCGATTTATGTGGGAAACGGCTTGATTGTGCAGGCATTGAACGAGAGTACTGGCGTGATTGTCAGCCACTTGTCCGACAGCTACTACGCTGATCGCTTCATTGGCGCCAGGCGTCTCTGGTGATGTGGTTGCTTTGCAGGGTTGCCTGTGTCACGATGGGACATATCAGGCAACAGCCACAGACATGAGGTGAAAACAGTGCCGTTTCATTTTGACGGAATTGTTCAGTACAGCAAAGAAGAACTAAAAGACATCCTGCAACAGCAGTCCGCTCATGTGATTGATGTCAGAACGCCTGAAGAGTACGAGGCTGGTCACATTCCGGGCGTACCGCTAAAGCCGATGCAGGAAGTTCTGGATTGGATGAATGAACTGAATCCACGAGACGCCTACGTATTCGTTTGCCGCAGCGGCAGCCGTTCCCAGCAAGTCGCAGCCTTCCTCCAAGAGCAAGGCTTCGCGCACGTAGCCAACTACTCGGGTGGTATGCTGGCTTGGGACGGCGAGGTTGAAGCCTAAAGCAAGCCTAGGAATTGTTTTCTACATGCCGCTGCAAAAAGAATAAATGCCGCGGTTGCGAGTCATAGAGATGGCGCAGAATGGTTGGGATGGCGGAGACGGCACCCCAGCCTCGCTGCGTCATTTCTGCAGTCATGTCCGTCAAGCGATATTCTGTGTCACGCACGCGGATACCCTCACTGAGATCGTGCCAAGCATACTTCGACAACACGCCGCGAAGCCGGTTGTGATCGGCGCTGCTGCTGTACAACGTAAACTTTTGGTTCGTCAAGCCAATTACAATCCCTACGGGCGTAAAGACGAGATCGCCTGGACCTTCGCGTTCCATCAGGCAAACCGATTGAATTTTTGGATCCATGTTGAAAACTCCTTTATCCTCTCTGGCCTTCAATCTACCCTGAACTTCACTCTATGACAACGCATATTGTGTACGGAGTCGCCAGCGGGAGGGGCAGAACATGGATTATCAGGACGTATTGGCAAAAGTAGGCGCGAGTACAGCCCATCCGGGTGGGGTCTCCATTACAGAGGAATGGATGAAGCAACTGTCGCCTAAGCGTGGTCAACGTGTCTTGGAGATTGGTTGTGGCACGGGCAGGACGTTGACCAAATTGGTTGAACAATACGGTTGTGAAGCGATTGGCGTCGATATTCGTTCGCCCATGATTGAGCACGCCAAGGCGCGCAGTCGGAAGGCAGCCGTCACCATTGACTGGCGGGTTGCCGCGGCCGAAAAGCTGCCGATTGAAACCGATTCGATTGATCTTCTGGTAGCAGAATCAGTTAATGTGTTTGTCGCCGATCTCGATGTTGCACTGCGCGAGTACCGTCGCGTGCTGAAACCGGACGGGGACCTCATCGACGTAGAGATGTTCTTGCGTGCACCGGTCGACGAACTATGGAAGAAGCGGGCGTTCCAAGTGTATGGTGTGCGGCGGGTTCCCGATCAGAGGCGGTGGAAAGCTGCATTTCGAGCAGCTGGATTCGAGCAAGTTCGCGTCTTGCTCCAGTCACTCCATTGAGCCTGCTCAGCTTGCTGCCGTCGATGACGATGCACAGGACATGGCTGGCTGGACGCCTATCAAACCCCGAGGTCATTCGCACGCTGACAGAGACGCGCGCTGGATGGAACAGAACTATCACGTCCTCGGCTATGCCGCCTTTGCCTGTTCATGAGCCAGCTGAACCGCTGGATATTTACGCTTCAGGTGGACAAACTTTGACTGAACTTCATTCGCAGCGTCAAGAAGGGGGCAATGGATGTGGCCGACGAACAGATGCAACGTTTCGACGAACTCAAATCGCTCGCTGCCGAAGCGAAATCGTCTGTTGAACAGATTTGTGAACTTACGGCGAACGGTCTCGATGAAGTCGCATTTGACGACCCAGCTCAGGGCAGCCAGCTGCAGCGTCTGCAGCAGTGTGCCGGTAAAGCAGTAGCCATCTTGGAGGAACTGAATGTAGCGGCGAAGCACGCACGTGCCTGGGGCGCGCAGCGGCATATTGAACGGGACAAATAGCATCCACTATCTGAAGGATTTATATGCGTGTCCGAAAAGGGGCTGTCTTGACTTCCTTTTCGGACATACATTTGTTGGTCAATCGCGCAGTAAAATCGGGGAAAAATCGATAAAGTCGGCACTGGTCAAGCGATACTCGACTCCGTTTTTTACACCTTCGTACGCAGATCGATGGGCAGCTCCGTGCAAATGGCCGTATACACAAAGCTCGGCCTCGTACGCTTCCAACAGCTCTGTGAACTGAGTTGGTTCACCGGTAGAGGTCAGCGGTGGGTAATGAATCATGACGACGATGGGCAAATTCAGCTTACGGGCGCTCTCGAGCGCAAGTTTTAAGCGCTCGCATTCACGGCGGTAGATGAGTGCATCGTGATCGCCAAACTTAGGATGTGTGGGCAGCAGCCAGCCGCGCGTGCCACAGATGGCAAAGCCGCCGAGAGCGATGGCGTCATTTTGCACTGCGTATACATTTGGCTGCAGCACTGAACGGGCCCTGCCAATGCCAGACCACCAATAATCATGGTTGCCCCGGATCATCACTTTTTGGCCGGGCAGTGCTCCGAGCCAATTCAAATCGGCTACCGCTTCTTCAAGCGTCATAGCCCATGAAATATCTCCCGGAACCAGTACAACGTCAGAATCGTCTACGCGCGCCAGCCATTGTTCCGCAATGCGCTCTGCATGCCGTTCCCACGCTGTGCAACGAAATACGCATTATCCGTTAAAGAAGATGCCCTTCGTGAACAGGCGAAGAAAGCCTAACTCTAATTCATAATCGGCATGTTGCCCCACAACATGCCAAAACATATATTGGATTACCCCGCTAAAAGTGGTGTGTGTGTAATTAAAAGTGTTAGGTTTTCCCTTTCAACTTTCAGGTCAAATTGGGGGCTCATCTTGAGCTGATAAAAATTTAACAGGGGTTTACATTCCCTTTTTGAGAAATTCTTCGATTTCCTTGTTTCCTCGGCATGCTTGTAATGCTTCTTCCCTCAGTGTTATGGATTCATTTGTTTCTTTTAATTCTCGACTCTTTGGGTCTCTAAACGAACCGCCTTTCCATTTTACGCTTTTGTTTAAATCTACACCTTTTTCGCATAGAAGACGAACAATTTCCAGATGTCCATTCTGGCAACCCATGATCAAAGCTTGTTGTCCAACAGTAAAGGCAATACTGCTGTGTTTATTGGAGTCATCGCCGTAAAAATAGCTTTCACTGAAAAAAGAATAGCTGAGATCTATCTTAAGACCATTAGGTAGGTTGTCAGTACTTAGAAAAAACCGCAATAGATCGACATCTCCTTTTTTAACAACTATTTCGAGCGGTTCAGATGAAAATGAAGTAGAACCTCTAGTAAAAGAGTGAAATGATGTTCCAACGGGTTGAAAATCGGTTTTTGTTTCTCGCATTAGTA
Source organism: uncultured Alicyclobacillaceae bacterium (assembly GCA_963758235.1). Lineage (GTDB taxonomy): Bacteria > Bacillota > Bacilli > Alicyclobacillales > Alicyclobacillaceae > CAVWUS01. Next base: position 1,793 of record CAVWUS010000014.1, on the reverse strand, counting down.
TCTTGCTCCACCAGTAGCTGAACAATTTCCCGATCTCCTCTTTGAGTTGCCCCCAGGAGAGCGGCTCTAGCCTTTTCATCATCAACAGAAGCTCCGTTATGGGTAAGCATCAAGATAATGGCTCGATTACCCTTCTGACAAGCAATGAAAAGAGGTGTATGACCTTGAAGATCTGACAAATTGACATCTGTATCTTGGCTTAATAGATGGGTAATCGCTGGTAGATGCTGATCTTCCACTGCTTTAAGGAGAGCTTTCGATCGTCCCTGTCGATTTAGAGCCATTGTCACATAATCGGGGAAAACAACGGCTTTTTTTTCTTGAACAGGCTCCCGAGAAACCGAGATGCTGTCCTTTTTTTCACTTGACTCACAGACCTCCCTTGACGGACTGCTTTTATCAACTTGCTGAGGAGAAAGATGCATGTCCTTTTGTGCATTTAAAGAAGCTTCAAGAAAAACTTGAGCTTTTTCATAGGTAGGATACAGAATAAGGGCAGCCAAAAAAGCAATCGTAGATTCTTCAAATTTTTTGGCATCATATAATTGTTTTCCTCTTTCAAAGTGTGCAATTGCTGCAGGAGAAACGGTCTCCTTTTGCTCAAGAGTGCTTTCTGAAGGATTTTGGGGTGTTGTGGGTAAAGGGGATCCAATAAGGTTTCTCAAGGTCCAATTGGGGATAAAATCTTGAATTACCTTTCGATCTAATGGGCAAGGCAATGTTCTGCTCTTTAAGGCTTGTGCTGTTCTTTGATCTACGCTGTGTCCACATGGAACTAAGGCTAACCGGATTTGTCATTGTTTCGAGTGTGACAGGATCCATAAACTGTTCTAAATTATCATGAGCACTGATTATGCTCACTCTACTACTCGCACTTGCCATAGCTCCCTCTCATTGTGATGATTTTAAATAATTCAATAATTTAAAATTTCTTTTTGAGAGATTAGTACAGAATCAGCTTTCAGTCAAGGGTGATATAGAAATGGGCAGGTGACTGAGCATTAAATTGGGGGCTCATCCTTTGATTCATCTTGTTTTTGGGGTAATTTTCCTAACACTTTTAATTACCCCACATAAAGTGGGGTAAAATTTCCTATCTTTCAGCCGTTCTGGTATAATAAATCACCTTTAATCCTTTAAGGAGGTAAATCATGGGTGCGCAAGCTTAAACCTATTGGGGCTAGTAGTCAAGCATCTGAGTATGGAATTATTGTAGCTACACCAAGAATCACATTTTGGGGCCAAAAAGTGATCGATGTTGTTATTCCAAAATCGGTGGAAGTAGATGTGGGACAAAGCGGATCTAGAATAGTTGAATTTACTCGAATTGCACGCACTGTATTTTCGGTTCAAGCGAGATGGGAAATTAAAGAGGGAAAGATTGTAGATACATACGATTTGGATGCGGCAGCTAGAAAATTAATTAAGCTTTCAGAAGCATACTACAAAGGAGAGGGGTTAGATCTCAAAGGCAGAGTAGAGGCGTTAGATCTTTTAATAACAATGCAACAACTTTTTCAGGACATGGATGCCCTTGCACTTAAAGTCAATTTCCTCACACGGATTTTTCTCAAAATCCGCGCATTTATCGACAGTTGCGAATATCCAGGAATTTTTTCGAATATTTACTTTTATTCAGGTAAAAATTTCTGCGCTTTTACACAAGAACATTACAACAAGACATTTGTGGATATCTATTGGCATTATAGGGAATTATATGTATTCCACCCTCTCAAAACACCCAACCACCTAGACTATGCTGATCAGCGTATTCAGCTACTCCCATTTAATGG
>CAVWUS010000013.1:0-11142 GCA_963758235.1 uncultured Alicyclobacillaceae bacterium | reverse complement strand
GTTGGCTATGGTTTGGCAAACCCCGAGATCTGGCAGTTCGTGAACCGTGTTCGCGAGCCGTTTAACGTCAACCACCTGGCTCAGGTGGCAGCGATTGCTGCACTTGATGACGCGGAACATCGCGGGCGGTCTCAGCAGCACGCAGCGCAGAGTCGCGCGTTTTATGAAGACCTGGCACACACCTACGAACTCGACTTGGCGCCGACTGAAGCAAATTTCGTCTGGCTTGGCATGAAAGATGCCGCTTCGGTTGCACAGACACTCCTCTATGACGGCGTCATGGTCCGTGCTGGATTCCCCGGCTTTCCTGGGTATATGCGATTGACGTTTGGCACTCAGGATGAGAATGCGTGGGTGAAAGATGCCTTTTCGCGTGTAGCCGAGCAGGGACTGCTGCAACGCTGACGATGGTAACGATGCAGTAAAAACGGTCGCCCCGACTTGCAGTCGGGGCGCAAGCATGTGGGCCGGAAATTGCACAAAACGTTACACATGCGTCTGTCGTCGAGCTAGTTTTCGCCTTCGATTGTGCCGGGTGGCGCGTCATGCGGTGGCTCATCTTCCGGTACTTTCCGGTTGGTTGAAATCGGATTGGCGTCGCGGTACGCAGACACAGAGCGTTGATTTTCGCGCCACGGGGTAGACTTGCCTTGAGCAGGTCCATCCTCGGCGGCACCGTAGGGACCCTCCGGGAATTCTTCGAGCATAATGTCGTTGTTCGCTGCGTCCAGATTGTTTGCACTTGTCTCCGATATTGTGCCGGGATTGTAGCTCCCTGAATGATAGGATTCAAGGTTGCCTTGACGCTCTTCAGGTTTGTTCATATCAGACGACCGCCTTTCCCTTTGCGCTTTGAAGCGACACACATTATGCTTTGAAGATGGACCGGCTCTTATCCGGATACCGAAATATCCAAGAATAGGGGATTTGTCGCATGACTGACAGTAAGGCAGCAGTGAGGGTGCGATTCGCACCGAGTCCGACTGGATCGTTACATATCGGAGGTGCAAGGACTGCCTATTTCAACTGGCTGTTCGCTCGCAAACACGGCGGTGTCTTTGTCCTTCGAATTGATGATACAGACACAAGCCGTTCGACCGAAGGGTCCTATCAACAAATTCTGGACAGCTTCCGTTGGCTTGGTATCGACTGGGATGAAGGGCCTGAGGTTGGCGGCAACTACGGTCCCTATCGTCAGTCACAGCGTCAGCCGCTGTACGAAGAAGCACTTTCGCGGATGATCGCGAATGGGCACGTGTATCCCTGTTTCTGTACGCAGGAACAGCTGCAGGCCGATCGAGAACAGGCACAGCGGGAAGGCAAGGCGCCGCGCTACGTAGGCCGCTGCCGTCACCTCGACGCCTCAGAGGTCGAGCGGCGCCTGGCAGCTGGCGAACGTCACGTCTATCGGTTCCGTTCGCCGGTCGAAGGGGAAACTGTGGTACACGATTTGATTCGTGGTGACGTGGTCTTTCAAAATATAGAGCTCGATGACTTCATCATTTGGAAAGCAGATGGCACACCGACCTATCACTTCGCCAGTTGCGTCGACGATGCGCAGATGGAGATCACGCACGTGATCCGCGCGGAAGAACATTTGTCCAATACGCCGCGCCACATTGTGCTGTTTGAGGCACTCGGAGCGAACCTGCCGGCGTTTGCACATGTGCCGATGATTCTCGCGCCTGACCGCAGTAAACTGAGCAAACGCCACGGAGCCACGAGTGTCGAAGAATATCGCGATCAAGGCATCCTGCCGGAAGCGTTGGTCAACTACCTGCTGTTGCTCGGCTTCTCTCCGGGTGAAGATCACGAAGTATTGACGCCGGAGGAAGCAGTTGCCCGGTTCGATCTTAATCGTGTCACAAAGTCGGCGGCCGTCTATGATGTCAAAAAGCTGCACTGGCTGAACGCGCACTATGTGCGGCACAAGCCGGTGGATGAGGTCATGCATATGTTATGGCCGCAGCTTGTGGAACGAAATTGGGTAGATGCAGGTGAGACCGATCGCCGTCAACTGGCCTGGATTCGCACCGTCATCGCAGCTGTGCAGACCCGCGCGCGTGATTTCAGCGATCTCCTGGACGGATTGACGCCGTATTTTGAACCGGTGACCGCTTATGACGCGAAGGGTGTAAAAAAACAGTTTGCAGCGCCGGAAGTGCCGCAGCGACTGCGTCAGGCCGCCACTGTGCTGGAAGGCGTACGACCGTTCACTGCTGCTGAGACGGAGGCGGCTTATCGTGCCTTGATTGCGGAACTGAACATCAAAAGCGGCGAGTTGATCCATCCAACTCGACTTGCACTCTCAGGGCGCACCGTTGGGCCAAGCGTCTTTGAGGTGATTGCGCTTTTAGGACAGCCGGAGTCGGCCAAGCGGCTGCGCGAAGCTGCAACACGTGTGGAGAACGGTCAAGTGCCAGTGACTGAGTAGCAACCGCTGCATTTGCAGGAGAAACCTGTAAGTCAGGTTTTTCCTGCAAAAAAAGCTACAAATGTTCGTTGACAAGTGAGAAAGAGGCCTGTATAATCAAGCATTGTCGGTGGGCGATGCCGGATGGTGTAATGGTAGCACGACTGACTCTGGATCAGTTAGTCTAGGTTCGAGTCCTAGTCCGGCAGCCACGTCGGCCCTATCGTCTAATGGTTAGGACGCCGCCCTCTCACGGCGGTAATCGGGGTTCGAATCCCCGTAGGGTCACCACCAGGGCCATTAGCTCAATTGGTAGAGCATCCGACTCTTAATCGGCAGGTTGAAGGTTCGAGTCCTTCATGGCCCACCATATACGAGGCGACTCTTGATGGAGTCGTCTTTTTTATTCGTCGCAACGAACAAATCGTAGTAAGCTAGATAGAGCAGAATCAGACGAGGCAGGGAGGCGTCAGCGATGGGGAGCCAGGCAGAATTTGAAAAGCAGCGGTTACTGGCGGAACGGCTTGCGGATGAATATGGCGTGGATGTGCTCCGGGAAATTGTCTCCCGTTGGAACGATCCCGAAGCGGTCGCCGGCCTTTACTGTCTTGTCTTCCAACAGGTATTTGAAACAGGCATGCGGCGGCGGCAGCGGCGGATTCGCGGGGAGAACCCGCTTCCTTGGCTGCTTGGAATCGTGGACCATCTCGCGCAAACGGAAAATCCGCCGCGCATGAGTGTTGAAGAAGATCTCGTGGCGCTCTGCGCTGCTGAACCTGCTGCGATTGAGGCAGTACCGCCGTCCTTGATTGTGCGAAATGCGCAGTTTATCCGCGCAACCGCAGCGCGTGCGCAGGCGAACCTGCATCATCGCGGCCCCGTTTGGCTGAAGCTTGCGATCACGCTCACCGTCGTACTCGCTGTCGCCGCCGTCGTGTGGGGCGGCTTCTCGTATATGAAAGTGTATGCGAATGCGACCCCAGTCAGCGTGATCGCGAAGCAATCCGGTCCGAGCAGTGAGGTGATGGTGCGAAATGAATGATCAACTGCGAGACAAACTGCAACTCCTTCCGGACAAGCCGGGCGTATATCTGATGAAAGATCGAACCGGCCGCATCATCTATGTTGGCAAGGCGAAAGTTCTGAAGAACCGCGTGCGGTCCTACTTTACCGGTTCGCATGACCGCAAGACAGAGCTGTTGGTCTCAAATATTGCCGACTTTGAATACATCGTCACAGACACGGTGGTCGAAGCGCTCGTGCTTGAGTGCAATCTAATCAAACAGCATACACCGCAGTACAACATCATGCTGCGGGACGACAAGGCGTATCCGTACATCAAAATCACGAACGAGCCGCATCCACGCCTCGAGATTGTACGACGTATCGGCCGCGACAAGGCAAAATATTTTGGGCCGTACCCAAATGCCACATCGGCAGCTGAGACGAAGCGGTTGCTCGAACGCCTGTATCCACTGCGCAAGTGCCGTCAGCTGAAAAAGCAGGTTTGCCTCTATTACCACATTGGTCAGTGTCTCGCGCCGTGCGAATTCAAAGTCGAACCGGAAGTCTACCAGACGATGACAGACGAGATTGCCCGTTTTCTGAACGGTGGTCACCGCGAGATGATTCGCGATCTCGAAGCGCGCATGCACGCGGCCGCAGAAGCGCTCAAGTTCGAGCGTGCATCTGAGCTGCGCGACTTGATTCATCACATTGAGCGGGTGATGGAGCAGCAGAAGATCACCGCCGTTGATCGCGTTGACCGTGACGTGTTTGGCTTCTATGCGGACAAAGGGTATCTCTGCGTGCAGGTCTTTTATGTCCGGCAGGGCAAAATGATTGAGCGCTCGGTGAACATCATGCGCCATTACAATGAACCTGCTGAGGATTTCATGTCCTATGTCGAACAGTTCTACTATGAACAGCCAGACGTTCCGAAAGAAATCCTGCTGCCTGCAGGCGTCAACGCCGAACCGCTGCAGGCCTGGCTGAAAGCGAAATGCCTGCAGCCGCAGCGCGGCGAAAAGCGGCAGCTGGTGACTCTGGCGTCAGAAAACGCGCGGCTCGCGTTAGACGAACGGCTGCGGTTGATGGAAAAGGACATGGATCGGACGCTCGGCGCCGTAATTTCGCTCGGTGAAGTGCTGGGCATTGAACGTCCGGATCGGATTGAGGCATTCGACAATTCGAATCTTCAGGGTACGGACGCAGTCGCAGCGATGGTCACGTTCATCGACGGCAAACCTTCGCGCAAGGACTACCGTAAATACAAGATTCGGACGGTACAGGGGCCGGACGATTACGCATCGATGCGGGAGATCATCCGCCGCCGCTATACACGTGTGCTGAAGGAAAAACTGCCGCTGCCCGACTTGATTGTCATCGACGGCGGGCGGGGACAGCTGGCGGCGGCACTTGATGTGCTGGGAAACGAGCTCGATCTCGATATACCCGTATGCGGCTTGGCCAAGGATTCGCGCCATAAGACCAGTCAGCTTTTTTTCCGCGACGACGAGCAGCCGGTCGCCATTGACCGCTATTCGCCAGCGTTCCATTTGCTCGAACGAATACAGGATGAAGTGCATCGTTTTGCAATTACATTTCACCGGCAAACGAGAAAGAAAACTGGCCTCGGATCTGTCCTTGATGAAATACCCGGCGTCGGTCCAGCACGCAGACGACAGCTGCTGAAGGCATTTGGCTCGATTACGGCCATCCGCGATGCCTCGCCAGAGGCGTTTGCTGCGATTGGTATTCCGCGTTCGCTGGCTGAGCGCATTGTCCAACACTTGCAGTCTGCGTCTGGGGTCAGCAACGGGTCTGCACACGGTGCTGACAATATGTCAACTGATTGATAGATCAAGCGCACTTTTCTTGACGCTGTCTACGACAATCAGTACAATTTGATATGGTTCATCGTGATCCTAGAGGCCGGCTGGCAGTCGAAAGACTGCCGTTACATATGTTCAGCCGTTCTACAGGATTTATGAAGGGAGGCACAGGTGTGGCACAAACACAAAGTCATTCAGATTTCGTACTCCGTCGACTGCATACGCTGGCCGGTGTGATTCCGGTTGGGCTGTTCCTGTTGGAGCATCTGTTCACCAACGCCATGGCGACGGGTGGAGCAGCTTCGTACAACAGCGCAGTTGACACGATTCAGCACATCCCTTTTTTACACTTCGTAGAATTCGTGTTCATCTTCCTGCCTTTGACGTACCACGGTGTTTTTGGACTCTATGTGGCGTTCACCTCTGGGTATAACGCTGGCCAATACTCGTGGGGGCGCAACATGCTGTTTGTCATCCAGCGGATTACGGGTGTGATTACATTCGTATTCATCATCTTTCATCTGTGGACGACGCGTTTCTCTGGCAAAGCAGCGACCTTTGACATGGTTCACAATCTCGTGAGCAATCCGGCTTATTTCTGGTTCATGCTGATTGGTATTGTGGCTGCTACGTTCCACTTTGCCAACGGTCTCTGGTCGTTCCTCATTCACTGGGGGATCACGGTTGGCGCACGCGCACAGCGCGTATCCGCGTATGTCATGATGGTCGTCTTTGTCGTTTTGGCCGGTGTCGGCGTGACTGCATTGTTCGCGTTCCTGCAGAACCCGACGACTTGATCGCGAACCATGCATAACATAACGACGGCAAAGGGAGGTTACGAAATTGAGCGACCAACGTATTATCGTGGTGGGCGGCGGTCTCGCAGGACTCATGTCCACCATTAAAATAGCAGAAGCAGGCGTACACGTTGACCTCTTTTCACTGGTACCAGTTAAACGCTCGCACTCCGTTTGTGCGCAAGGCGGCATTAACGGTGCGGTGAATACAAAGGGCGAAGGCGACTCACCTTGGGAGCATTTTGACGATACGATGTATGGCGGAGACTTCCTCGCAAACCAGACGCAGATTTTGGGGATGTGCGAAGCGGCGCCTGGCATTATTCATTTAATGGATCGCATGGGTGTCATGTTCAACCGCACCCCGGAAGGCTTGCTCGACTTCCGGCGGTTTGGCGGCACGAAACACCACCGTACGGCGTTTGCTGGCGCGTCTACCGGTCAGCAGCTGCTGTATGCGCTGGATGAACAGGTACGCCGCCATGAAGTTGCCGGTCTGGTGCAAAAGTACGAGGGCTGGGAGTTCTTGTGCGCTATCATCGATGACGAAGGAATCTGCCGTGGCATCGTTGCGCAGGATCTGCGGTCGATGGAAATTCACGCATTCCGTGCAGACGCCGTCATCATGGCTACCGGCGGCATGGGCATGATGTTCGGCAAGAGCACCAACTCCATGATTAACACCGGTACAGCGACATCCGCACTGTATCAGCAGGGTGTCTATTACGCCAATCCGGAAATGATTCAGGTTCACCCGACGGCAATTCCAGGCGACGACAAACTGCGCCTGATGTCTGAATCGCTGCGCGGTGAGGGCGGTCGCGTGCTGGACCTACAAGGACGGCAAACCGTGGTACTTCCTCGAAGAGATGTACCCGGAATACGGCAACCTCGTGCCGCGTGACATCGCGACGCGCGAAATTTTCAAAGTTTGCGTCGATATGGGTCTCGGCGTTGACGGGGAAAACAAGGTATTCCTCGACTTGTCCCATATGCCGGCTGATGTCCTCAACGTGAGAGTCGGCAACCTGATTGACATTTACGAAAAGTTCGTCGGCGACGATCCACGCAAGGTGCCGATGAAGATCTTCCCGGCCATGCATTACAGCATGGGCGGTCTGTGGGTTGACATCAATCAGCAAGACGAACATCCCCGGCCTGTTTGCTGCCGGCGAATGTGAATACCAGTATCATGGCGCCAACCGCCTGGGCGCGAACTCGCTTTTGTCCTGCATCTACGGCGGCATGATTGCCGGCCCGAATGCGGTCAAGTACATCAAGGGCTTGAAGAAATCAGCAGCAGATATCAACGAATCAGTTGTGGAAGGCTATCGTAAGACGCAGGTAGACAAATTCGAAGCCATCCTCAAGATGGAGGGCAACGAAAATCCGTACCAGTTGCACCGCGAACTGGGTCAGTTGATGACGGATAACGTAACCGTCGTCCGCTACAACGACCGCCTGCAGAAGACGGATGAAAAGATTCAGGAATTGATGGAACGCTATCAACATATCGGCATGGCGGATAAGTCCCGCTGGGAGAACCAGATGGCGCCGTTCACGCGGCAGTTGTGGAACATGTTTGAACTGGCCCGCGCGATTACGCTCGGAGCACTTAACCGCAACGAGAGCCGCGGCGCGCACTATAAGCCGGAGTTTCCGGAGCGCGATGATGAAAACTGGCTCAAGACAACCAAGGCATCCTGGACGCCGGACGGACCGAAATTTGAATACGAAGATGTTGACGTGTCCCTGATCAAGCCGCGTAAACGTAACTATGCTGTGGCAAAGGAGGAGACGACCTGATGAGCGAAGCAACCGCAACGGCTCAAAAGACGGTGCACCTGATTATCGAGCGTCAGGATGGCCCGGATTCTCCGAGCTATAAGGAAGAGTTCCTCGTTCCCTATAAGCCCGGCATGAACGTGATCTCCTGCCTGATGGAGATCCAGCGCAATCCAGTCAACAAAGATGGCAAGCCAGTCGCACCGGTTACATGGGAAATGAACTGTCTGGAAGAGGTCTGCGGCGCCTGCACGATGGTCATCAATGGAAAACCGCGCCAAGCCTGTACAGCACTCGTAGATAAGCTCGAACAGCCGATTCACCTGCGGCCGGCGCGCACCTTCCCGGTTGTGCGCGATTTGGTTGTCGATCGCAGCCGTATGTTCGATGCCCTGAAGAAGGTCAAGGCCTGGATTCCGATTGACGGAACGTACGATCTTGGCCCTGGGCCGCGCATGGCCGAACGCGATCGTCAATGGGCATACGAACTGTCCCGCTGCTTCACCTGCGGTGCTTGTGTTGAAGCGTGCCCGAATGTGAATGAACGGACGTCCTTCATTGGCCCGTTTGCGATTTCACAGGCGCGTCTGTTCAACGCGCATCCGACGGGTGCCATGCACAAGGAAGAACGCCTCGAAGCACTGATGGGTGAAGGCGGTATTCACGAGTGCGGCAACGCGCAAAACTGCGTACAGGTTTGCCCAAAAGGCATTCCGCTGACAACGTCCATTGCGGCGATGAACCGTCAGGTAACGTATCATGCGATTGGCGCCTGGTTGAAGAAGTAACAGACGAATTAATCGTCGAAGTTGCAAACACCGCTTCTCCCAAAGTTAGAGAGGGGCGGTGTTTTTACGTTTAAACCGCGCATATCCAGGTCGATACTGGATGCGAGGTGAATCGATTGAAACGGAGAAATGAAGTTCCCTTTATTATCGGACTGTGTATGGTGTCTATGCTTGCTTTTTCCTCTAGTCTTTTTCTGAAGGGGGCAAATGGCGCCGAATTGAAGCAGCAGCTGGGTTCTGAGTGGCATTCGGTATCGCAGGCTGCAAACGGGCTGATCCGCGGCTTGCAGGGGGCGGACCAAAGTAAGAGCGCTGCCCCGGCGACAGCGCAGGTAGCAAGCAAAGAAAGCAAAGCCGTCCAGACCAATTCGACCACAGGAGCGACAGCGAACTCGCCTAGGACACAATGGAGTCAGGCGGATATCAACCGAATGGCGAGCATCGCAAATGAGATTCTGTCCACAACCAGCCAGCAGGAATGGACAGAAGCTGCCACTGCAATCGCCAAGGACAAACCGGATGTGGCAGAAGCGACATTGGCAGCATTGTTTTCTTCGCATTTGAAACCGGCGGACATCACATGGTTAAACCAGCACTTTACGGGTTCGGCTGCATTCGGCCTGCAGGATGTCAAACTCCTGCAGCAGACACTGGCGCAGATGATGGCGGAATTGACGCCGCAAGAACAATCCCTGCTCAAGCAGGGACTGACCAAATATGCAACTTCACAGGCACAGCAGCCAGGTTAAAGTCAGACAGGTCAAAGCGATTTACGTACGAAATGGTTACTATTCAGCACATTCGCGGCTGAATTTGACGGAATAAGTACCGCAGCGGTGACTATTGCCTTGGTTCAGAGGGTGCAATGAACCGGCATAAGGCGATTAGTCAACCTTGCGGTACTTATTTTGCATTCTGGAGTTGCTTGAGCGGACATCCGATTTTGTAGTATTGAACAAAAGTTTGGGTAACATACGGTTAGCATTTGACCCCGTTGCTGGTCAGTGGCATAATACTGCAGGTGACCTAAATATTCATCATCTAAACTTTCTTTGGTTTGACAGCTTGGCTGGCAACCATGGATTGCTGGGAGGGCTTACGTGAGCGCAAAGAGACTATTGCTCGTCAACATCATTGTGATTTTGGTCATTATCATCGGCGGCTTTACAGCCTACTACTTTTACAACCAGTCAACACTCTACCTCAAGACAGATGACGCCACTGTTTCGGGACAGCAAGTTGTGATTGCCGCCCCGGCTACCGGCAAACTGGTTTCGTGGGATGGACAGGTAGGCAACGACTTTACGAGTGGCGAGTCAGTCGGACAAATTGCAGTTGCCGGCGCACCCAAGCCGATTAATGTGACGATGCCGCAGGATGCGACAGTCGTCCAAAACGAAGCAGTCCAAAACGAAATCGTTGCGGCTGGTACACCGCTTGCCTATGCGTACAATATGTCCAATTTGTGGATCACGGCAAACATCAAAGAGACCCAGATCTCGGACGTGAAGGTTGGACAAACGGTTGATGTTTATGTCGATGCTTTTCCGGGCGTGTCTCTGAAAGGAACGGTTAAACAGATTGGTTTGGCGACCGCCAGCACATTTTCACTGCTGCCGAGTTCAAACGATACGGCAAACTACACAAAAGTCACACAGGTTATCCCGGTGCAGATCAGTCTTCAAGGCGATCAAGGAATTGGACTCGTACCTGGCATGAATGCGACTGTACGGATTCACAAGTCGTAAGTAAGGAGTGACAGTTATGACCAGTGAGTCAAACGGTCGCTCGCAGTCGACACCGGAGAATTTACATCGCGGCACAATTGTGATGGTGCTCGTCGTCGGTGCGTTTGTTGCGATTTTGAACCAAACGTTATTGAATGTCGCGATCCCGCACCTGATGACTGCGTTCAATGCGTCGGCGGACACCATCCAGTGGTTGTCTACAGGCTATATGCTGACAAATGGTGTTGTAATTCCGCTTACCGCATATTTGATTGCAAGGTTCACGACCAGACAGCTGTTTATTACGTCCATGATTCTGTTTGCAGTCGGATCGTTCATCTGCAGCATCGCCTTTGGCTTTCCCATGATGTTGCTTGGGTGCGTGGTACAGGCGGCAGGCGCTGGCATCATGATGCCGCTGATGATGACAGTTATCCTCAATATCTATCCGCCTGAGGTACGTGGTAAGGCGATGGGCACTATCGGCATTCCAATGTTTTTTGCCCCGGCTGTAGGAGCCACCTTGTCCGGTGGATGATTCAGCATTGGTCTTGGCGGTTGCTGTTCTACGTGGTCATACCGATTGCCATTGTTGACATCATTTTGGCGTTTATCTTTCTAAAAAACGTCACCGAAACGACCAAACCGAAACTCGATATCGCTGGTATCGTTACAGCCGTCATTGGAATTGGCGCGTTGCTTTATGGATTCAGCGAAGCGGGCAACAAAGGTTGGGGCGATGCGACCGTCATTCTGAGTATCACTATCGGCATCATCGGCATCATCCTGTTCGTTGTT
>CAVWUS010000012.1:0-67161 GCA_963758235.1 uncultured Alicyclobacillaceae bacterium | reverse complement strand
CAAAACGATGTGGAGTTGGCTGGCATCGACGTTGACTTGGACGAGTTGTATACACGCGATGGTGTTTGGTGGCCTCCCGAACCTACGAAGGAGCCGGAGATACAGGAAGGATCAACAGGTGACGCTGTGAAGGATTTGCAGAAGGCGCTGAACAGCAAAGATGACGCGAAGCTCGCAGTTGACGGCATATTGGCCCAGTTGACGAAAGCCGCAGTCGTGAAATTTCAGGAGAAACACAAGTTAGAAGTGGATGGCATTGTCAGGCACTCAAACGTGGGGCGCTTTGCAACAAACAACATTTTCAGAGTGTAGATGGTATTCAACGGAACAGATTGGACGGTTGTATCAACGGGAGCTGCATCAGTGGTCGTAATGCTTGCAGCGGGTTACAAGTGGATTGTGAAGGAAGCAAAGGCACATCCACAACTAGCAGAGGATGTCGAGAAGAAGTTGCCGCATGGTGTGGTCGAGGCTGTAGAAGATGCTGGCAAATTTGTGGAACACATCGCCGCATCGCCTATCTTTGCCGGGGTAGCTGCCAAGGGAAAACTGCAATCGCAACATGTACTTGGTGAACTCGCCAATAGTGAAGCCGCCAAGGTAGCCGCACAGGTACTCCAAGCCTTCGGCAAAGGTTACTCTGCACTCGATGCGAACGAACAGAATGCCGCAGTCATCATGGCTCGTACGGAACTCTCTAAACTTGGTCTTAACATCACTGACGCACAGATTGAAAGTGCGCTTAAAGAGCGCTGAGAGCGCAGTAAATGCGTTGCAGGGTCTGACCATCTTCAAGGCGATCCAAGACCTGAAGAGCGTCAATACTGCACCTACAGAGGAAGTGCCTGCGCAAGCCTAGTCACAGTTCGCATCGCGGCCCCGGTCACATGTCGGGGCTTATTCTCCATCGCTCACCAAATACCTCATCATCGCTTTATCCTCTGTCTCAAACCACACAGGCTCACCCAGCATCTCCGCAAGTATCAGGTGATACTCCTTACAGAACTTTTCTATTGCTCCCGTACGTGTAGATGCTTCCACTTGCCAGTATAAAGGTGCATTGTTTGTTGTTAGGGTCACTGTGCATGCGTAGAAATTTGAATAACATAACTTCTCCTTTGGTTGGCTCGCTTGCTTACTTTGTGTCTAGTGTAGGCTTACAGTTGCTCGCGTGGGAGACCTTGTGCGATCTCCGTCACAATTTGTGCGGCATTCTTGTTTCGTATTCGCTCAGTTCGGGTTGTCGCAAATCATTCAACCACGTTGGGGCATCTATAAGTGAAACAGTCTTAGTCAGCGTTCGTCCACGGTCTAAATCAGACTTGCATGAAGCACATAGAATGATTCCATTCACGTCCGTTTCAACAACGTCAAACACACTATCGCAGAATGTGCATCTCATCACCCATTCCTCCTCACGAGTAAGGGTCGCCACAAGGTGCTTTATAACCACAATTCCTACAATACGGCGCACATGCTCTATGTTCAGTCTCGAATCCACAGTTGGGGCAGTAATGGGTGTTTGTTTTATCATCCATATTCCAAAACTGTCGCATACCTTCTTCATTTGTGAATGAATGTGTTCCGCCCCGAGTGATTGTGACGTTTTCGCCATAGATTGCTTTTATGGCTAATTCCATCGATTCATCCTTGTCAACCATCACTCATCCTCCTTTTCTCAATGAACCCTAAAGGTTTCAAGTATCTGTGATGGCGAATTCGAGTAGTACACGACCTTGAACTGGTAGTACGGCGCTTCTGTCGTCTGCTTCTGGTCAAATGTCGGATAGTACATATATTCGTTCCACGGTGTCTTTGCAAGTTGCTTTGGACTGTTTGCATATCGGTAAATCACGATCACGTCATTACCGTCTACCGGAAATCCTTTGAAAGCTGCGTCTAACTCGAATGTCGGATTCGTGATGTGAGTTACGTTGGTGATGTACGTCTTGAATCCTTTTGTTGGGTATACCTTGTCGGTTGTCAGATACTGCGACCATTTGTTGGCGAGATTTTTGAAGAATGGGTCATGTGTCATGGTGTACAATTCCCGCAATTCCTCAACATGCACATTCATGTAGTTGACCGATGCAAGTTCCTGTGAAGCGCGATTATACCGCGTCCAGCTCCCGGTATCGTAATACTTGATGGATGTTTTCAATGATTTGAGTAGTTTCTGATACTCGGCATACGTAGCCTTATCTTTGGGAACATCTTGCAATAGTCATGCAAATCCATCAGTGCGAACATGAACCCGTTCAGTACCAGGTTCGGCTGCTTGCTCGGATATTCCTCGATCCACGGCCCACCTTCAGGGGTATTCCTCAATAAGCCGCCTTTAGAAACTGGAAGCAACATAAGGTTCTTGATCTCGGGAATCATCGTAAGCAATTTCTTGTTATGTGTGATGGTGTATGCTTCCATGAGGGCTTCCATCGCTTCCCCTGCGCTAGACCGGAGTACCAACCAACAGGCAGGTTGTAATTCGGCCATGGGAATGGATATGGATAGGCAATCATGGTTGGCGACACTTGTTTGTAGTTTGTTTCCAACCAGTTGATCTGCGCCATAAACTCGGTCTTGTATATCGGATTTTTGGTCTGCTCATAAAGAGAGTATCGAGATTGTGCATACTGTGAGATGGTCGTAGGGTTGTATTGCGTTCCAATAGTTCCGCCATAATTGACCATGATCACGCCATTTTTATCCTTGGGAAGACTCCCAACCGCTGAGCCTGTTTGTGTTTTCGTCTGCGTTGTCGTTTGTGCATGAGCATTCGTCGGGCTGCAGCTGGTCATGGCGAGTGAAGCAAAACGCGTGGCGTGACCATTGCAGTTTCTTTTCCCCAATGTCTTTTATCTTGGTTGACCGCTCCTGATTTCGTCTTAAAGGCCAAAGGTTAATATAAAGTAACATCTGGCGTCACCTTTTGTAATGCCTTCAAAACGATCCTCGCTTGATCAATATCCGGTTTTGTTTTCTTTGTTGCCCACTTGCTAATCAGAGGCTGTTTGAATCCAGTTTCTTCTGCAAGCCAGCTCTGTCTAATGCCACGATCTAGCATCCATTGTTGGAAAGGGGATTGTGCTTTTCGTTCCATGTCTAACCTCCGTATTGCTGTCAATGCCATTACATTTCCCTTTCTTAGTGGGATTCCTCTTTACATAAAGACTTCGACACATTATATGCTGAATCCTGCACGAATCACAAATAATTATATTCATTTTGGAATATACACAAGCCGAATGGCAATACCCTTTACCATCACTCAAATGGGAGATGGTTAGATGGCAGTTGAACAGCAGTTCGCACGTTACCTGCTCGATCAAATTGATTCGGAAATGGAGGAGATTCCGGCACCAATGCAAGCGCGGATCAAAGTTCCGCTCGATCAATTGCGTGGCATCATTGACGAGGTGTTTGGCACTGAGCAAACATCGGCTCGGCGCACTCGAAGAGGTGGTGCAAATGCGTAAGTACGGCTACGCTCCTGGCTCACTCGACACTCGGCGCGAATGGATTTCATCTCGGCGGATTAAGCGCATGAAAGAACGTGGCATCAGGTAACATGGAACACTTGATTGAGATTGCGCTTCACATGATTGACAGCGCCTATCCCTATGAGCTCAACGCGGAGAACCTTCGGATCGAATACCTGGAGTTGTTCGATTTGCACGACACTAAAGCTCCCGTTGAACAGATGGCATGGCGCATTATCCGGGCAATTCGTGGATGAGAGGTGGGGGAGTTGAAAGCGTCATTTATTGCAGGGTGCATCACATTTGCAGGGGCCGCTACAGCAGCGGCACTCGTCACATCGAGCTATCCAGTCGCGATTTGGGCAGTAGGATTCGCGGCCATCTACAAAGCAACACATCCGGTCAAGTCGCACATTTGCCCTCTGATTGAAGCAGCAGCCGCAAGGGAGGCGAATGCAGATGTGGATGGGGTTACTCGCCGAAACTGGTCGGCAGTGTCTCAAAGGTTGATCCTGCAGACCCGATGATTTTGAGCCAGTTGAATGATCTCGCTGACTTCTTCAGTTCGCTGATGGGTGGTTGATATGGGCGTACTCGGCTCCATCCTCAAAGTCGGCGGAAAGAGTTTAGGCAAGAAGGTTGGAAGTATCGGAATGGATCGTGACCCATACGCACCTACAGCAGAGAAATTACGACAGTGGGCACATGAACTAAAAGATGATCACGGTGTCTGTAAGGATTACATTGAGTCTCTGATTCGGTACGGGAAAACATCGGAATTGAAGCAGGTCATCCAATACCTGAAATCATCTGCAGCAGATAACCTGTCAAAGTTTGACCGGGCGCAACTGATACACCAAGCAATGGAGAAGATCGACGTACTGAAACTAATGAGCGAACTGTTTACTTCGTGAAAGGAGAGATGAGCATGAGAAACCTTTTAATCGAATGGGATAACGGCGATGTATGGAGCGAGGAAACATCCGAAAAGCGAGCAAAGGAAATGACCGAATGGGCAAAGTCAGGTGAGTGCGAAACCATGCGTCGGATGTTTGTATGGCGTAAAGGGATCCAAGAGTGACCTCTAAGGAGGGGAGGCTCTATGCTAGCGACAACTGCGGCAGCATTTACGCTGCCGCTTGCCACTAGACTTGCTGCCTGCGGATTGCTTGGGGGAGCTACCGCGTTTGCCATCTACCAGGTTGTTAAGTCATCTGGCGATGAACGTACCATTCAGGATGTGTTCGCCGCGTGTGATCTATGCAACCGGAAGAAAGATCACAAAGGAACCGTGGAAGATCGTCAAGACCACGAAAACAAACCAAGGGCGCAGGGTTGTGATGAAGTTTCCATTCGGCAAGACCTACGCACAAGTCATATCAAAGGCAGACGCCATCAATACAGCACTCGGTGTCGATGTGGCATATGGTCGTGACGGAAACCTGCTCGTGATGGATATCCCTGCGCACCCACTACCAACATATTTATCGTTCAGCGACAAGATGATGGATATGACGCGCGGGACGTGGCAATTCGTTGTTGGTCTGAGTGCTGCAGGTTGGGTACTGCATGACTTTGATGAACGTCCACACTTACTACTTGGCGGCCTTACACGCGGCGGTAAGACAGAAGTATTACGCAACCTTATCGCCACCATTCATCTTGGTCATGAGGACTACGAGTATGAGCTAAGTCGGCGTCGATATCAAGCCGAACGCGCTTGAGTTTCGACAGTTCGCAGGACTATGGAAGGAGCTTGCTTCTACACCAAAGGAGTTTTTGAACCTGCTTTATGAAGTCGGCAAAGATATGAAACAACGTGCGGATATCTTATCCGAAGCTGGCTGCACGAACGTCAAGCAGTATGAGAAATTGACTGGCGAAAAGTTTATCCGCAGGTTCGTGATTGTCGATGAATATGGCCGTTCCTTTGGTGCAGAAGAAGAGAAAGACATTACCAAGATGATGATGCAGTTGACAGCGATGGGAGCAGGTCTCGGAGTACACATCATTCTCTGTACACAACGGCCAGATGCCGAAGTGGTCGATGGCAGAATCAGAGCCAACATTGGAAGCGTCATTTGCATGCAAGTGGCAACAGATATTCAGTCACGTGTGATTCTAGGCCATAACGGAGCAGAGGATTTACCGGAGATACCAGGCAGAGCAATTTACCAAGCGTTCGGTCGTGAATGGACGGTACAGACACCATTTGTGAGCAAGAAGAAGATGGATCGTATCTTGCCAAAGACGGAACGTATCACGCCAACTGTCCGAGTGAAGGATCTGACACCGCCGAATGTTGTCCAGTTTGATGTGGACTAAGGAACGAGCAGGGATTAGGTTGGGGGATCCATGCCCCTGCTTGTCATCCCTTTTGTTGGTGGGGGATTACCATGCGAACAAGTCCCGATACTCATTATATGAGTAGGGTTGATGTGTTTAATTTTGTGTTGAAGTTGCTTAGTGTTTGCGGTGTTTGTTCATCGGAGCAGCTTGCGGTGGTGTATGCGTATCGTGACAAGCCGCTGAAGCGTATGTGGGATGTTTTGAAGTATCTGCGTGATGAGGATTATGTAGAGTCGAAACCGTTTAGCGAAGGTCGGATGAGCGTTCATCGTTTGTCTCGTCGAGTGCGGCGTCAATATGGTTTGAAGTCCGTGCGATGGGATTCCAATTTGGAACACAAACTCGCGATCACCGACCTTTACTTAGCATTATCTGAGCCAGAGTATTTCATGCGCGAATATCGCCAGCCGTTTATGTGGAACGGAAAGGTACAGAGACTATCACCGGATGCTTGCGCAACACTGCCGGATGATCGAATTGCCTTCTTTGAAATCCAACGCACACCGATTGAAACAAAGAAGTGGGCTGCAAAACGTCAACTGTATGAACGATATTTCGCATCTGGCGCATGGATGGATGTGTTTCCTGAGAAGCCGATGGTGATTGTGATTCAGTCGGCAAACCAACAGCTTGATACCATCGGAACAGCTATCGGATATGACCTGATGGTGATGGACAGCATGGATGAATTAAGTCGCATAGCACATGCAGAATGATGTGATAGAATTTACCAAGATGTATTCATGGGAGGGATACGATGGAAGAGAACGGGCAAGTAGGTACAGATCAAGAAATAACTATGCAAAAAGAAAAGTTAAAGAAACCAATGGCACCCGAGACTGGTTTAGTATGGTCGCTGTTGTTGTCACCAATTGCAGGAGCCATCTTCTGGTCGATCAATTGGAAACGTCTTGATCGCTCCAAACACATCTGGTGGACCATTGTCAGTATGGTTGTGGTTTTCATTCTTTATTTCATCGCCATAACAATGTTCACCACAGCAATTCCTGGTTTAATCATCTTCTTTATTTGGGATGCGATCATGTACCTCGTGCAAAAGAGGTTTACGCCTCCTGAGGCCATATCGCCAATCTCGTGGGTAGGTGCCGGTGTTTTCGCTGTGCTTGGTATAGTATTCGCATATTTTCAACATTAAAGATGAAGCCCCCACAGTGATGTGAGGGCTTTTTGCATGCAAACCAAGTTGCAAATCAGATTGCAAATCATCGTACTTTTGACCGATTTTCGCAAGGTGTGAGAAGTGATGAAAAACGCGTCACAACAGGCATTCAAGCATTTCTGAGTGTTGTTGAGTTGCACCGCGTTTTACATTTCACGCCGAAATGTTCGCCCTTTTGCTGGCGCATAACCCTGCCATACCAAGGATTATGGATACGCGGCAGCAAATCAAAATGCTGACTGCGGCGGCACAGACCGAGGGTTTAAGTCCGACAGCCCGAAATCTTCGCAGTCTGCAGCAGCTCATGGCCTATGCCGCAGTCGTCGCTGACGCGCCGTTACGTCCGGTCCACAAGCGCATCTATCGCCTCTATCAGGCTTATAAACAACGTGCGCATGTGTGGGATTTTGAGGATATCCTGGTCGAGGCGAAAAAGGCTTTTCACTCCGTTGGTGCATCGGCGCTCGTGCCACACGGAATCGCGTATATTCTCGTCGATGAATACCAGGATACAAACGACATCCAATATCAAATTTTACAGCAGGTCGTCGAGGAAACCGGGGCAAAGCTGTTTGTCGTCGGCGATGACGATCAGGCGATTTATGGCTTTCGCGGTGCAGCGCCCCGGTATCTGACTGATTTCCAAACCATGTTTCCGTCCGCAGAGCACTTTGAACTATCAGCCAATTTTCGCGGTACAAAACGTCTGCTCAAGCCGGCTTGGAGACTGATCGCGTACAATCAGCAGCGGCACCCAAAACCGTTTATTGCGGCGCGGAGGGATGGGCAGCCGGTACAGGTTCGCTACGCTGCGTCTGAACAGGCGCAAGCGACAAACGTGATCGCCGATATCATACACTGTCTGCAGCACGATGCCAGCCAGACCATCGCTGTACTTGCCCGTACCCGCCGCCAGCTGTGGTTTCTAGAGCGCGCGCACACATTGCTCAAGAGGGCACATTTGACCCTGTCCACCTTCCACGAAGCGAAGGGACGCGAATGGGATACCGTTCTACTCATCGGTGCGGTACGCGATCATCCGTCGCTGCCGGTCGCAGATCCGTTTCAGCCATTTCCGCGCGATCCGGAAGAAGAGCGTCGGCTGTTCTATGTCGCCATGACGCGCGCGCGACAGCGGCTGTACATCCATGTGCCGCTTTCCGTCCATCATCAGGCAATGCAACCGTCTCCATTTTTGCTCGAAGCTGGATTAATTCGACCGTAGTCAAATGGTGACGGGCTGTGCTATAATGAGTTCTGTTTCGATAACAGGCGGGTGTGGCGGAATTGGCAGACGCACCAGATTTAGGTTCTGGCGGGAGACCGTGGGGGTTCGAGTCCCTTCACCCGCACCACTAAGGACGGCCGATCGCCGTCCTTTTCCTGTTATCTTGTGCGCAAACCTGTACTTAACTTGTACCATGACATGGTATGATAGACCAAAACAGACGGGGGTGGCGCTTGTGACAGTCACCATTTATGATGTGGCACGAGAAGCGAAGGTATCGATGGCAACCGTATCGAGGGTGCTAAATGGGACTGCGGTGGTCAAAGACGAAACCAGGGAACGTGTTGTGAAGGCAATCGAAGCATTGGGCTACCGGCCGAACGCAGTTGCCCGCAGCCTGGCGAGTAAAAAGACCAAAACCGTAGGTGTGATTGTCCCTGATGTTTCCGCCGCGTTTATGGCAGAAGTCGTTCGCGGCATTGAGGACATCGCTACCATGTACGCATATCAGATTATCCTGACCAACTCCGATGCGGATATCGATCGCGAAGTCAGTCTCATCGGCACGATGTGGGAGAAACAGGTCGACGGCATCATCTACGTGACCAATGCGCTGACAGACCGTCACATTCAGGCGTTTGAGGAAGCGCAGATCCCTGTCGTGCTGTGTGCCACAGAGGATCCCGAGCGGAGCATTCCATCGGTGAACATCAATAACAAGCAGGCTGGTGAAGATGCAGCAAGCTACCTCATCGGTCAAGGCTGCCGCCACGTTGCCATTGTGACCGGCGAGCCGGGGCAGTCCATCGTGTCTGATCGCCGCACACAGGGAGCGAAACATGCGCTTGCCGGCCAGGAACCGACCATCATTCATCTGGCGGACACCAGGTACGAACACGCGCTGCCAATCATCCAGCGTCACTTGAAGGACGGGCAAATCGACGGTGTCATTGCAGTGACAGATGAATTGGGGCTGGCTTCGATTCACGCGGCGCAGGACATTGGGCTGTCGGTGCCGACAGACGTAAAAGTCATCGCATTCGACAATACGCGTCTTGCAACTATGGTACGCCCGCAGATGACGGTTGTCGCACAGCCGATGTACGACTTTGGGGCAGTTTCGATGCGCCTGCTGACGAAACTGCTGGGTGATGAGCCGGTTGAACAACTCACGGTCATCCTTCAGCATAACGTTGTCGAACGTCATTCCACCTGATTGATTTTATGGGGCAGGGAGCAACCAGAGATGTTAAAAGAGTGGATTCAAAGCCAGGAAGCAGAGAGCATCACTACGCTGCAGAAGCTGCTCCAGATAGAGAGTGTGAAAGGGCCCCTGCACAGCCTTCAGCGCCATTTGGAGATGGGCCGGCAGCTGCGCTCGAATATATGCTCAACCTGGCACGCGAATTTGGGTTTTATGCTGAAAACATCGATGGCTATGCTGGACATGTAATTTATGGAGATCCAGACGATCGCGAATACGTCGCGGGTCCTGGGTCACCTCGATGTCGTACCGGCTGGCGCAGGCTGGACGTATCCGCCGTTTGCAGCTGAGATTCATAACGGCAACATCTATGCGCGTGGAGCTTTGGACGATAAGGGACCGATACTCAGTGCCTTATGGGGATTGCGGGCCTTAAAGGAGCATGGACTCAAACCGCGTCGCACCATTCGCCTCATCTTGGGGCTTGACGAAGAGAGCGACTGGCAGTGCATGGATCATTACTTTTCAAAACATCCGCAGCCCCTTGGCGGCTTTACGCCCGATGCAGATTTCCCGATGATTCACGCCGAGAAAGGTGTGGCCACCCTGGGCCTCAGGACGGCAGCTGAACAGGCGTCACTGCTGCCGCAGGTGACTGTGTTGCACGGTGGACAGCGTGTGAATATGGTGCCGGATTATGCATATGTCGAAGTCGACTGCCATTCTGAAACGGCCGCGCTGGAATGGGAACAAAAGCTTTACCGTGAAGCCAAACAAAAGAATGTGGAGCTTGATGTGACGCGCACCGGCGCCGTTGTGCAACTGACTGTTCACGGCACCTCGGCACACGGAAGCAGGCCGGACAGAGGCGTCAACGCGATTGTCCTGCTAGCCGGATTGCTGGCTGGAATGACCGTGGCCAATGTGTCGATGTGGCGTGTTGTGGCTGGCCAAACACCTGACGGTCGCGGTCTCGGCATCGAGGGCGCAGATGAAGTAACTGGCGCCCTGACTGCGAACATTGGCCGCGCCATGCTGAACGATGGCAAGTATGAGTTTCTGGTCAATATTCGCTATCCAATCGATGAGAACGTGGACGATCTCGTTCTGCGCTGCAAGGCGCATCTTTCAGACAAATGGGATGTTGAAGTCGTCGAGAACAGGCCTCCGCTGTATGTACCGGTGGAAAGCCCACTCATACGGACACTTCGGCGTGTCTACGAAGATTACGTCGGAGGAGACTCGACCCCAATCGCAATCGGCGGCGCGACTTACGCTCGCGCAATCCAGAACGCAGTAGCGTTTGGCGCGATGTTTCCAGGAATGCCTGACGTCGCACACGAAAAAGACGAGTTCTGGCCGTTGTCAGATTATTTCAAGTGCATCGAGATATACGCGCACGCCATGTACGAATTGGCTAATACGTTATAATAATCGATACAGAAAAAATCGAGACGTTCTGAACTGCAGACTGGTTGCGAACCTACCGGGTTAAAAGGAGGGATTGACCGTGCGGGTTGAACGGATCGCCCAAGATAAAGTTCGCATTTTCATTTCTTACGATGATCTCGAAGCAAGAGGCATTGACCGGGACGAAATCTGGCAAAACGGCAGGAAAGTCCAGGAATTGTTTTGGGATATGATGGAGACCGCCTACGTCGAAGTAGGTTTCGAAATAGCAGGTCCAATCGCAGTTGAGGCATTCACCATGCCAACACAGGGCGTAGTGGTCATCGTGACGCGTGTACCGAGTCTGCCGAGTGCGCAGTCGGACGATGAGGACGAAGAATTCGAAGAACTGTTCGAGCCGGATGTATTCTCCTCATTCATCTTTGAATTCAACGATTTTGAAGAGGTCATTCGTGCCTGCCATGCGATTGTTGACTTTGGCGTCAATGCACGACTGTATCACTATAAAGACGCGTATCAGCTGTACTTTGATGAAGATTCAATCGACGAATCGCAGGCAGATTCACTGTGGGCAGTCGTCAGCGAGTATGGTGTTCCGTCCAGACTAACCACCGCGGTTCTCGACGAGTATGCAAAATGTATCGTGAAAGAGCATGCGGTAGGCTGGCTCACCGAACACTTTCCATTATAAACCTGTGAAGCCCGTCCGCTGCGGACGGGCTTTGTCGATTCCTGGATTGAACTTCGATTTAAACCTATTGTATACTAGTCGAGGTTTTTAATTGTGAGCCAACTCGAAGGGGTCGAGATCGTGCAGACAAATGCCGAACTGGATACACAACAGGAACAACCAACTGAAAATCTGGACGTCTTTTCAAGCACGCAGAAAGTCATTCGGGAAGCGCTTAATCAGTTGGGCTATGATGATACGATGTATGACTTGCTCAGCGAACCGATTCGTCTGTTGACCGTACGGTTTCCGGTCAGAATGGATGACGGTTCGATTCGTGTTTTTACGGGTTACCGCGCGCAGCATAATGATGCCGTTGGCCCGACTAAAGGCGGGATCCGACTTCACCCAGATGTCAATGAAGATGAAATCAAGGCACTTGCCATGTGGATGTCCGTCAAATGTGGACTGGCCAACCTGCCTTACGGCGGCGGCAAAGGCGGCATTCAGTGTGACCCAAGGGAAATGTCGCCGGCTGAAATTGAACGGCTGAGCCGCGCCTATGTGCGTGCAATCAGTCAAATTGTTGGCCCGACCAAAGACGTACCCGCTCCGGATGTATTCAGCAACGCGCAGAATATGGCCTGGATGCTGGACGAGTATTCGCATATCAAGGAATTTGATTCGCCAAACTTTATTACCGGCAAACCACTCGTGTTAGGTGGCAGCAAAGGCCGTGAAAGGGCGACGGCCCGGGGTGTGGCCATTTGCGTTGAACAGGCTGCCGCCGTCCGCAACCTGTCACTGGCTGGTGCGCGTGTCGTTGTCCAGGGCTTTGGCAATGCTGGCAGCTATTTGGCAAAGTATATGCAGGATAGCGGGGCGAAGGTCGTCGGCATTTCCGATGCATATGGCGCGCTATATCGACCGGAAGGGCTCGATATTGACGACCTGCTTGACCGCCGCGATTCGTTTGGCACGGTGACCAAGCTGTTCAACGATACGATTACCAACAGGGAACTGCTTGAACTTGACTGCGACATCCTTGTCCCGGCAGCGATTGAAAACCAAATCACGAGGGATAATGCGGCAAATATCAAGGCGGACATCATCGTCGAGGCAGCAAATGGCCCGACAACGACGGCTGCAACCGAAATCCTGAGTGAGCGCGGAAAGCTGTTGGTACCCGATGTACTCGGCAACTCTGGCGGCGTCGTTGTGTCCTATTTTGAATGGGTGCAGAACAACCAAGGGTACTACTGGACTGAAGATGAAGTGGACGAACGGCTTCAGACCGTCATGAAGCAGAGTTTCCAAACGGTGTATCAAACAGCCCAGAAGTACAATGTCAATATGCGTTTGGCCGCGTATATTGCTGGTGGTTCGACGAATGGCAGAAGCGGCGCGTTGGCGCGGCTGGGTATAATTTCGAAACGATGAGCAGGAGAATGATACCGCTTTGACGAAGAACAGTACATACGTCGTACCGATTGAGGCCATACGGCGTAGCGCATAATATGACGGTTCGACCCATCAGGATGGGGGCTACAATCGCATATGCGATCGGAAACACTCGTTTCTGAGGGAGTGCATGACGACATGATGCTGACGAATCAGCGGATAAAGGTACACATTCGGTGCAGACACTGCGGCGAGACATTTATTCTGCGCGGTGTCAGAGATGCCAAAGGGCACATCGAAACGGGCTTTAAGCGTTGTTTGTGTGATAACGAACACGACTTTGAAATTGAACCGCTGAACTAAGTTCCCCTGAGTTATTCGTGACAATTTCAAATGCGCTCTCGATATGCCTGCTGTCAGCAGGCATATTTTTATTTTGGCTTTGGCACCCTAAACAGGCAATCACATGTAGAGCCAAAGAGGGAGGCCAAAGCGGCATGCATCATAAGCGATGGATCGCGTCATTAGCCTGCACATTAACCATTGCCTGCTGCCTGACTGGCACCGTCCAACCTGCTCATGCCTGGACGACACAGACGCTTCGGTACAGCAGCAGTGGCAGCGAAGTACGGGAAGTGCAAGGACGCTTAAAACTGCTCGGGTTTTATCATGGCAGGATTGATGGTTCGTATGGCTGGCGAACCTATTGGGCTGTCCGTGATTTTCAGTATCAGTTCGGAATGCACATTGACGGAATCGTCGGGGAAAAGACGAAAGCAATGTTGGCGCGTGCTACGCCGGACTACCACGGTCCTTGGACTGGGCAGTCTTCAAGCGCTGCCAACTCCGGTCAATCTACTGGGGGTGGCTCATCGAACAACTCCCCGTCGCACAACTCGTCGTCAAACAATACCGCATCGGCCGCATATCAAGGACCTACGGGCGGGCTGAGCAGCAACGATATTCGCCTGATGGCCATGCTCGTATACGGTGAGGCTCGGGGAGAACCGTTCGCGGGACAAGTTGGCGTTGCGGACGTCATCCTGCACCGCTTGAAAGACCCGAAGTTTCCCCATACGGTACCGGGGGTCATCTACCAGCCAGGCGCATTTTCAGCGGCCTCCAATGGCCAGATGGATCAGGTGCCGAATGCGGAAGCCTTTGAGGCGGTGCACGCAGCTATCGACGGCGATGATCCGGTACAGGGGGCTCTGTATTATTTCAACCCGGCAAAGACCAACAACGCGTATATGTGGTCCAGACCAGAAATCACGAAAATCGGACACCACATCTTCACGATGTAACGGAGTGGAAGGAGAGTTCACAAATGCATTCCGAAGCAAAATGGTGGCTTCTGCCCGTTGTAGCGCTGGCGGTCATAGCCGGCGGCACGGGCTGGTGGGGCTATCAGCAGCGTGCCTCGTCGCAAGCGATGGCAGCCCAGGTCAGTGTCCAGTACAACCATTCATTTCACAGTTTGATTGCGCACGTCGAGTCGATGAAGGATGAGATTCAAAAGGCCGAAGTCAGCGGCGAACAGACCGGCTTCCAAAATCATATCCGAAACGTCTGGCGGCTGTCCGATCTCGCCAGTTCGGATGTTGCCAGATTGCCAATCAATTTGATGCCCATGCATCAAACCCAAGCATTCTTGGCTGGCGTCGGTCGACAGACAGATGGTTGGCTTCGAACAGACACCAAACGAAACGATCCAGATGTCACAACGCGGTTGAATCAGATGGATTCGGAGAGTGTGAAGGTGATTGACCAGTTGACCAAGGTCGCGCGTACGTCCCCAACCGCAAAGACGTGGATGGGAGCGACGGCAGCACCAACCACGCCAACGACTGACAATCAGGTGGTCGATGGCTTCCGCAAACTGGACAAGCAGATAAGTGGTTATGCGGAGAGTCGGCACGCGTCAGGCGCAGTACAAACGTTTAGCAGCACAGACACCGCAGTACAAAAGGTTACACAGGCACAGGCGAAGCAGATTTTGTCTGCTTCAGTCAGCGGCATCGACGCTGCCGATTTGAACGGAAGACGCGCACAGTCATATGGACGAGCCGGTATGGATGCTGACTTCCCGTACGAATCCTGACTTTTACGGGGAAGTTGCGGTCAATGGCGGTCAATTGCTGGCATTTCGCGAAGCGAGTCCTACGCGCTCCGGCAATAACAAATTCAATGTCGGGGCTGCTGCGGATGATGCCAAGACATGGCTGAATTCGCAAGGGTTCCCGGCCGTAATGGAGTCAGGGTCGCATGTTCTCGATCAGGAAGCGCATTTCGTGTGGACACCGGTTGTAAACGGTGCTGCCGAGCTGGATCACAATATCACTGTCGCTGTCAATCTAATCAATGGCAAGATTGTCGGCTACAACGCAGCTGCCGCAATCCTAGATCCGGTCGGCACGCTTCCACCGCGACAATATACAGCCGCTGAGCTGAAAAAACGGCTGAACCCTGCCTTCCAGGTGCATGAAACACAATTGACCGTGACGAAGGTGCCAGAAGGATCGTTTACGCCTGCAGTGTCGTTTTACGGCGAATATCAAGGACAGCCATACCGTGTGGATATGAATGCCCAGTCGGGACATGAAATCAATATCTCCCGCCTGCCGACAAGCTGATTCACAGAAGATCTTCCCATCCTCCGCTATCCGCGCTAAGATGTGGAGGGGGGGAGGGAAGTCGACATGAATCCCGCAATTGGTCAGGGGATCCTCGTGGAGATTCCAGGAGTAGAGGGGGAGTTTCAATCCAAAGTCGTCGAGGTCGAATCCGACGCGCTTTGGATTGAGCTGCCTTTACATACGAAGAGTCATACGCCAGCACAGCTGACGGATGACCAGTTGGTCATTAAGTATCGGGGGGCAACCGGCGCACAGCTCAAATATGCTGCAAATTTTCTCGCGATGAAGGATAATCCGGCGCGTGTTTGGGCGGTCACACAACCTACCGCCGATTCTGTTTCGCGTCTGCAGCAGCGTCAATACGTTCGAGTTCCAGCAGGGCTGCCGATTCGTTTGGAGTTTACCTATGCGGGAACCACAAAAATAGTTGATGTCCACAGCCGCGACATTTCCGGCGGTGGTATCGCTGTCATGCTGCCGCGAGGCGTGTATATGGACACCGGCGGTTTGGTGACGGCCAGTTTTACAATCCCGACAAATAACTTTCCGGTTCAAGTCGCTTGCCAGGTGATTCGCGTTTCCGACCGAAACGAATATGGCTTCGCAATCGCCTCGTTGAAATACGTCAATATTAAAGAACCAATCCGGCAAAAAATCATACAGTATACGTTTGTCCGTCAACGGGCGCTTCGGTAATCTCGCGAATTCATGAAACAGATTTCCTCTGCATAGGCTGAACGCAGAGGAGGGACAACCGTGACAAGTTCCAATTCTAATTCTGCACATAAATGGATCGATCATATCGATCATTTCCTGCTTCCAGTTGCCGGTGCCCTGGTTTGTGTCCTCTGCGCAGCACAGGCAGCTACGTTACTGCCTGGAGTACGTCAAGCGGTTGATCGCGTTGAAGGACGCTTTGTATCTCAGCAGGTGGCGGCGCCCGCTGCCACGGAGCATGCGCAGTTGACGTTCTACCTGAGTGGCCAGGGCTCGTCAACGGTACCCCTCGTCGCCGTAGAGAGCGGTGGACAACTGCTGGGGACGCTGTCTAACAAGCCACTGACGATTCAAGTTAGCGAGGGTCAGCAGATTTTATTTAAACGCTTACAGGACGGCCCAAACAATCTAGTTGTCAGCGTTGAACATAACAGTCCGACGCTGCTTCAGCCCATCTCGGGCTGGTC
Organism: uncultured Alicyclobacillaceae bacterium; assembly: GCA_963758235.1. GTDB lineage: Bacteria > Bacillota > Bacilli > Alicyclobacillales > Alicyclobacillaceae > CAVWUS01. Next base: position 50,420 of record CAVWUS010000012.1, on the reverse strand, counting down.
TGCAACGCTCACCGGGCGCCGTACAATTGTGGCACTGCCTCCCGTGCAGTTCGCTCAATAACTGCGCCGTTACCTAAGCTTTTCGACACATTCCGTTCATTGCGCGTGGTCCATCAGCTATGCTAGTATGAAATTACTGTAATGGTAGACGTATCGCGCCGCTTTGAATTCATCTTGAACCGGGCTGCATCCCGGACAACACGACTCTTCGATGAATGATTCCAAGGGCGGGGCAACACCCCCGCCCTTGTTCATTCGCGTGATGTGACTGGAGACGAACGCACGATGCAACGGATTGCAATTGCCATTGACGGACCAGCCGGTGCCGGTAAGAGTACCGTCGCTAAAGAAGTCGCGCACCGGATGGGCATTCTGTACGTTGATACGGGAGCGATGTACCGAACCGTTGCATGGCTGGCGCTGCAACACGATGTGCCGCTGGACAACGAGGATGCACTCCTGCAGCTCATGAACGACCACAAGATTCATTTATCCAGGTCAGAGGAAGGTACAATGCAGATTGAAGTTGACGGGCAGGTGGTCTCTGACCAACTGCGGAGTCCGGAAGTATCCGCTGCAGTCTCGGTCGTCTCTGTTCACTCTGGTGTGCGCAAACTCCTCACAGAGTGGCAGCGTTCCCTCAGCCAACAGACATCCGTCGTGATGGATGGACGCGATATCGGCACCGTCGTGTTGCCTCATGCCGAGTTAAAAGTATTCTTGACAGCCAGTCTGGAAGAACGAACGAAACGGCGTGCGGAAGAGTTTGCAGCCCGAGGTGTCACGGTCGACGTGAGCCAGCTGACAAGTGAGATTCAGCAGCGCGATGAACGAGATCAAACGCGCGAAACCGCACCATTGCGGCCAGCTGCAGATGCACACTTGATTGACTCAACAGGCAAGACCATCGACCAGGTGGTTTATGAGATTCTGGCATTGGTGGAGTGGGCCAAGGTTGACTAAGACCTTAGAACAAAATACGGCAATTTATCGCTTTGGGCGCATTCTATTGCTCGGCATCGTGCATATCTTGTACCGCTACCGAGTCGTCAATGCCGATCTCGTTCCAAGGACGGGTCCATTGTTATTAGCCAGCAATCATGTGCATAACTTTGATCCACCGATTATCGGGATCAGCACGCCGCGATTCGTGCATTTCATGGCGAAGGAAGAACTATTTCGATCGCAATGGTTCGGCCGCCTGATCAAGTGGCTTGGTGCCTTCCCGGTCAAACGTGGAGCTGGCGACATGGGAGCCATGCGTCAGGCCATCACAGTTCCGAAATCAGGTGGCTGTTTGGTCGTCTTTCCTGAGGGTCATCGTTCGCGTGACGGCCGCGTGGGAAAAGGGCAGCCAGGTGCAGCGTTCATCGCACGAAGGGCAGAATGCCCAGTCGTTCCTGTCGCCATTATCGGGAACTATCGACTGTTTCGGCCACTCACGATTCGTTTTGGCCAGCCAATCATACCAGAACCCGACGATACGAATGATACATTGACCGATCGGATTATGGCTGAATTGGCTCGGCTGCTGGCAGAGGGGCATGCACGGGGCTGACTGACTGGATAAGTTCTAGTGTGTGCGCAGATGAAAACGACGAAATCTGAAGGCAGAGCAGTGTAGTTCGGTAAAACAAGGAGGACACTACATGTCAGAAGACCTGCGAGAACTGATCGATACAGCTGCAATCCAGCCAGGCGATCTGGTCACTGGAACAGTCTCGTCCCTTGACGATAAGAAGGTCACCGTTGACATTGGCTACGCATTTGAAGGCATCATCCCGATTCGTGAACTGTCCGCGCTTCGAATTGAGCATCCGAGCGAAGTAATTGAAGTGGGTGCACAAGTGCGTACAAAAGTGGTCAAAATTGATGAAGAGTCGCAAGTGATTGTGCTGTCGAAGCGGGAGGCGGATGCATTGGAAGCTTGGGAGACACTCGAACAAAAATTCGAAAGCCAGGAACCCTTTGAAGTCGTGGTCAAGGACGTCGTCAAAGGCGGCTTGGTGGCAGATCTGGGCGTGCGCGCGTTTATTCCCGCATCGCTCGTGGATCGGCAATTTGTCGAAGATCTGAGTGGGTTTAAAGGCAAAACCATCCGGGTCAAAGTCATTGAGATTGATCCCGAAAATAACAAACTGGTCTTGTCACGAAAGGCCGTGCTGGACGAAGAGCATCAAAATCAGGTGAAATCGTTCCTGCGAAACTTGAAGGCAGGATCGGTGCTTGAAGGAACCGTCCAACGATTGACCAATTTCGGTGCGTTTGTCGATGTCGGCGGTGTCGATGGGTTGGTGCATATTTCGGAACTCGCCTGGTATCATGTCGATCATCCTTCTGAAGCCGTCAAGCCGGGTGATAAAGTTCAGGTGAAAGTTCTCAAGGTTGATCCGGACTCTGGCCGAATTTCGCTGTCAATCAAAGAAGCGATGCCTAGCCCGTGGGAGACGGCCGCATCCAAGTTCCACGAAGGCGACGTCGTGGAAGGCGAAGTCAAACGGCTGGTTGACTTTGGCGCGTTTGTCGAACTCGAGCCTGGTCTTGAGGGACTTGTTCACGTGTCTCAAATTTCAAATCAGCATGTAGCGCATCCGAGCGACGTGCTGCATGTCGGCGATAAAGTCACCGTGAAAATTCTCTCGGTCGAACCAGAACGCAAACGCATCTCGCTATCCATGAAAGAGGCAACTGGTTCGAATGAATCGGACTATCAGGACACGCAGTCGTTCTTTGATCGCCAGCATCACGATGACAACGGCACGGGTGCTACGCTCGGCGACCTGTTTGGCGATTTGTTCAACAAACACTGAGCTGAGAGCCCAAACCTCATAGCAGTTGAGCGGCGACCCGTCAGATGTTGATGGGTCGCCGTTTGTCCGTACGATTATTGGTTGAATTGGCTGTGAAAGGATTTGACCCCATACAGCGATTTATCGCATAATGAGGGAATGACAAGATTTTGTCAGGAGTGATGAGATGCCGCGTATTGCGAAGATTCACCCGGGTTCACTAGCGGAGGAGCTAAAACTTGAAGCCGGTGATGAAATTCTGAAGATCAACGGTCAAACCGTTAAAGATATTATTGATTTTCAATTTGCCTTGGCAACTGAAGAACTCGAACTGGAAGTCAAAAAGGCGGACGGTGAACTGTGGCTGCTGGAGATCGAAAAGGACTACGATGAGGGCCTTGGCGTCGATTGGGACAATCCTACGGTCGATCGCGTTCATCTGTGCCACAACAAGTGTGTTTTCTGTTTCGTCGATCAAATTCCAGGAAACATGCGACAAACCCTGAACGTTCGTGATGATGACTATCGCCTGTCATTTTTGCATGGGAACTTCGTCACATTGACGAACGTGAAGGATGATGAACTGGAACGTGTCGTTAAGCTGCGTATGACGCCACTCAACGTGTCTGTCCATACGACCAATCCGGAGCTGCGAGTGCGGATGCTGGCGAACAAACGTTCCGGAGAAATTCTGCGCCAGATTGCGTACTTGGCTGAACACGACATCGAGATGAACACGCAGATCGTCTTATGCCCAGAATGGAATGACGGCGCTGAGCTCGATCGCACCATTCGCGATCTCGTTCCGTTCTATCCGGCGGTCAAAAATGTCTCCGTCGTTCCGGTCGGCTTGACCAAACATCGGCGCGGCTTGCACAAACTGAGAAGCTGTACGCCCGATGAAGCCCGTCAAGTTATTGACCAGGTACAGCGTTGGCAGGAGAAGCTTCGTGAAGAGCTTGGTGTGTCCTTTGTCTACGCCGCGGATGAATTTTACGTTATGGCGGACGCAGACGTACCACCATCAAACTTTTATGATGGGTTCGGTCAAACCGAAAACGGCGTAGGCGTCATTCGAACGTTCCTGGACGAGGTAAATGAAGTCATGCCGCGCCTTCCGGCCAAGGCAAAACAGCCGCATCGGCATGTCGCCGTCGTGACCGGAACATCGGCTGAACGGACCATCCGCGATACAACTCAAAAATTGAGCCACATTCCCGGCCTGAAAATTGATGTGTTTCCTATCGTCAACGATTTCTATGGGCATAATGTAACTGTTACGGGACTGATTACTGGTCGCGATATCGTCAGTCAGCTCAGTGGCAAACTCGACGGAATCGATACCGTGCTTCTGCCGGACATCATGCTCAAAGACGAAGACGATGTGTTTCTGGATGACTATACAGTCAGTCAGGTTATTCAGGAGCTGGATAAACAGGTGACCGTCGTACCCGCAACCGGCAGTGGCCTGATGTTTGGTTCGCTGGGCTACACGAACGCACTACCGCCGCGGCGCCGCTATGAGGCCACGCTGCGAGCAATTGAATCACCGGAAACGCTGTCATATGGAACAGGCATGTGAAATTCATCGTAGATAGGATGGAATCTGAGTGGCAGTTCCAGTAGTAGCCGTCGTTGGCCGCGCGAATGTCGGCAAGTCTACATTCTTTAATCGCATTACAGGTGAACGGACGGCAATTGTAGAGGACGTTCCAGGCGTTACACGCGACCGCCTGTATCGGCGCGCCGAGTGGAATGGACGCAGTTTTTTACTGATTGACACAGGCGGAATCGAACTCGGGGATGCGGATGAGATGACGAATCTCATTCGCGTTCAGTCCGAGTTGGCCATTGATGAAGCCGACGTCATCGTCTTTTTGACAGACGGTCAGGCAGGTGTAACGCCAGCTGACCGCCAGGTAAGTACTTTGCTGCGCAAGTCAGGTAAACCAGTCATCGTCGCTGTCAACAAGCTCGATCATCCGTCGCATTTGGATAAGGCCTATGAGTTTTACGAAATGGGCTTTGAGTTGGTGTTCGGACTGTCCGCCGAGCATGGGACAGGTACGGGAGACCTGCTCGATGCTGTCGTCGACTCGCTGCCCCCGGAACAACCGGATGATTATGATGACGATGCGATTCGAATCGCGCTGATTGGCCGACCGAATGTTGGAAAGTCCTCGCTCGTCAATGCACTGGTAGGCGAACAGCGGGTGATGGTCAGCGATGTGGCCGGGACAACACGCGATGCAATCGATACGCCGCTTACATATCAAGGTCAGCCGTATGTGCTGGTGGATACAGCAGGTTTGCGGAGAAAAGGAAAAGTCTATGAGCGTATCGAAAAGTACAGTGCACTGCGTGCGCTGCGCGCAATTGAGCGTGCAGATGTTGTCTTTGTCGTGCTTGACGGCAAGGCTGGCATTGCGGAACAGGACAAGCGCGTTGCTGGTTACGCAGTCGAGGCCGGCTGCGCAGTCGGATTTTTGGTGAACAAGTGGGATATCGTCGACAAAGATGACAAAACCGCGCATCAGTTTACCGCAAAAATCCGCGAAGAATTTCCGTTTATGCGGTATGCACCGGTACAGTTTGTGTCGGCGAAGACTGGCCAGCGAATCTCCAGAATCCTGCCGCAGGCGAAGGAGATCGCAGAAATGAATGCGATGCGCATCTCCACTTCAACGCTGAACGGTGTGCTTCAGGATGCCGTCGCATCCGTTCCGCCGCCGACAGACAAAGGTCGTAAACTGCGTATTTATTATGGTACGCAGGTCGGCGTCAAGCCGCCCACATTTGTCATTTTCGTGAATCACAAGGAGATCATGCATTTCTCGTACGAACGCTACTTGGAGAATCAATTCCGGCAGGCATTTGGTTTTGAGGGCACGCCAATCCGTTTCCTGACACGGGAACGCGGCGGCGATGCATAAGCAGGGAGAGCTTGGGGGAGGGCGTTCACACTGGTTATTCTATGTATTATTCTAGGGTACCTGATTGGATCGATTTCAACGAGCACCATCATTAGCAGGCTGGTTGCGAACATCGATATTCGCGAGCACGGCAGCGGCAACGCGGGTGCGACCAACACCATGCGTGTGCTGGGTACAAAACTGGGCATCACCGTGCTGCTGCTTGACGCACTGAAAGGGATTATCGCCGTCTATCTGGCTTGGGTGCTCGGGCATCACCAGGTATGGATGTGTGAATTCGCCGGACTCGCAGCGATTGTTGGACACAACTGGCCGGTCTTCTTTGGGTTTCGGGGTGGCAAGGGAATTGCGACGACGATTGGCGTCTGCCTCAGTTTGGTCTGGATTCCGACACTGCTGGCAGGGTTCATCGCGATCGCGCTCATCGCCTTGACACGGTACGTGTCACTTGGCGCCATGGCACTCGTCATTCTCATTCCGGTGTTTGTCGCGGTGATTCATCCAACGGTCGGCTACATTGTGCTGACGGTCGCCATTGCGGTTCTGTCCATTTACCAGCACCGCTCCAACATCTCACGCCTGCTGCGTGGGCAGGAGAACCGAATCTTCAACAGGTCTTAGCGAAATGGGAGGACTGCCAATGAAAGCGGCGGTTTTGGGAGCCGGCAGCTGGGGTACCGCGCTGGCTGCAACATTGGCTGACAACCACCACGAAACAGTTCTATGGTCACGAAATGAAGCAACCGTCACGGACGTCAATCAGGCACATCGGAATCAGCGTTATCTCGGTGATGCAGCGCTGCCCCTGTCATTAAGTGCGACGACGTCGCTCGCCGATGCAATCACAGGTGCAGACCTGATTGTGGTCGCAGTGCCGTCCGTCAGTGTACGTGAGCTTGTCCGAAACCTTCGCGGCATGGTGCCCGAGCATGTCATCGTGGCACATGCAGTCAAAGGGTTTGATCCCGATACGCTGAAGCGAATGAGCGACGTGCTGCACGAGGAACTTGCGCTGCCAAAACCGAGAATTTGCGTAATCAGTGGACCAAGCCATGCTGAGGAAGTGGTGGCCAAACAGCCGACAACCATTGTTTCCGCATCGGTCTCGAAACCGACGGCCGAGTTTGTCCAGGATGCGTTCATGAATGCGTCGTTTCGCGTCTACACCAATCCGGACGTCATCGGCACGGAACTTGGTGGTTCCCTGAAGAACATCATCGCACTTGCCGTTGGCATCATCGATGGACTTGGCATCGGTGACAACGCGCGTGCAGCATTGATGACGCGCGGACTCGCTGAAATTACTCGACTTGGTGTAAAAATGGGTGCATCGCCCTTAACATTCGCCGGTCTGTCAGGGATAGGAGATTTGATTGTCACCTGTACCAGTCGGCACAGCCGTAATTTCCGGACAGGGCAGCTGTTAGGCCGCGGTGTCCCGTTAAGAGACGCCCTCGTGCAGATTGGCATGGCGGTCGAAGGGGTACATACGACAAGAGCCGCCGTCCGCTTGGCGACACAGTACGATACAAGCATGCCCATTGCACAGAGCCTCTACCGAGTACTGTTCGACGGCCTGCCGCCGAACGTAGCGGTTTGGGCCTGATGCAGCGCGAACGCGCCCATGAAATTGAAGAGGTCGCTGAGAATTCCCTCACATTAGCGTGGGAAGTCTAGGACTAGTGCGAAGGCGCCTACTTTTGATACACTACCTGTGATGTTTGCAATCGTGAAGTGATTGGATGGAGGTTTGGATGATGAGCCAGGTCCCTGCAGAATTGAAGTATTCCAAGGAGCATGAATGGGTTCGCGTAGAAGGCAACCAGGCGTGGATCGGCATTACCGATTTCGCACAGGACGAGCTGGGAGATATCGTATTTGTTGAACTGCCGGAAGCAGGCGCGGAACTGGAAGCAAACCAGACGTTTGGCACGGTTGAATCCGTGAAGACCGTGTCTGACCTGTTCGCACCCGTGTCAGGCAAAGTGACGCAGGTAAATTCTGATCTGGCTGATAGTCCGGAACTGGTTAATGAAAGCCCGTACGAAAAGGGCTGGATGGTCGTCGTAGAGATGGCGAACCCAAGTGATGTGGATACACTGTTGGATGCCGCTGGTTACGAAAAATTTATTGCGGAATAAGATTTCGCGAAGATTGATCCCAAACTGACGATGATTTGACCTGAGGCTGTCTGCACACGCCACACGCCGTGTGTGCGGGCAGCCTCTTTCTGTTTACCCATGTTCTAGTAAATCGGCTCGGACATATAAATAGTCAATGTCGAGTGCGTCGTACCTCGACGCATAGCAAAGGCGGCGGCGCATATATATCTACTGTCCTTGTCTCAGTGGACAGCGTCCGGTCAAAGGCAGCGGCTTTTGATCGCGCCGGCGAATACGATGGGCTGGTGCCCGGTCGGCCTTGCCGAGTCGGGCGACGAAAGCATGAATCGCTCGGGTACGGCATTGCGGGCCTGCGAAGCGAGGGGGAGGAAAGCGTGGAAAAGTTCGACGTGTTTAAAGACATCGCGGAACGAACAGGGGGCGACATCTACCTCGGCGTCGTCGGCCCTGTTCGCACCGGAAAGTCCACTTTCATCAAAAAATTTATGGAACTCATTGTAGTACCGAACATCAAGGATGAGTCCGATCGGATGCGCGCAACAGACGAGTTGCCGCAAAGTGCAGCTGGCCGAACCATTATGACCACAGAGCCAAAGTTCGTGCCGAACCAGTCCGTCGAAGTATCCGTGGCGGAAGGACTCGATGTGAATGTCCGGGTTGTCGACTGCGTCGGGTATGCAGTTGACGGGGCACGCGGCTACGAAGATGAAACAGGGCCACGCATGGTTTCGACGCCATGGTTTGACGATCCGATTCCATTCCAGGAAGCGGCTGAAATTGGAACGCGCAAAGTCATCAGCGATCATTCCACACTCGGCGTAGTCGTGACAACCGATGGCAGTGTTGCCGAAATTCCGCGCCAATCCTACGTTGAAGCAGAAGAACGCGTCGTTGAAGAACTGAAGGAACTCGGCAAGCCATTCGTCATCATTGTCAACTCAGCTCAGCCAGAACAGCGCGTTGCCCAGAATCTGCGCGAAGAGCTGGCAGCAAAATACGATGTACCGGTCATTGCGCTGTCCTGTGCGACCCTCACAACGCACGAGATCAACCTCGTACTGCGCGAAGCGCTATATGAATTCCCGGTGAAGGAAGTCAACGTGAACCTTCCCAACTGGGTGATGGTGCTCGACGATGACCACTGGCTCCGTCAGCAATTCCAGGATTCGGTACGCGAGACCATCCAGGACATTCGACGCATTCGCGACATCGATCGTGTCGTCAGCCAGTTCTCAGACTATGACTTTATCTCGTACGCTGCGCTGTCACACATGGATATGGGCCAGGGTGTCGCTGTCATCGAATTGTCAGCGCCTGATGAACTGTACGATCAGGTCCTGACCGAGGTTGTCGGTGAACGGATTACCGGCCGTGATCAGCTGCTGCGCATGATGAAAGATTTCGTCTATGCCAAGCGCGAATATGACAAAGTCGCAGAAGCGCTGAAGATGGTCAAATTGACCGGCTACGGCATCGCGCCGCCAGCGCTGGAAGAAATGTCGCTTGATGAACCTGAGCTCATCAAACAAGGATCCCGGTTCGGCGTACGGCTGAAGGCGACCGCACCTTCCATTCATATGATTCGCGTTGACGTAGAGTCGGAGTTCGCACCGATTGTCGGTACGGAACGCCAGTCCGAGGAACTTGTGCGGTATCTTATGCAGGATTTCGAAAAGGATCCGCTCAAGATTTGGCAGAGCGACATTTTCGGCAAGTCGCTCGCTGCAATCGTGAAAGAAGGCATCTCAGGCAAGCTGTCGATGATGCCCGAGAACGCACAGTTCAAGCTGAAAGAGACACTTCAACGCATCATCAATGAAGGCAGTGGCGGATTGATTGCAATCATACTCTGACCACTCTGGTGAAGCTGACGTCCGCTTGGGCGTCGGCTTCGCCCGTTTTTACAAGAAGTAGAGATTGCGGAGCCTATCTTAATCAGTTATAATGGCTACTGCGCAATGGAGGAACATCGGGATGTGGCGCAGCCTGGTAGCGCGCTACCTTGGGGAGGTAGAGGTCCCGGGTTCGAATCCCGGCATTCCGACCAGCAAACCAGCGTGAACTACGCTGGTTTTTCCTTTATGGCATGTCCAAATCCAGACGGTAACTTAGAAGAGGATTGACGGCTCTGACATGGGGAGGCTTATCCATGAGTGATTCGCCAGTAGTGGGGGAGTACTTTGTCATTCACGCAAAAGAAAATGGCGTCCAGGTGATTGGCTTGACGCGCGGGGCGGAGACAAAATTTCATCATGCGGAAAAGTTGGATAAAGGAGAACTGATGATTGCACAGTTCACCGAACATACATCCGCTATGAAGATTCGCGGCAAAGTGACCGTCTATACGAAACATGGCATTATCCAGTCGGAAGACTAGTCTGCCTTCGGTTCCACGGCGTTCATAGGGCAAAGATCCCTGTGGTATACTGAATGCACCGGTTCATTACATCTGCATACAGGTGCAATGCCGGCCCGAGTTACAGGAGGATGACAGACGAGTGGTGGCTGGTATCAACAATCTGCAGTACGACACATTCTCGGAACAGCTGAAACAGAGCAGGAACCATCCGTTTCTGAAAAAGCATGGCGTGGAACCGAACATCAGTCGGTTCCATTTCGACGTGTCGATGGCTCTGTTGCGTGCTGCAAATGTGCCACCCAAGGACGCGGAACAGATTCTCGCCGCAGTGTTGCTGTTGCAGCAGGGGCTGGCGATTCACGATTCAATCGACATGCTTGACGGCCAAACCAAACAGTTGACGGTCTTGGCAGGGGACCTCTCCAGCGGGCACTACTATCAGATTTTAGCTGCGATTCCGAACGTGCAACTGCTCCGTGTACTATGTATCGCTGTAGCAGACATCAATGAAGCGAAGATGGCGCTCATTTCGGGAGCGGAACTGAAATCCGATGGCGATACCGCTTTGAATGAAACCATCATTGGTGCGCTGCTGTACGCTTTGGCAGAGCACTATTTTGCCGACGAGCCCGAGTGGCATGAACAAATACAGGCGCTGGTTCGAGCTGAACTCACACGACGCAGCCTGTTGAAACGCCAGCCCGTCCATTTTAACTGGCGTCAGGTGACGGAGCGGTTGACCGACGCCATCGATCGACTGGTCAAACTGGAGCCGCATACAGTATTGCAGCCAATCGCGCTGTTTCTTTTGGATTATCTACTGTCAGCTCAGAAGAACCTGGAGACGCAGTCTCTCACCGAGGGGAACCATACATGGTAGCAGACAAGGATAAATCGGTGTTTGTTCATGATGTCTTCGCTCAAATTGCGAAGCGGTATGACGTCATGAACTCTGTGTTGAGCTTCTATCAACACAAGCTGTGGCGCCGGTTTACGATGCGAAAATTAGCGATTCATCGTGGTGCCAAGGCGCTTGACGTGGCCTGTGGTACCGGCGACTGGACATTGGCTCTAGCCAAGTCGGTAGGACCAAGTGGCCATGTCACTGGTCTCGATTTTACACAGGAAATGCTTGATGTCGCAGCACAAAAAGTGGACAAGCTCGATCTCAGGCAAACAATCGATTTGGTACGCGGCGATGCCATGGCACTGCCGTTTCAGGATAACGCCTTCGATGTGGCGACGATTGGCTTCGCACTGCGCAACGTAGCGGACATCGTCCAAGTTTTGTCGGAGATGAAACGCGTTGTGCGACCCGGAGGGTGGGTCGTCTCACTTGAACTGTCGAAACCAGAATCGCCCATCTTCAGGCGTCTGTACTACTTCTACTTCTATCGCATTCTGCCGAAAATCGGTGCGCTTGCGGTAGGCCGGAAAGCACCGTATGCGTGGCTGCCGGAATCGCTGACCGACTTTCCGGAGCGATTGAAGCTTGAGGAAATGTTTCGCGAAACAGGCCTTGTCAATGTGCAGAGTTATCCTTTGACCGGTGGAATTGCTGCGTTGCACATTGGGCAGAAGGTGGAATCCTAGTTGAATGATTGGATGGCTGTCTACGAAAAGTACAAGTCAGATTTAGCCGTAATTGAACGTAAGCTGGTGCGTACTGTACAGTCGCAGAATCGCGATCTGCAGGCGGCGTCTACACAGTTGATCACTGCGGGCGGCAAGCGAATTCGTCCACTCTTTGCGGTGCTGTGCAGTCAGTTCGGGAAAGCTTCACCCGATCGCGTACATACAGTGGCGGCGGCGCTCGAACTCGTCCATATGGCTACATTGGTCCATGATGATGTCATCGATGATGCCGATCTGCGCAGGGGCCGTCCTACTGGTCCGCAGCCAATACAGCGACAGGGCAGCCATGTATACCGGCGATTTCCTGTTTGCGCGTGCCATTTATCTATTGAGTGAACTTGAGGAACCAGTCTTCCATCAAAAGATGTCAGCGGCGATTGTGCGCATCTGTGAGGGTGAGATTGAACAGATCCGTGACTTTTATAACTGGAATCAGAGCATTCGCACGTACTTGCGGCGGATCGAACGCAAAACGGCTGTCCTCATTGCCCTCTCGTGTGAACTTGGTGCCTTGGCAGGAGGCGCTCCGGCTGGAGTGTCAGAACGCCTGCGGCGATTCGGCTACTACACTGGAATGGCGTTTCAAATCATCGATGATCTGCTGGATTTTGAAGGCGATGCTGCTGCCGTTGGCAAACCAGTCGCAGGAGACCTGTTGCAGGGCAATCTGACGCTTCCGGCGCTGTTTGTACACAGCACGGAGCGTGGACAAAAGCTGGAGGAACTGGTTCGCTCGTCCGCGACCGCTGACGAGCAGCAGGAAGCCGTTCAGATGGTGCGCAACTCCGACGGGATCGAGATGGCCAGACGTATTGCAGATCGTTTCTTGACCAAGGCGCTCGAACAATTGGCGTACATTCCGAATCCAGAACGCCATGCAGAGCTGCAGGCCGTAGCGGCATTCGTCAATCAGCGTGCGTACTGACAAAGCGGTCACATGTGTTTGATTGAATTTACGCCAGAATTCCCGTAAGATTACATCCGTTAATGTATTGAGGCTTGGCGCCATAGTCGAGGGAGTGGAAATGAATGGCTGTAGAGAAGACGTTTATTATGGTAAAACCGGACGGTGTCCAGCGCGGTGTCGTTGGTGACATTGTTTCCCGCTTTGAAAACAGAGGGATGAAGCTTGTCGGTGCGAAGCTGATGCAGGTTAGCACACAACTCGCTGAACAGCACTATGCAGAGCATAAAGAACGCCCGTTTTTCGGTGACCTGGTCAAGTTCATCACCTCTTCACCTGTCTTTGCAATGGTTTGGGAAGGTGAAAATGCAATTGCGACCGCACGCGGCATGATGGGCAAGACCAACCCGGCGGAAGCAGCCCCTGGCACCATCCGCGGCGATCTCGCACTGACCATTGGCATGAATATCGTACACGGCTCAGATTCCCCGGAGAGTGCAGCCCGTGAAATCGGCCTGTGGTTCCCCGAAGGCACTGTGGCTTACGAACGCAGCGTGGATGCTTGGCTGGCGTAACGCATAACGGCCCCGAAATGGGGGCTTTTTTATGTAGTTTTCTGCACGTTCCAGCGGATGATTGGCAGGCTGGGCTGATCCCTTCTCGCTTGCGGCGCATTCTTGCGTAGGTCACTTGAATGCACCTTCAGGCCGATCTTCGGTTGAATGCCTGCATCGCAGACAGCGGCGAAACCTGCGTCAATACAGCCAGCGAGCTCATCGAAGGACGTCCATTTGATATGAGAGACCGTCGGTTCAATCAGGGTTAATCCGGCCCCATCGTGTCATCCTCAATGGTCTCGCGCAGCATGACTTCAAATGAACGTGTCAGTACGTCGACAATATGATCCGGTCGCCAGTCCTCTTTCAGTACATGCAGATTAATCACAATAATGTGCTGACACCCTGCCTGGCGCAAAACATGAACAGGGGCATAGTGGCGGATCGCGCCGTCGACCAAGAGCCAGGAACCAAGCCGGACTGGCTGAAAAATGCCAGGAAGCGCACAGCTTGCCAGGACGCTCCGCGCCAAGTCCGTAATCGGATATGCCTGTAAAGCCTTGATGCTTCGCTCGTTGTTTGAAAAGACAACTGGGTTCCCGGAGAGCAAATCGGTACTGACGACGTAGAACGGCATCACTGGCCTTCGGTTTGTTAACAATCCACTGATGTAGCGGCGAAGCCGTTCTCCTTTGAACAGACCAGCGATGTCATCCGTCTGCCACTTCGACTGCCATCGTGCGGGAACATAGCGAGCAAGCCGGTGGCGCATGTACATACTGAGCGGGAAACCATAATCCAACAGCTTCTGACCAGGAAAGTCGGCGACCAATGCCGACAGCTCTTCAAACGTATAACCGTGTGCGTACAATGCTGCCACCAGCGCGCCTGCACTGGTGCCTGCAACCATGTTCGGTGTAATCCCGAGTGAATGAAGCGCATGAATCGCGCCGATATGCGCAGCTGCTTTCAGGCTGCCACCACTGAGCACCAACCCAATAACGGGTGTATCTGTCATGGCTGAACCTCCAATAGAGCGGAGTGCGACCGGTAGGGGCTGAAAGATCGTATGATTTACACCGGAGGAGGGTTCTTTGACAGAAGAAAATGACGCAGCGTCATTTTTGGATTTGCCGGGTAACGGCCAAGAGGCGTATAATCTAGAACTGCGTAGTCTCGCATCGTAACGGAATCGTGGCAGAATGGTGAAATCGCTTTAACGGGTTTACCGTTAGAAATTATATCCGTTATGATGAGTAGAAAGAACATAGCAATGCCCATGCGCGCAAGCGCGAACAGACAAGGAGCTGGACCAAGATGAGAGACCAGAACACCCACGCAAGCTTTTCTTGGCAGGCCTTTGCAGGACCCAACCTCGGATACGTCAACGAACTCTATGAGGCGTTTCTTGCCGATCCGAACGCTGTGGATCCTTCAACCCGACAAGTCTTTGAGACGTACGGCGCACCACCGGCCACACTCGAGTCTTCTGGCGGAGCTGCCGCTGCTTCTGTTTCCGAGGCCAACATCAGCAAGGTCGTCGGAGCGATGCAACTCATCGAAAACGTTCGGACGTATGGTCATCTGCAGGCGCATATCGATCCGCTGCAAGATTCAGTAGCGCCGGTAGACGTACTGCAGCCACGCCAGTATGGACTGACAGAAGCTGATTTGCAGCAGCTGCCAGCGAGCGTGGTATGGAAGTATGCACCGACCGGCATCACCAACGCCCTGGCTGCGTATCAGCAGCTGATGCGCGTTTACACCGGATCGCTCGCATTTGAATTCTCCCAGGTTACCGATCTCAAAGAAAGAGCCTGGCTGGATGAACAAGTAGAAACAGGGAAGGCATGGCGTCCCAGAACTTCAGAGCAAAAACGAAATACCCTTGAACGATTGATGCAAGTTGAGCTGTTCGAACGTTTTCTCCATCGACAGTTTGTGGGACAAAAACGTTTTTCTATCGAAGGCGTAGACATGCTGGTCCCTATGCTCGATAGATTGATTGAAGAGTCCGCTCGCGCCGGGGCAGAAGCTGTCATGATTGGCATGGCACACCGCGGGCGTTTAAACGTACTTGCGCACAACCTCGGTAAACCGTATGCAAAGATCTTTTCTGAATTCCACAGCTCACCAAACAAAGAACTCGTCCCTTCGGAAGGTTCGATGGGCATCAACTACGGCTGGACGGGAGACGTCAAGTACCACTTGGGTGCCAGCCGCACAATGGATGACCTGCCCGCCAGCGTCAAACTGGTTCTGGCCAACAATCCGAGTCATCTTGAGTTTGTCGATCCGGTCATCGAAGGATTTGCCCGCGCCGCTCAGGAAGAGCGTTCGGCGGCAGGCTATCCGAAACTCGATGTGAAGAAGGCGGTTGCTGTCCAGATTCACGGTGACGCGGCTTTCATCGGTGAGGGCATTGTCGCGGAAACGCTCAACATGTCGCGACTGCGCGGTTACCAGACGGGCGGCACCATTCACATCATCGCGAACAACCGCCTGGGCTTTACGGTCGAGTCGGATGAGGGGCGTTCAACGCGGTACGCGAGCGATCTCGCCAAGGGATTCGAGATCCCGGTCGTACACGTATCGGCGGACGATCCGGATGCGTGTATCGCCGCTATTGAACTTGCTACCCTGTATCGGCAGACGTTCGGCAAAGACTTTATGATTGATCTCATCGGTTACCGCCGCTGGGGACATAACGAGATGGATGAACCGCAGATGACGCAGCCGGTGCTGTATGCGAAGATCAAGGATCATCCAACGGTGATGACGCGCTATCAACAGCAGCTGTTGGCCGAAGGCGTACTTACAGAGCAAGAAGCTGCTTCAATGCAGGCGCACATCGAAGATACATTAAAGTCTGCCTATCAGGAAGTTGCAGAACTTGGCCTAAAGCCAACAGCGCCAGAGGTCGAGAGCACGGACGACGCTGCCGTGAACGACACGAGTGTCCCAGCTGAAGAACTGAAGCAGATAAACTCGGCACTGCTGCAGTATCCTGAAGGTTTTCAGGTCTTTCCAAAACTGAACCGGATCCTCAGCCGTCGTGCAACTGCACTCGACGGTGGCAAGGACATCGACTGCGCCCTTGCGGAAGCACTCGCGTTCGGATCCATTCTCGCCGACGGCACACCGATTCGTCTCACTGGCCAGGATTCTGAACGCGGTACTTTTGGACATCGACACCTCGTCCTGCATGATGCCAATAACGGCGAGGAATTTGTACCGCTGCACGCGCTGCCGCAAGCCAAAGCAAGCTTTGCAATTCATAATTCACCCCTGTCAGAGGGGGCTGTGATTGGCTTCGAGTACGGTTACAACGTCCATTCGCAGGAGACATTGGTTCTCTGGGAAGCGCAGTTTGGCGACTTCGCCAATGCTGGACAGGTGTTGTTCGACCAGTTTATTTCTTCGGGTCTCGCCAAGTGGTGCCAACTGTCCGGCCTGGTGATGCTGCTGCCGCACGGCTATGAAGGGCAGGGGCCGGAACACTCCAGTGCCCGTTTGGAACGCTATCTACAGATGTCCGCCGACAACAACTGGATTGTGGCGAATGTGACGACCGCAGCTCAGTATTTTCACCTTCTGCGCCGCCAGGCCAAGAGCCTGAAGGGTTCGCCGCGGCCGTTGGTTCTCATGTCGCCGAAGAGCTTGCTGCGCAATCCACGCGCTGCATCCTCGATTGATGAACTCGCAAGTGGGCGGTTTGAACCGGTCTTGGTTCGTTCGGCGAAACCAAAACAAGTCGAGAGAATCGTCTTTTGCAGTGGCAAAGTGGCGGTCGACTTCGCTGCTGCACAGGAAAGTTCCAGCGACGATTTGGATTGGCTCGGAGTCATTCGTATTGAACAGCTGTATCCATTCCCGACTGAGGCCATTCGTGCCGTACTGGCTGCCCATCCGAAAGCAACTGACTTCGTCTGGATGCAGGAGGAGCCAAAGAATATGGGTGCCTGGACATACATTGAACCAAGGCTGCGTGAACTGCTTGGCGACGGTGCCACGCTGTCCTACGCTGGTCGTCCGGAGCGCTCAAGTCCGGCTGAAGGTATGGCAGATGTCCACCAGCAGGAACAGTCACGCATCTTTGAAACGGTCATGACGAAAAAGACAACACGCGTAATGACGACAGCAGGCAAGTAACCAAACAAGACAGAGCATACGAGAGGCGCAGACGCGCTGCGAGGAGGAGAGCATCTTGTCAGAAGTCAAAGTCCCTGAATTAGGCGAATCGATTGTCGAAGCAACTGTTGGTAACTGGCTCAAGCAGCCGGGCGATGCTGTCAGCGAAGGCGAAGCCATCGTTGAGCTGGAAACGGACAAGGTCAACGTCGAAGTTATATCTGAAAGCGCAGGGGTTCTCCAGGAAGTCCGCAAGCAAAGCGGTGACACCGTAGCAGTCGGTGAAGTTCTCGCGGTGGTCGGTACTGGCAGTGAAGCCGCGCCAGCGGCGCCAGCTGCGGCCGCCGAGACTGAAAGCAAGGAAGACGCTGGTTTGCCTAAAGCTACGCCCGCAGTGCGGCGGTTTGCACAGGCACAGGGTGTCGATCTGTCGACCGTTAAGGGTACTGGTGAAAACGGTCGGATCACGCAGGAAGATGTGCTATCAGCGGCCGGCTCCGCGAAACCGCAGCAACAGCCACAAGCCGCTGCGCCACAGGCAGCGGCACCAGCTCCTGCCAAACCGGCAGCGCCTGCAGCTGCTGGAGCGAGCAATGGGTCAGGGCCAGTTGAACGTGTGCGCATGACCAGACGGCGTCTGACGATTGCGAAACGGGGTCGAAGCACAACATACTGCTGCGATGCTTACGACCTTTAATGAGGTCGACATGACCGCGATTATGGATGTGCGCAAACGCCGCAAGGAAATGTTCAAGGATCGCCATGGTGTCGGTCTCGGCTTCATGTCGTTCTTTACGAAAGCTGTTGTCGGGGCACTCAAGGCATTCCCGCTGCTGAATGCTGAAATTGATGGCGAGGACATGATTGTCAAGAAGTATTATGACATCGGCATCGCGGTGGCGACGGAAGGCGGCCTGGTCGTGCCTGTCGTACGCGGGGCGGATCGCCTGAACTTCGCTGAAATTGAGCAACAGATTGCCGAACTCGCACGGAAGGCACGCAGCAACAAGCTGTCTCTCGAAGAACTGCAGGGCGGTTCCTTTACCATCACCAATGGTGGAACATTCGGATCGCTCCTGTCGACGCCAATCCTGAACGCGCCGCAAGTAGGCATTTTGGGCATGCACAAGATTCAGGAACGACCTGTGGCTGTGAATGGTCAGGTTGAAATTCGCCCGATGATGTACGTGGCACTGTCATATGATCACCGAATTGTCGACGGCGCAGAAGCCGTGCAGTTCCTCGTAAAAGTGAAAGAACTGCTTGAAGATCCGGAATCACTGTTACTCGAAGGCTGATTCGGCAGGGAGTTGAGACGGGATGGAGACAGTTTGGATTGTCGATTATGTTCGCACGCCGATCGGCCGTCAGGGCGGCGTTTTGGCGAGTGTTCGTCCAGATGATTTGGCTGCGCACGTGATAAAAAAATTGGTTGAACGGACAGCGATTGACCCCGGACAGATCGACGAAGTATTTCTCGGTTGTGCCAATCAGGCGGGCGAAGACAATCGGAATGTCGCAAGAATGGCCGTACTGCTCGCAGGTCTGCCAGAAACAGTACCAGGCGTGACGGTGAATCGGCCGTGCGCGTCCGGTCTCGAGGCGGTTAACCAAGGTGCGCGTGCCATTGCACTCGGCGAGATGGAAATGGTCATCGCCGGCGGCGTAGAGAGCATGACGCGTGCACCGCTCGTTATGCTGAAGCCGGAGATGGCATATGTTCGCGGCAATCAGACGATGTGGGACACAACCCTCGGTCTGGCGCATGGCCAATCCAAACTTCCCGTATCCGCTCGACAGCATGGGTGAAACGGCGGAGAATGTGGCTGAACAGTACGCCATCACGCGCGAGGAGCAGGATGCGTTCGCACTGCAGAGCCAGACGCGGGCAGCTGCTGCCGCAAAGGCAGGCGTGTTTGCGGAGGAAATTGTGCCAGTGACCATCAAGTCACGGCATGGGGAAGTCGTCGTCGATACAGATGAACACCCGCGCCCTGACACAACGATGGAATCTCTGAGCCGCCTGCGTGCCGCATTCCGTGAAGGTGGCACCGTGACTGCGGGCAATTCCTCCGGGATCAACGATGGCGCTGCAGCGCTTTTGCTCGTATCTGAACGGCTTGGCAGATCGCTTGGCCTGAAACCGCTTGCGAAGTACGTCGTCAGCGCTTCGGCTGGCGTCAACCCAAGAACCATGGCCTTGGCCTAATTCCTGCTTCACAGAAGGCGCTCCGTCTCGCTGGGCTCACTGTTCGCGATCTCGATTGGGTCGAACTGAACGAAGCGTTCGCAGCTCAGTCGCTTGCCTGCATTCGCACGCTGGAGTTAAATCCAGAGCAGGTCAACCCAAATGGTGGGGCAATCGCCCTCGGTCATCCGCTCGGTTGCTCTGGGGCGCGTATTCTTGGAACACTCGTACGTCAACTAAATCGTACGGGAGCGAAAAGAGGAATGGCCACGCTCTGCGTCGGTGTGGGGCAGGGCGTAGCCACGATTGTAGAACGTGTATAAATGGCATCGTGATGCTAGCGAATAGCATTCGCAGCGTGCCTCAGCGCCGCATCGAGATCGGCCTGAAGATCCTCAATGTTTTCAATGCCGACGGAGAGGCGCAAAAGACGATCAGTAACGCCGAGTCGGTCGCGAATCTCCTTCGGAATATCTGCATGTGTCTGTTTGGCGGGTAGGTAATCAACGTCTCATACTCCGCCCAGACTTTCCGCGAACGTAATGACCTCAAAGCCTTCAAGCAAGGGACCAACCGCTCGATCATCGACGGACCTCAAACGAAATCATCCCGCCATTTGCGCTTGCCTGCTGCCGATGCAATGCACCGCCTTCGTGCTCGGGCAACCCAGGATAGTAGACACGGCCGACCAGTGGATGGGAAGTCAAGTAGGCTGCCAGTTTCTCCGCATTTTCCACGTGCCGTTCCATCCGCAGCGACAGGGTCTTCAACCCACGCATGAGCAGCCAGCAATCATCTGGACCCAGAACTGCCCCGATTGTGTTTTGAACAAAAGCAATCCGTTCTGCCAATTCCTCTGTACGGGCTGTCACAATACCGCCGAGCAGATCATTGTGGCCGCCGAGATACTTGGTCGCTGACTCAATGACGAGATCGGCACCAAAACGATGCGGGCGTTGTAAATATGGCGACATAAACGTATTATCGACAATGGCGAGTGCTCCCGCTGCGTGGGCAAGTTCCGTACAGGTAGCAATGTCTGACACTTTCATCGTCGGATTTGTCGGTGTTTCAATGAAGAGTGCTGAAGCACCTTTCTGCAGCGCCGCTTGTACGGCGCCCAGGTCAGCGGTGTCGACATAATCAGTTTGAATGCCAAGCGGTTCGAGGATGCGGTTTAGCAGGCGATAGGTACCGCCGTACAGATCGTCTGAGACGACCAGGCGGTCTCCTGGTTGAAATAAACGACAGATGGCGTCGACTGCAGCCATGCCGGAAGCAAACGCAAAGCCCCGGACCCGCACCATGCAGACTCGCAACGATTTCTTCCAGAGCGGTGCGTGTCGGATTGGCTGTTCGGGTATAGTCGTAGCCGGTAGACTGTCCAAGTCCAGGATGCGCATATGTACTCGAACGGTAGATTGGATAAGAGACAGAACCAAGCTGTCGCTCGCGGCGGTTGCCACCCTGCACACAAAGCGTGTCAAAATGCGTCATGTCAGCGCCTCCCATATGATTGCAAAGGTAGTACTGCCTGTGTCAGCATCTTGAAAACTGTACAGAAAAGGTGGCTTTGTTGTCAATTGCCTGACGGATGCTTTTCCAGCC
This sequence comes from uncultured Alicyclobacillaceae bacterium, assembly GCA_963758235.1. Classification (GTDB taxonomy): domain Bacteria; phylum Bacillota; class Bacilli; order Alicyclobacillales; family Alicyclobacillaceae; genus CAVWUS01. Next base: position 29,193 of record CAVWUS010000012.1, on the reverse strand, counting down.
GATGCGTATCCGCAATCACGTTGCCGCTGCGATTGACCGCCAGCAATGTAACCTGTTTGGGGGATTCCACGTTCAGTTTGGCGAGCTGATGCAGGAGCCATCCACGATCGTACCCAACATCAGCCAATGCGCCATAATCCACTTCGCCGTCAATAATGATTTCGTAATACGGCGCTTGGGTATCGTCCGATAGTTTTGGCCCGTGCGCGATGTCGCCTTTATTGACGGTCTGAGCCTCGGTGATGGGGAGGACGCTTAAAGCGCCGGTCGACTCAAGAATCGCGACTTCTACTTCCTTTGGAGAGAAACAGCCTTGCTGCCGCAGCAACATCAGTAGTACATCGATGTTCACCTTGGTTTTTCGAAGATTCTCCCGTTGAATGATCCCTTTGTAGATTAAAATGGTGGGACTGCCATTGGCTACGCCGCGCAATTTGCGAGAACGAAGCGCCAGCGTCGCCGCGACCACCGTGGCTGCTGTAAACACTGTCAGTGCAAAGCAGGCGCGAAACCAGTCCTGTCGGTTGTCAGCCGAAATCATGTTCGCTGCGACATTGCCCATGCTGGCGCCTGCCACCCAATTAAAAAATGTGATCTGACTCAATTGCGTGCTGCCGATCCAGCGAACCAGGGCGAGCAGAATGACATAGGTAAGAAGCGTACTAATGGTCAGCCAGACATATCCCAATTCCTTTATCCATTCCTTTCGCAGGATGTCATCAAACGACACTCCTCGAATTAGGTATGGACAGTTTCTGGTATGTTCATGCCCGGTTTGACTCAGATGACTACAGCACCGCCTTGCTGCAGCAGGTACATCTTGTGGTAAAGGCCACCCTGCGCCAGCAGTTGCTGATGCGTGCCGCGTTCGACGATTCGACCTTGATGGACTACCAGGATGAGGTCTGCATCTTGAATCGTCGACAGTCGGTGGGCAATCGCAATCGTTGTTCGCCCGGCGCGCATGCGGTACAGGGATTCCTGTATGAGTTCTTCCGTCTCTGTATCGATGCTGGCGGTTGCTTCATCCAGTACCAATACTTTCGGCTCATCGGCCATCGTACGCGCAAACGACAGCAGCTGCCGCTGCCCGCTCGAGAATGTGGCGCCACGTTCACCGATTTCCTCTGCATATCCGTGCGGCAGCTTTCGAATGAATGCGTCCGCCTGTACAAATTCGGCAGCTTCTACAACTGCTAGGTCCGAGATGTGATGGCGGCCAAGTCGAATATTGCTCGTAACATCGCCAACGAAAATGAACGGATCTTGCAGCACAAGACCAATCCTTGAACGAAGTTCTTCATCCGTATACGCATCAAGCGGCATATCGTCGATATAAATCGTACCTTCATCGACTGGATAAAATCGCATCAGAAGGTTGATGATGGACGTTTTGCCGCTGCCCGTATGGCCGACAAGGGCAACGGTCTGGCCGGGTTCGGCGGTGAAGCTGATGTCCTCAAGCACGCGCGTTGTCCCGTCATAGGAGAAGGAGACATGGTCAAAGCGAATCCGTCCGGATGAGATTTTAGGATTGCCTTCACCAATTTGCCCAGGTGCTGTACCCGTTTGATCAAGCAATTCAAAGACACGTTCTGCCGAGACAATGGATTGTTGAAACATGTTGAGCCGCTGCATCATTTGGTTAACCGGTTCAAAGAACTGTTCCAGATAGTTGACGAAGGCATACAGCACGCCGATATCGACTGCGCCGTGAAACGAGTGAATGCCGAAAAAGGACAGAATGAGCACTAGCGTGCAAAGGTACACAATATCAACCAGTGGCCGGAGCAGCAGTCCATTCAGATTGATGTTGCGCAGCCTCGCAGTCTTGTAGGCCTGGTTGATCTCTTCGAACTCGCGACGGAGGCGTCGCTCCTGACGCATCGCTTGAATCAAATACATTCCCTGCAGGGATTCGTTGAGCTTCGCATTCAGGAAACTCAGTTTAGAACGCGCCATGTGAAAGATGCGTGAACTGAAATGAGAGTACACTGTCATCATGGCGACAAGCACCGGGATGAGCAGCAAACAGTACGCGGCAAGCTTTGCGTCTAAAACAAACATTGAAATGAGAATGCCGCCGAGCAGAAAGATATTTTGAACAAAGGTCGACAAGACGCTGATAAATAAGTCCTTGACGGCTTCGGTGTCGTTGGTAATACGTGAAATCAGCATGCCGCCCGGTGTCTTGTCAAAGAACGCCAGGCCCAGTGACTGTACCTTCGCGAATACGTCCTCACGCATTTGATGTACAATCTTGAGTGCAATCGTCTGAAAACTGACCATCTGCAGATAGTTGAGCACAGCGCTCGCACACTGCAGAAATAGATACCCACAACCGAGCCAGACGAGCGGTGCAGTTGGAAAGTACCGCGGTGTTAAATATCGGTCGATAAACGTCTTAATCAAAATTGGGCCAACGACATTCGATGCTGTCGCACCGATTAATAAACTGAAGGTACCGGCAAGTACCCATACGTGTGCTTTCATATAGCGCACCAGGCGCCCGAAGACAATGCGCTGCTTCATCTGTGGTTTTGCGTATTCTATTAGCCCAGGTCCTGTGATCATACCGTCACACCGCCTTCTTCAATGCTCGATTCCAGCTGCTGACGCTCATACATGTCGCGGTACCAGCCATTCAAAGCCATCAGTTCGGTATGCGTTCCGCGTTCACGCACCGTGCCGTCTTCGAGGACGAGGATGAGATCTGCATGTTCAACCGCACTCAGGCGATGCGCTGTAATCATCGTGGTTTTACCAGATCGCTCGGCGCGCAGCGCATCGAGAATCTGTACCTCCGTTTTCGCATCCACAGCCGACAGAGAATCATCGAGAATGAGACACTCGGCATCCATCAGCAGTGCCCGCGCGATGGAAATTCGCTGCTTTTGGCCGCCGGACAGCGTGACGCCGCGTTCCCCGACGACCGTACCGTATCCATCCGGAAAGCGGAGGATATCGTCGTGAATCGCCGCGAGCTTAGCGGCGCGCTGAATTTCTGCCATTGTCGCCTCTGGTCTGGCAAAGGCGATGTTCTCCGCAATGGTTGCTGAGAATAAAAAGTGATCTTGCGGTACATACGCGACTGAACTACGCAGGGCGGATAGTGTGTAATCACAGATAGAATGTGATCCGAACCGGATATCTCCATCTCGGCAGTCAAATTCGCGAAGCATGAGCTTTACGAATGTTGTTTTGCCAGCACCTGTCTTGCCAACGAGGCCGAGCGTCTGACCAGGTTCAAGACGCATCCGCACGTCTATCAGAGCGGGAGAAGCGGTCTCTGGATAGGTGAATGTATCGATGTCATAGACAATGGCACCGAACGGCTGCTCTGATATCGCATTGTCCTTATCGACAACGTCAGGCCGGACAGCGAGCAGCTGACGAATGCGGTCATAGGAGGCATGACCACGTTCAACGACGTTAAACAAAAAGCCGAAGGCCAGCATCGGCCAGACAAGCTGTCCCAAATACATCGTGAACGTAGTCAGTTGACCAAGCGTCAAATGCCCGTGATCAACAAACACAGCGCCTACGCCAATGGAGAGAAAATAGGATAGACCGACGACAATAGCGATGGTTGGATCGAACAAAGCATCAATCTTGGCGACAGCGATGTTCTTTTTGACCGCGTCGTAGGACAGTTTGCTAAATCCGTCGAACTCTACCTGCTGCTGCCCAAAGGCTTTGACAACGCGCATTCCTGAAATGTTTTCCTGAACCTTGTCATTCAAGTCAGCGAACGCAGCCTGTGCCTTAAAGAACCGCCGATGCATGATAGACCCGTAAATACTTGAGGTAATCGCCACGATTGGCATTGGCGCCATGGCAATCAGCGTCAGTTTCCAGCTCAGCGTGGTCATCATTGTTACAATCACGACAGAGCCTGTTGTAATTGAATCGACAAGTGTTAAAATGCCATCGGTTGCTGTCGATTCAACAGCCTGGATGTCATTGGTCGAGTGCGCCATGAGATCCCCAATCCGCTGCTTGTGATAAAACTGGGGTGACATTCGCGTAAAATGGGTATAGAGTTGGCTGCGAAGCAGTGTCGACAACTGGATGGCCGATCCGAACAATAAAATCCGCCAAAAATACCGAAGTACGTAAATGACCACACCAGTTGCGAGCATAATGATGACATATCGCAGCAGGATGCCGGATGTGAGAACGCCGCGCAGCATGTCATCGACAAGAATGCCTACAATGCGAGGTGCCACGAGGTTTAACAAGGCGACCAATATGAGCAGGGTAATACCGCCGACGTAATATTTCTTCCGTGTCTTAAAGAACCACATTAAGTCGAGAAAAACCCGCACAAATCGTTCTCCTCTCCAAGGCAGCTTAGAACTCAAGTCTACCACGAAGAGTTGCCTTTGCGACCGTTGCCAGGTACGTCAAACGCATGTTATTTAGAAATTTGGGGAATTTTGAAACAGTTTGCAAGGATTTGTCGTCTAGTATAATGAAGGGACGAAATGGCAGGTGAGATAAATGCCGCGAAGGTCACGTTTCGAAGTGGTTGATTTTGCGCAATATCAGCAGACAGCAGAGTGGGTAAAACATCTATTGACCGTACACGGCGGCATTTATCTGACGGAAACAAACGGCATCTTTCAGATCTGGTTGCTCAATCCGAGCGCGCTGCTGTCATTGCCTCGGGACGTAGGTACCCGGATTGCCGAAACGGTCGATCGTGTGGTGAGCGAGATGCTGCCGCTCGAAGCGATTGAACGAAGCCTGTCGGACGCATTTGTCGGTCAGCAGACCGATGTGCCAACCATGGTTCACGTTCAGTCGGCTATTTCGGAGCAATTGAACAGCCATGTTGATCTCGAGACGGTGTACCACCGGCTGGAAAGCGCGCTCATCCACGCTCTCTACGCGTATGCGAACATTCATTGATTTAGTCTTTAAAATAGAGATGACGATGTGTTTTACAGCCAGGATTAAAGTGCGCCAGGCAATGCGGACAAGTAGAATCGCCGGAAAGATATGTGTTAATGGTCAAAAGATTGCCGCAGGCGCCACAGAGAACTGCCTCTTGATCAAAGTCAGCGACCGGCCACCGCTTGGCAGCGTGATCGGCCACTGTATCGTGACAAAGATGACAGGGATAGAAACGGCTGCAGCACGGAAACTTGATTGCAATCACGTCTACGTCTGAATGATAGTGCGCACAACGTGTTTGCGCATCCACATCAACGCCATAGACTGGTACGCCGTGAACCATTACGGATTTCATAATCAGCCTCCTCGAAACCATTCAATTGTATCCTAGCGCCGTGAAGGGGCACAATGATGAGCGAATCACACTGTCCTAAGAGATCGGAGGTACAGTGAAATGGAGACAAATCGTAAGGGAAAATCTGCGCTGATTACCGGCGCTGGTAAGGGCATTGGGCGTGCGGTGGCGGAACAGTTTGCTAAAGAGGGCATGAATTTAGGCATTATCGCCAGAAGACAGCAAAGTCTGGATGAAGTTGCTCGGCAGTTGACCGACACCTATTCGGTTCGCGTCTGTTCGGCCAGCGCGGACGTAAGTAATCGCGCACGATAGAGGCGGCCGTGGAGCGTGTGACAAGTGAGCTTGGGCACATCGATGTACTCATCAACAATGCCGGGATTGCCAGCTTCGGTACAATCGTGGACATGCCGCCTGAAGAGTGGGAGCGGATGATCCAGGTGAACCTGCTCGGCACCTATTACGTTACGCGTGCCGTTCTGCCAGGCATGATTGCACAAAATCGCGGCAACATCATCAACGCCCACCTCGGTCACAACGATCCTTTCGATCGCTATCACACATGTCGCCTGTACTATAGCGTCCTTTTTGGCGGCAATTCTCACCGCGATGATTCGATAGACCAGCCCTCGATTGTAACAGACCTATCGAAAACTGGTTAATCAGGTAAACTCTGTGAAACAGGGTCGGCTGCTTACCGCGGGCAGTCATTCAGGAAGAAGGGAAGCGCATGAACGTCGTAAGACCGAGACGTCTGCAGGTGGGGGATACAATCGGAATCGTTTCACCAGCCTCACCAATTGCGGCCTTTTGTCCGCGTCGTCTGGAGCGGGGCGTCGCAGAATTGAAGCGGTTGGGGTTCAATGTGATTGTTGGGGATCACGCACGCACTCGAACTGGTCATACCGCAGGCACAATTGAACAGCGGCTACAGGACCTGCATGAGATGTTTGAGAATCCAGCGGTTCGCTGTATCATCACAACGATCGGTGGATATAACGCGCACCAGCTTCTGGAAGAGATGAATTTTGACCTGATTGCGCGCAACCCCAAAATCATCATGGGGTACAGCGACATCACCTCAATTCTCGCATCAGTACACCACATGACTAATCTAGTGACGTTTATGGGGCCTGCCATCCTCCCGCAGTTTGGCGAGTTCGGCGGCATGCTTTCGTACACAAAAGACCGTTTTACAGAAGCCTTGATGACCCCAGGATCTGCCGGTCTTATTCCCACAAGCACGTTGTGGACGGACGAGATGCTGCTATGGGACGAGGAAGACAATCGCGATCGCCATATGAAGCCAAACGGTGGATTGAAGATTCTAAAGCACGGGCGTGCTATGGGCCCAATTTTGGCTGCAAACACTGGGACACTGCTGCTGCTTTCTGGTACGAGGTATTTCCCAAATGTCGTAGGGAGAATTCTCTGCCTGGAAGACGACGAGACAGAAACGCCAGCGACGATTGATCGCTATTTTACGCATCTGCGACAAATGGGCGTGTTTGGACAAATTGCTGGACTGGTCATTGGCCGCTTTCATTCAAAAGTACCATTTAGCGAAGAAGATTCGCTTGAACAGTTGTTGTCGACAGCTACGAGGGGGTACGATTTTCCCATCGTCATCAACGCTGATTTCGGCCATACGGATCCGATGATGGTACTGCCAAACGGTGTTCAAGCAATGCTGGAAGCAACCGATGACGGCGCATGTTTCGCGATCAATGAACCAGCGGTAAGTTGGGACGGGTGAGTGACAGCTGAATGGAATGGAAACAGAAGTTCGAAGAGGCGAAAAGCAGAGAATCAGTTACAGACATGGTGGATGCGCTGCAGTCACAAGCGACTGCTCACGCTGGTACGGCTCCGGCATCGGTGAAGCGATCGGCCATGAAGTCCATCCTGCGGCAATACGCGTCTGACCCAGAGCGGCTCTTCAGCGTGGCGCATGCATTCTGCACGAGTGGCAATCCAACAGCGAAAGAGATTGGCGCGCATTTGCTCACCCGTTGTTACGACGTCGATCCAGAGCTTGTTGACAACGTCCTGCATGACTTGGCGGACGATGAAAACTGGGAAGTGCGCGAATGGGCTGCAGACGCATGCGGGGATATCCTCGTGCAATCATTCGAGCGCTTTTACAGCGTGCTGAGGCAATGGACGGAAGATGAATCGGGAAATGTTCGGCGTGCGGCGGTGCTTGCTGCGATGTATGCTGGACGGAGTCGAGATTTCGCGTTCGCCGAGCCGATTCTTAATCTGATTGAACCCTTGTTGGCCGATCGCGCACCATATGTACGCGACAACCTTGGCCCGTTTGCACTCGGGAGTGCCTTGATTGCGTATTACCCGGCGCAAGTGCTCAAGCGGCTCAATCGCTGGGCGCGGTCGGAAGACGAACAAGTGCGCTGGCATGCTGCCATGATCTTCAGTGCGGCAGCCGCAGCAAAACATGCGATTGCAGCGAGGCCCGTTCTGGATATGCTCCGAGCTGATTCCAGTCCGTATGTCCAGCGAGCCGTGAGCAAAGCAATGCGTAATATCCGCAAACGCTGCCCGGAGTGGGATGAAGTTGAGGAAACGCATCAGACTGAAGTCGCCATGCATGATGTTGACTGATTGCAGATGCGCCGAAGCACCGCGGGCACAATCCGTATCTTGCGCATCTTTACGCTGCATACGCCCGCGCCAATGCTTCGACGGAGTCAACGTATGACATCGAATGATTGTATTCGTATATAGCTTCGATAGGATTTTGTGCGTACCCATCCTGTGCCAACATATGGGCTGCCGTATAAATGGCGTCATAGACATTGTTAATGCTTGGTTTGCCGTGACACTCGGGAGCTGTCACGCCATATTGTCTAAACGTCGAGGGCATGAACTGCATCGGTCCCTCAGCACCCTCATAGCTTACGATTGGCTTCACGGAGAAATCTGTTTCTATTTTATGGATGGCTGCAAGAACCGTCCACGGGATCCCATATTTTTGACCGGCTGCTTGGTAAACAGGAATTAACTTAACGGGGATTCCTCTTTGACGAATGCTGGGTATCTCAATACGCTGATTTCACTCCCTTCGTTTGAAGAGAGCCCACCGAATGGTAGAGAGATAAGTCCAATTTTACGAAAGGCGTCTTTGTGAACTCTGCCAAGGTCCGCTCGCCTCGCAGCCCCTTCTGTATAAGGAAGTGGCCTAGCAAGCTGCTGAACTGCATGCCACGAAGGCAAAAGAAAAGATACAGAAGTGTGACCCTGTGTCACAGGGGGTACCAGGACGAATCTGTCCGGTTTCGCCACCTTGGCGACCATGGGTTACCTTTGTGTGATACCATGTCGGCACTGCAGGTGTGACGAAGAGGTCGGGATGTGACTCAGTTTCATAACACGGTGAACAGACCAGAAATGGATAACCCCACCCAATCACACGCTGGTTATCAAGACAAACACGACCTGCATAAACTGATTCAAATACAGTAAAAACTTCACATAGTAATGGGGGAGTCAGTCTAGAAACGGAGGGATGACATGCCTTCATTAGTTTATTTTGGAATAATCAATCAAAATACACCACAACAAAACGCAGGGATATTTCTTGGCGAAGGTAACATTGGAGGATGGGACGCAAACATAAAGCTTTCGCAAGGACACGGCGGAACTTACGGTTTCTTTAATATGTTCCCTGCACAATTTAATTTGATATTTGATAATTTTGAGGTTATTGACGGGGCCATAATTGACCCTGACGTAAAGGCAAGCATAGTTGCCAATGCGTAATTTACGAAGCAAATAAGGTATCCCTTAGGAGATGAATAGATGGCGTCAATTGTTACAGTGGGAGTGTTTAATACCAATACTCCACAAGAAAACGCAGGGATGTTTGCTGGTGAATACAATTTTGCTGGATGGGACGCAAACATGAAAATATGTCAGGGACACGGTGGAACATTTGGTTCTTTCAACTGGTTTCCGCTTCAAGTTAATATTAATTTTGACAATTTTGAAGGCGTTGACGGAGCCATGAATGATATGGATCTGAAGCCGATGGCAGGAACAAATATCTAATTCCCGTGTGAATATGGCCACCTGCAACAGGAGGTTATCCCATAACGATAATCGACTGAGACACTAGACTTTCAAAATCCATCTGTAAGACTCATCAGCACGCAGGATTATAAAGCAGAACAAGAAATCGATGATATTCAAAAACACCTACATCGTATTAAAGCAGGCGGAATGCGTAACTTGAAAAAATTTGAACACGAATTTAATCAAATTAAAAAACTCCTTTCTTCGATCGAATTTAAGCTGGAAGAAAATAGGACACACGAACCATGAAGTTCATCAATCCTCCGTCACATGTGTGTCATGCATTTGAGGATTTCGGACCGAGGAGCCACATCTCCACAACGACTTTCAATTGCATAGCAAGATGTGATACGACCAGGACTCTCGTGCCGTATTTTGTTTGTTGAGGTAGCGGATTGATCAGTGAAATCGACGGGAATTTACCGCATCGTGCAATATATTTTGCAGTATTGGAAAGCAGACACTAGGTTAGCAGAGAGTTTTGTTGATCCTCGTGTGAATTACACTGTAAAAATACACTTGATCACTGTTCTGACCGTAATCTAAGACGACTTGATCAGTTCTGAAAGGATGGATGCTAATTCGGTGGAATATGACATAAATAACGCTCCCAGGTACGATTTGGGGCTGTAGCGGAAGGTAGGCTGAAAGTCTGTCCAAACTAAGCTAAACATCGAGTGTACGTCGATTTACGTCCCCAGACATACGAAAACGGGGTATACCCCCAGACCGTATCCTAATCGCACATCGCCTTTATCGCAGTCGTAATGGCTATGTACGGGAACGTTTTGACGTATACCCCTCGTTTTGGAGCGGATGACGGGACTCGAACCCGCAACATTCAGCTTGGGAAGCTGACGCTCTGCCAATTGAACTACATCCGCAAGCAAGTCTACAATAAACAATTATACACACGCGGTCATGAAGACGCAATGAGTCAGAGAGAGAGGGCAGAACAGATGCTTGAATTTCAGGTTACCGACAAACAGGAAGGTCGCGTACTTAAAAATCTGCTCCGGTCGGAATTTCAAATCTCCAGTCGTTTAGTAAATAAACTCCTTAAAACCCAAGGCATTCTACGAAATGGAAAACCTGCGCATTTGCTGCAAACTGTAAATAGAGGTGACGTAATAAATGTTATGTTACCTAAAGAGGTCTCGGATGTTCGTCCTGAACCGATGGAACTGGACATACGCTATGAGGACAGCGAGATTATCGTTGTCAACAAACCACCTGGCATGCTTGTGCACCCGTCTGCGAAGGAGCGGGAAGGTTCGCTGTTGGCGGGCGTTGCGAGCTATCTTGAACCGGAGTCATTGGTCCCGCACAGCGTTCATCGGTTGGACAAGGACACGTCCGGCCTGGTTATGTTCGCGAAGCACGCGCACGCACATCATCTGTTCGATGTGGCGCTGCGCAAGGGCCATATGCATCGCGCGTATTGCGCACTGGTTCATCTGGCGACCAACGCCGAGTCACTGTTTGACTGGCAGAAGATTCAACTTCCAATCGGGCAGGATCCCGGTCAGCCGTCACGGCGCATCGTCTCAGCCGATGGCCAACGTGCTGTTACGAACGTCCGGCTGATTGCGAACATTGGTCCAATCGGGATCGCGCAGGTTGTCCTGGAAACCGGACGTACACATCAAATCAGGCTGCACTTGGCGAGCATAGGCATGCCAATTCTTGGTGAACCCCATTATCGTTGGCATTACAGCATGCAGCCAGCGACGGCTTCAGAGCAAAATCTAGAGGATACATTCGCACGTTTGACCGCTGGACTCAATCGACAAGCACTGCATGCCTATCGGCTGGCGTGGATGCACCCTGTAACGAAGCAGTCGCAAGTCGTATTGGCGCCGCTCGCTCCCGACTTAGAGCACTTTCTGTTCCGGCAGGGAATGACCGATTCGACCTGGCTTCAAATTCAGCAGACACTCGCCAAACCTGAACTTCCTGGTCTGTAATCTGCTCAGGCTGTAACGCTTGGACACGTTGCAAATTTGTCTGATAAGATAAACTCAGTGGTGCAGAGAGGAGAGTGAGCGAGTGAAGACAGACAATCATCGAGAAGACTTTCTAGCTGTTCTCGCCACACACGGTGGTCCTGGTTTTGAAGAGGACACTGCGCGTGTCATCAGAGGGGTTTTCGAGCAGTACACCCGCGAGATTGATACGGATAACCTTGGCAACCTGGTAGCGACCGTACGCGGCTCTGGGGAAGGGCACCATCCACGGATCATGCTGTCAGCACACATGGACGAGATTGCACTCGTTGTGACAAAGATTGAAGAAGGTGGCTTTCTGCGGGTCTGGCAAGCAGGCGGTTTTGATCCGCGCACGCTTGTCGGGCAGGAAGTTGTGGTTCACGGTTATGGCAAAAAGCTGCATGGCATTATTGGTTCCAAGCCGCCGCATCTGACAACCCCAGCTGAGCGTGAGAAAGCAGCGCCACTCGAAGATCTGTACATAGACGTAGCAATGTCGGACGAACATGTGCGCGAAGTCGTATCCGTTGGCGATCGCGTTACGCTCTATCGCGAAACGATGGAATTGCTGAACCAGCGTGTATCTGGGAAAGCGCTCGACAACCGCGCGTCCGTCGCGATTGTATTCGAATGTCTACGTCATCTGAAAAAGCTTCGTCATTCGGCAGATGTCTACGCTGTTGCGACCGCCCAGGAAGAAGTTGGGGTGCGTGGTGCAACAACGGCCGCCTACCATATCAATCCAGACATCGGGATTGCCATTGATGTCACCTTCGCCGAGATGCCAGGTCAACCAGCTGATATCAGCTACCCAATGAACAAGGGGCCGGGCATTGCGTTTGGCCCCAACATTCATCCCAAAGTGTTTACACGCTTGCGCGATACAGCTGAAACCAATCATATTCCATATTTTATTGAATTGTCCCAAGGACCAGACTGGCACGGATGCACGCGCCATCCAAATCACGCGCGACGGCATCGCGACCGCCTTGGTTGGCATTCCAATTCGTTATATGCATACATCGGTGGAGACCGGGTCGTACGACGATATCATCGAGTGCGGACGTCTATTGGCCGAGTTTATCGCGTCAGTCGACACCGCCTATGTGGAGGGACTCACATGCTATTAAAAAAGCTGACGGAGGCTGCGGGTCCGTCCGGATTTGAGGATGAGATTCGAAACGTCATTCGGGCAGAGGTCGAACCCCATGTCGACTCCCTGTACACGGATGTGCTTGGCTCGCTCATCGCTGAAAAGGGCATTGAACAGTCCGGCCCACGTGTACTGCTTGACGCGCATATGGACGAAGTCGGCCTGATGATTGTGCATATCGAGGACAACGGGCTGCTCAAATTTCGGGCGCTCGGTGGTGTCGATCCGCGCGTGCTCGTATCAAAGCCAGTGCAGATTGGCGCTGACAAGCGCTATGGCGTGATTGGCGCAAAACCGATTCATCTGCAGTCGGCGACGGAGCGCACGAAGCCGCTGAAGATGGAGCAGCTGTACATCGACATCGGCGCACGCGACAAGGAAGACGCGAAGAAGTATGTCAAACCCGGCGATTTCGCTGTGTTTGCCACGCGCTACGGTGAAATTGGCGACCGCGCCGCAAAGGCGAAATCGTTTGACGATCGCGTAGGTTGCGGCGTCCTCATCGAAACCCTGAAAAAATCGTACAAGGTACCCATCATCGGATCGTTTGCCGTACAGGAAGAAATCGGCCTGCGCGGTGCTCAGGCCGTAGCGCATCGCGTGCGTCCAGATATCGCGATTGCACTCGAAGGCACTGTCTGTTTTGATGTGGTCGATGCACCTGGCCACGGCCAGGGTACAGTGATGGGCAATGGGCCCGCGTTTACCGTACAGGACGGCCAGACCATCGCGGATCGTCGATTCCTCGACTTTCTCATTTCGGTCGCCGAGAAAAATGATATTCCGTACCAACTCCGGCGGGTAAGAGGCGGTTCGAATGACTTCGGCGTCATCCACAAGACACACGAAGGGGTGGTTGGCGGCGGCATTTCCGTACCTGTGCGCTATATTCATGCACCTGCGCAAATCATCTCACTTGATGACTATCACCATACCATCCAGCTGGTAGATGCTGTTTTACATGCGATTGCGGACGGCGCCTGGTCGTAACGGTGGCTGAACGCGACACAGTGATTGACCTTGAGAATCAGGAGGATGACGATGAAAGATCTCATTTTTGAATTGGCACAGCTCGTGGCGCCGTCTGGCGCAGAGGGCAGTCTAGCGGAGCATCTGCTCAGCCATGTCAAGGAACAAGCAGATGAAGCCTATGTCGATACACTGGGCAATGCCATTGCCGTCAAGAACGGCAGCGGCCCGCATGTCAGCCTGGTCGCACACATGGATGAAATCGGACTGATGGTCATCCACATTGAAGACAACGGATTTCTGCGAGTGATTTCAGTCGGCAGTGCTTCAGCCACTTCCTTCATCGGACAGCCGTTTGTCTTTTCAAACGGTGTGCGCGGCGTCGTTGAGGCGTCGCCGAAAGTAAAATTAACCGATCTCGGATATGACGACTTGTTCATTGACATCGGGGCGACGTCACGTGAAGAAGCTGAAGAGCGTGTATTTATCGGTCTCTCTGGTGTCATTGACGCTCCGGTTCAAACGCTCACGGAAAACCGGATTGCTGGTCGCGCGCTCGACAATCGCGTCGGCTGTGCCATCGCTCTCGAGGCATTTCGTACGCTTGCACAAGCGGGACGACATGTATCTGTGGTCTTTACGGCGCAGGAGACGGTGGGTGCACGCGGCGCATTGACCGCAACGGTCAAGCTGCAGCCGGATCTCGCGCTGATTGTGGGTGCAGCACCAGCAGGTGACTCGCCAGACGCGCCGCGGATGGACTTAAAACTCGGTGCAGGACCGGCTATCAAAGTGATGGATGGGACTGCCATCGTCCCGCTGTCTGTGAAACATCACCTCGAGGAAAGTGCCAAGCGGGCCGAAGTTTCGGTTCCATATGAAGTGTGGCCGCGTGGACTGTCGGATGCAGGAGCGGTACAGCGCTCCGTTCACGGTATCCGTGTCGGCGGTGTCTCGTATCCTGCGCGCTACACCGGTCGCACCATTTCGCAGGTTGATTTACAAGATGCAGACAACGCCCTCAAGCTGGTCATTGAAGCGGCCAAAAGCTTTTCATAATCTCGCATCACAAAAAGGCCGCTCCTGAAGCGGCCTTTCGATGATGAACGTTCAGAGCACCATCACTTTTCGCACACTTGTTTGAATCAGGAGGTGAAGGAATGCCACGCGCACTGGTTGTCATTGACTATACATACGATTTTGTCGCTGACGACGGCAAACTGACATGCGGCAAGCCGGCTCAAGCAATCGAGCATTACATTACCGACGTGGCCAGACAGTTCCTCGAGCAAAAAGAGCTGGTAGTGTTCGCCGTCGACGTGCATGAAACAGGCGATCCGTATCACCCCGAGTCGAAACTGTTCCCTCCACACAACATCCGGCATTCAAGCGGCCGTCATCTGTACGGGGAGCTTGGCACGCTCTATGATCAGCTGAAGAGCGACGGTCTGCCATCCTGGTTCAAATGGATGGACAAGACAAGGTACAGCGCGTTTGCCGGAACGGATTTGGACATCACCTTGCGAAGCCGCGGCATCGACGAGCTGCATCTGGTCGGTGTCTGCACCGACATCTGTGTGCTGCATACTGCGGTCGAAGCCTATAACCTTGGCTATCGCATCGTCATCCACGAACGCGGCGTAGCCAGTTTTAACGAACAGGGTCACAGCTATGCCCTGACGCATTTTGAATCAGTGCTGGGCGCGCGCATAGAGCGCTAGAGAATACGCTGGGAGGAACATCCATTGCTACGATATCTATCTGCAGGAGAATCGCATGGTCCTGAGCTCACCATTATCGTTGAAGGCATGCCGAGCCGGCTGTCCGTCTCAAAGGAAGCCATCGACGAACAGCTGCGGCGCAGGCAGCAAGGCTACGGACGTGGACGACGTATGCAGATTGAAACCGATCAGGCGGAGATTACGAGCGGGATCCGCTTTGGCCAAACACTCGGTACGCCGATTACGATGCATGTCGTCAATCGCGATTTTAAAAACTGGCAGGAGCGCATGAGCGTCTGGGACGCGCCTCCGGAAAACCTGAAGGAAGTTACGCGTCCGCGGCCCGGTCACGCAGACCTGGCAGGCGCTGTGAAGTACGATCACGAAGATATTCGCAACGTACTCGAACGGGCAAGCGCCAGAAACACAGCAACCATTGTGGCCGCGGGTGCACTTGCGCGACAGCTTCTCGCACAGTTTGGCATTCACGTGGCAAGTCATGTTGTGTCGCTCGGCGGTGAGTGGGTGGAGAGCGTCCCCAAAGATCTGGATGAGCTCGCAAAGGCTGCAGAACAATCGCCGGTGCGCGTCGCCGACGCTGCAGCAGAACCAAGGATGATTGCGAAGATTGACGAGGCGAAGGCGAACGGAGATACGGTCGGAGGCGTGTTTGAGGTCATTGTTGAAGGCTGTCCGATAGGGCTTGGTAGCTATGTCCATCCAGATCGCAAACTCGATGGCCGGCTGGCAGGTGCCATCATGAGCATCCAAGCCATCAAGGGTGTGGAAATCGGTCTCGGATTTGAAGCGGCGGAACGGTTCGGATCGCGAGTACATGATCCGATTGCCCACAACGGCAAACGCTACATCCGGCCGAGCAACGGTGCGGGCGGCCTGGAAGGCGGTGTGACAAACGGCATGCCGGTGGTCGTTCGCGGGGCCATGAAGCCCATATCGACGCTGTATAAACCGCTGAATAGCGTAGATATGCGAACGAAAGCGGTCGAACCAGCCGCGGTTGAGCGATCCGATTACTGCGCAGTGCCAGCTGCCGCCGTGGTGGCTGAGAACGTCGTCGCCTGGGTCATCGCGGACGCGTTTGTCGAGAAGTTTGGCAACGACTCGCTCGACCAGATGCAGACAAATTACCAGGCATACCTGGAACGGATGAGCAAGCGATGATGCACACGTTTGATGTCAAAACGAGCACCGGACAATACTCAGTCCTGATTGGTTCCGGGCTGCGTCACGAGGTTGGAGGCTGGCTCTGTGAACATGGTTTTGCCAATCGCAAAGTGTTTGTCATAACCGATGCGCACGTCGCGGACTGTGGCTATCTGGATGATGTCCGCTCCTCTCTGGCAAAGGCCTCACTGGCGTCTGCCGATACGATTGTACCGGCGGGTGACGCGTCCAAGTCGCTCAAGCAGGCAGAGGCGCTCTATCGCCAATTGCTTGCGGCCGGCATGCGCCGAAGCGATCTGATTATCGCGCTTGGCGGCGGTGTCGTGGGCGATCTCGCTGGTTTCGCGGCAGCCACGTTCCTGCGCGGGATTGCCTATGTGCAGATGCCAACCACCCTGCTGGCTCATGACAGCAGTGTCGGCGGGAAAGTCGGGATCAATCTGGACGAAGGAAAAAACCTCGTCGGAGCGTTTCATCCTCCGAAGGCCGTGATCTACGATACCGACTGTCTCATCAGCCTGCCGGACCGGGAGTGGCGAAACGGCATGGCTGAAGTGGTCAAACATGGCTTGATTGGGAATGCGGCGTTGTTCGACAATCTCGCTTGTACACCAGTCCCTGCCTATCCAGGCGCCGACAGAGCGGCGGCGATGATTGCCGAGGCCGTTCAAGTAAAAATTGCGATTGTCGAACAGGACGAACATGAGTCTGATCTGCGTATGGTGCTCAATGTCGGCCATACCATTGGGCACGCCATTGAAAAGCTTTCGAATTATGCGCTCGGGCATGGTGAAGCGATTGCCATTGGTATTACGGTCGAAGCCAATATCGCGCGGCGGCTCGGTCACCTCACGGCAGCGGATGAACAGCGCATCGTGTCGACCCTGGCGAAACAGGGCCTGCCGACAAAGGTGCCGGCCTTTGAAACAGCCGACGTGTTTCGCGTGCTCGATGTGGACAAGAAACACTCTGGTCAAGGCTGGACGTTTGCGCTTCCGTTTGGAATCGGCGATGTTCGCGTTGTCCGTTCTGTGCCGGCGGACGTCGCGGCGGCTGCCCTCGACAGTTGTGGTTGACGAATTTATCTCCAGCACATATGATTACGGTATCGGATTTTTGGTTTAGCTGAGATGAGCCGTTAGAAATTCAGTCAACTGTTTGATTGAGATGAGCCGAGCGCAGTCCATACACTCTGTTCTCACATGTACAAACGTGCTGTGAGTTTCAGTCCGCGTGTCAGGCTCTGTCTGACGAGCGGATTTTTTTGTTGGATGCGCAAAGATGAGAGGAGTCGAGTGAGATGAGTGATTTCGTTCAGGATGTACTGAAACAAGTGGCGCAGGGGCAGACACTGGATGAGCAGACTGCCGAGGCGCTGATGAATCAATTGATGGATGGACAATGTTCTCCCATTCAGACAGCCGGACTGCTTTCTGCAATGACGGTTCGCGGTGAAACGGTGTCCGAGATGGTCGGGTTTGCCCGTGCAATGCGGGCACATGCCGTACCGGTACGTTTGACGCAGCCAGTCGTGGATACCTGCGGAACCGGCGGCGATGGGGGACAGACATTTAATATATCGACCGCAGCCGCGATTGTGGCTGCAGCAGGCGGCGCGTACGTCGCCAAACACGGGAACCGGGCAGTGAGCAGCCGCAGCGGCAGTGCCGATGTGCTGAAGGCGCTCGGCGCACGCATCGACCTCGATACAGATGAAGCAGCGGTTTGCCTGGAACAGTCACACTTATGTTTCCTCTTTGCGCCAAACTACCATCCCGCGATGAAATATGCTGCCGAGACGCGGAAGCAACTCGGTTTTCGAACGATTTTCAATGTGCTTGGTCCGCTGACCAATCCAGCCTTTCCAAAACGCCAGGTACTCGGCGTCTACCGACCAGAATTGGTTGACACAGTCGCACAAGCGCTGTGTCAGCTGGGCAGCGAACATGTACTGGTGGTTCACGGCAGCGGTGGCATCGACGAATTCTCCATTTCCGGCCCAACGAACGTGGCGGAAGTCAAAGCTGGTGAAGTTCACACCTATACCATATCGCCTGGGGATGTCGGCCTTGCGGAAGCGCCGCTTTCAGCCGTTGCTGGTGGCGACGCGGTCGTGAACGCACAGTTGATTCAGGACGTGCTTGCAGGCAGTACTGGACCCCACCGCGACATCGTCGCCTTGAATGCCGGTGCAGTGCTGTATGTCACTGGAATTGCGGATTCCATCGCAAAGGGAGTCGAGTTGGCACAGCAGCTGCTTTCGAACGGTCAGGCGCTGGCGACACTCAATCGGTTCATTGCCGTCAGCCACACTTTCGAACGCACGGAGGTGGCACAATGACATTTCTTGAACGCATTCTGGAAACGAAACGCCGTGAAGTGGAACAGCTCAAACAGCGATCGATCACGCCAAGTGTGACAGCCAGATCGCCTGGCCGTTTCGCAGAGGCCATTCGAGCAGGCAGTCACCTTGCGATTATCAGCGAGATCAAAAAGGCGTCACCGTCAAAAGGACTCATACAGCCAAATTTTCATCCAGTCCAGATTGCACGGGCGTATGAACAGGCAGGCGCCAGCGCTATTTCCATCTTGACCGACGTATCCTTTTTTCAAGGTTCCATCCAATACCTCGCCGACGTACGGGCGCAGACCAGTCTGCCGCTCCTGCGTAAGGACTTTATCATCGATCGTGTTCAAATTGACGAAGCCTGCAGAGCAGGCGCAGACGTCATCCTGCTGATTGTGGCTGCACTCGACAAGCAGGTGCTGCGAGAACTGTCTGCCTACGCCAAAGAGCTTGGTCTCGATGTGCTGATAGAGGTGCACAGTGAAGATGAGCTCGAACCAGCCCTTGCAGCAGAACCAAGCGTCATTGGCGTGAACAACCGTAATTTGCACAACTTTGAAGTCTCGCTCGACACCACACTGCGCCTGATGAATTTGATTCCGACCGACATTCCGGCGATTGCCGAAAGCGGCGTAAAGACTTCTGCCGATGCAGCGCTCCTGGCAGCTGCCGGCGTCGATGGTTTACTGATAGGAGAATCGTTAATGCGACTTGCAGATGACGACGAACGTCGTGCGCAATTGCAGACCTACGCCGTGCCGAAGATCGGACGTACGGTGTCAGGTGCGGCTCGATGAGACTGAAAATCTGCGGACTCCAGCCAGGCGACAGCCTCGCGTTTACAGCGGAACCAGCAGTCGCTTATATGGGCATTATCTTTGTGCCCGCAAGCCGTCGCTATGTCGCCCCAGACACAGCTGCACAGTGGCTGGGAATGGAACTGGCCGCACTGCGGCGTGATCGGCGTCTTCGTCGACCAGTCGCTAAAAACCGTCCGGGATGTGGCGGCACAGGTTGGCTTAACTGGAGTACAACTGCATGGCAAGGAATCGGTGGAGGATTGCCAGATCCTGCGTGATGAGGGTCTCACCGTATGGAAGTCGATCACGGTACGGCAGGACATGACGGTTGACCAGCTGCTGACCGTCGCAGAGACATATGCACCCGCCGTCGATGGCCTGCTGCTCGATGCTGCGCCGCCGAAGCATGCGGGCGCCACCGTAACGGGTGGACATGGTGTTAGCTTCGACTGGTCGCTGATGTCAGCCTTTCTCACGCGCTATCAGGCAGCGCAGTTGAAGCCGCAGCTGTGGGTGGCTGGCGGATTTCGGCCAGACAATGTGGATGCCTTCGTACGCGCGTGCGGACAAGATGTACTGCCAGCCGGCATCGACGTGTCTTCCGGCGTGGAGACAGACGGCCGTAAATCCAGTGACAAAATCCAACAGATGATTCAGGTGGTGAGCAACCTTTGACGAGTACAACCGATTCAACACAGACTCCGAAAGGGCGGTTTGGGCAGTTCGGCGGACAGTTTGTACCGGAAACGCTGATGCACGCCTTGTCCACGCTGGAACAGGATTATGAGCGCTGCATCGCCGATCCTGCCTTTCAGGCAGAACTGAAGGACGATCTCGCTTCGTACGCCGGCAGACCAACGCCGCTGTATTACGCAAAACGTCTGACGGAACATCTCGGCGGTGCGAAAATCTATTTGAAGCGGGAAGACCTCAACCATACAGGTGCCCATAAGATCAACAACACCATTGGCCAGGCGCTGCTCGCCAAGTACACCGGAAAGAAACGCGTCATCGCAGAAACAGGCGCTGGCCAGCACGGCGTGGCCACCGCTACAGTTGCAGCTCGCTTCGGTCTTGAGTGCACGGTTTTCATGGGAGAAGAGGACATGCGGCGTCAAGCGCTCAATGTGTTTCGGATGCGCATGCTCGGCGCTGAAGTCGTGGCGGCCAAATCAGGCACGCGCACGCTGAAGGATGCGACGAATGAAGCCATCCGGCATTGGGTCTCCCACGTTGAAGATACGTATTACATCATCGGATCGGTCGTAACGACCGCACCCATACCCGCGCATCGTTCGAGACTTTCAACGGATCATCGGTGACGAAACGAAGGCGCAGATGCTTGCGCTCGAAGGCCGTTTGCCGGATATGGCCATTGCCTGTGTAGGCGGCGGCAGCAACGCAATGGGGATGTTTTATCCGTTCATCGAAGACACGTCCGTACAGCTGATTGGCGTCGAAGCGGCAGGCGAAGGCGCATCGACTGACAAGCATGCGATGAGCATTGGCCACGGCCGCCCTGGCGTCCTGCATGGCGCCATGACGTATGTGCTGCAGGATGAATACGGGCAGATCACGCCAGCGCACTCCATTTCAGCTGGCCTCGATTATCCTGGCATCGGGCCTGAACACGCCTGGCTGCATGATACACGACGGGCTGTCTATGTTCCCATCGACGATCGCGAAGCCCTCGACGCGTTTTACCTGCTATCCAAACTGGAAGGCATCATTCCAGCACTAGAAAGCGCGCACGCGGTAGCTGAAGCCGTCAAACGGGCGCCTCAGATGTCACCAGATGAACTGCTCGTGATCTGTCTGTCCGGGCGCGGTGACAAAGACGTCGAACAGATTGCTGCGATAGCGGAAGAAAAGGAGGGGGCAGAATGAGTCGAATCCAGCAGGCGTTCGAACGGCGGCGTGGTGAGGGCACCTTGATTCCCTTTTTGACAGCCGGAGATCCCGACTACGAGACGTCCCTCAAGTTATTTCGCACAGTCCTAGCAGCTGGCGCTGACATCGTCGAGATTGGCATCCCGTATTCGGATCCGCTGGCGGATGGACCGGTAATCCAGGCAGCTTCACTGCGGAGCCTCGGCGCAGGTTTCCTGCTGCCGCGCGCATTCGAACTGGCGGCAGCGCTGCGTGAAGAGGCGAAAGACAAGGCAATCATCCTGTTTACCTATGTGAATCCGGTGCTTCAGTATGGTCCTGAGCGCTTCTTTGAAGCTGCGGCCTCGGCGCAGACGGACGGTGTGATTATCCCGGATCTACCCTATGAAGAAAGTCATGCCATTCGTGCGTTGGCAGACCGCTTTGGCATCGACCTGATTCAGCTGGTCACGCCAGCTTCTCCACCGGAGCGGATCGCTGCCATTTGTAGTGCGGCACGCGGGTTTGTCTACTTGGTTTCTACGCTTGGCGTCACAGGCGAGCGAACAACGCTGTCAGACAGAGTTGGGGCACTCGCAGAGGAAGTTCGCCGCCATACGGACTTGCCAATCGCCGTTGGCTTTGGTGTCAGCCGCCCCGAACACGCGGAGCAGATACTGCAGTTTGCCGATGGCGTCATCATCGGCAGTGCGTTCGTTCGACAGATTGAAGCGACAGTCGCCGAGTGTGCGACCAATGCCATTGGCGCAGACACAGCCTCCTTGCTCCAGACGCGTCTGGCTGAATTCACATCCTCGTTTCGGCAGGTTATGCAGTCAGGAGTAAACTCATGACAAACTCAGCCGCATCGGTACCGTTTCGTTTGGCGAGCAGAACACAACACGAACAAAACACGATTGTCAGAGTAGGCAGTGTAGAAATTGGTGGCAGCACGCCAGTCATGGTGGCTGGTCCGTGCGCAGTTGAGTCGAGAGATCAGATCATCGAACTCGCAATCGAGATCCGCAAACGTGGCGGCCAGATGCTCCGCGGCGGCGCATTCAAGCCGAGATCATCGCCCTATTCATTCCAGGGGCTTGGCGCCGAAGGGCTGACGTATCTGGCATTGGCTAGAGAAGCGAGCGGGCTGCCGATTGTAACCGAAGTGATGGAACCAGAGCTTGTGGAGACGATGGCGGACATCGTCGATGTCTTTCAGATTGGCGCGCGCAATATGCAAAACTATCCTTTGCTGCGGAAGGTGGGGCGGACGAGTACGCCCGTGCTGCTGAAGCGCGGTCTCTCGGCCACCATTGAAGAGTGGCTGATGTCAGCAGAGTACATCTTGGCAGAGGGAAATCCCAACGTCATCCTCTGCGAGCGAGGCATCCGTACCTTTGAACCCTACACCAGAAACACGCTCGATTTGAACGCGATTCCGGTGGTGCAGTCTCTGACGCATCTGCCTGTCATTGTTGACCCGAGCCACGGCATTGGGCTTGCTGAACATGTCCCTGCGATGTCGGCCGCGGCGATTGCAGCGGGTGCACATGGCCTGATCCTCGAGGTACACCAGAATCCGACGCTGGCACTGTCCGATGCACAGCAGACCATCACACTGGATGCGTTTTCCGGCATCGTTCAGACTGTGGACGATCTGGCTGGATTGTTGGCCAGGCGGAAGGAACAAACTGCGCTGGCGAGCCATTGAACGAGCGCGATCGCGATATGCGGGGAACGGACGGTCGAGACGTGGGCGATCGCAAGAACGAATAGGTTAGTACGGAGGTTTTTGATGAATAAGGCGCTGATGAATCGTTATTTTTCTTTGTCCCAGTCATTCTGAAGGTATAAGGCTGTCGCGCAGCTTTATTTTGGCGATCCCGATGGACACTCCCCAAGGAAATGCCAAATAAAGATCCCAGACGGCCTTATCTGTTCACAGCCCGACCTTCGATTGAAAATAAAGATCCTAGACAGCCTTATCGCGTCATGCCCACTTTCTAAAGTTCCCCGTACTCTCCTGAAGGTAATAGATAATCAAATGGAGGATGCAGACGGGCATCTGATTCCACATTCAAGAACTTTTGGCGCTCAGGGGTAATGACCCAATCGGCCGTCCCACTGTGGTCTGACGCCGAACGCTGCAACAAGGATAAGTATCACTGTGGTTACTATTGCGCGGCTCAGCGTAGTCATACGCGCAGAATAAGTACCACGACAGTTTCTATGGGCCTCATCACCATTCATCGTGCCCTACGTTCAGGGCGATAGGCACTGCTGCGGTACTTATTTCGTCAGATTCAGCCTTAAATGTGCTGAATGGAATTGTTTCGGTACTTATCTGCAGAATCGGGTCGAAACGTCCTAATCCGAAAAAATCATTATTTCAGAAAATTTAGCATTGACAGCGATTACAAAGACAGATAAGCTTTATTTCGAAGGGTGTTATGTTCTGATTTCTCTCCACTCCTAGCAAAACCTGTTTGGGAAACGCGGCTGCGTTTCCTACTTTTTTGCCTTCAGGTGCCCACCCGATGTGCCTTGATGGCATACCCGGAAACCGCTTGCGTCAATGACCATACTCGGACAACCGATTCATACCCGTCTCCGTACGAACCCGCTGCAACACCTGCAGCGCCCCCCCAAGCGATGCCTGCCGTGCAAACCTACTTCGACCGTTTGTCCATGCACCCCCCAAGCGATGCTTTGCCGCGAACGCCCGCGAAGGTTCTCTCAAAACCGGTGTATACCCAAGTAGCGTAGAAGTCATACTGGATTTAACAGACAGTTGAGACGCCAGGCAGCAGCGATGGCTCGTCGCGTCAAACGCTTGGGGGGGACATGATGTCAGGCCCAATTTACATCCAGCCAAGCGGCGAGATATTCGTCGACACGACCCATACCGAATATACGGCTGTTCGCGAACTGCTTATGCAGATTGGCAGCCTGACCAAGCGGCAGGAGCCGCTGCATGTCTATCAAATCACACCGCTTACGCTCTGGCATGCTGCGGCTGCCGGCTGGACGCCCCGCGGTGTACTTACCTTCCTGCGTCAGTACGTGCACGATCCCATCCCTCTCACTGTGCAGCAATCCATCGTCAACGAGATGTCCAAATGGGGACAATGCAAGCTTCTGTCCTATGACGACGATTACTTTGAACTTGTCGTCCCAGAAGGCCTGCAGGAAATGATCCGAAAGCATCCCGACCTAAAGAGGCTAGGGTTGATGCGCAAACAGCGCCGCTTCCTGTTTCGCAAACAGGTCCGCGGCCTGGTAAGGCAGACACTCGCTCACGCAGGTATTCCAGTTGACGATCGCGCTGGACATGAACAGGGCGCCAGTCTCGAACTGGAATGGACCGGAAGATATACGCTCAGGCCCTATCAGCGCGCGGCAGTCGATGCATTTTTCAGCGATCGTTTCGATGCCAGCGGCATCGTGCTGCTGCCGTGTGGAGCAGGGAAGACACTGATTGGACTTGCTGCACTCGTACAAAGCCGCTGTCATACGCTCATCGTCACCTCGAGCGACGCGTCTGCACGCCAGTGGATTCGCGCCTGCCTTGAGGCAACCACGCTGCAGAGCAGCGAGATTGGTCTGTATCGAACCAATGCGCCGCCTGGGCCGGTGACGGTAACGACCTACCAAAAGGTATCTGGCCGGACTCGAGCTGGTCTTCATCGCACGCTGGAACAGCTCGCAGCGCATCCTTGGGGGCTCGTCATCTATGACGAAGTCCATATGTTGCCGGCACCGTTGTTTCGCCTGGCAGCCGAACTGCACAGTGTACGACGGTTGGGTTTGACAGCGACGCTCATCCGTGAAGATGGTGCCGAAACAGATGTGTATGGCCTGGTCGGACCAAAATGCTATGAGGCTGGCTGGCGTGAACTCGAACAAGCAGGGTATTTGGCCAGTGTGCGCTGCCTCGAAATACGCGTACCACTGGCTGAAGAGCTGGCGGCCGAATATCAGGCTGCCAGTGCCCGTGACAGATACCGAATTGCAGGGGAGAACCCTGAAAAATTGAACGTGATCCGCTCGCTGCTTCGCCGCCATTCATCTGACCCAACACTGATTATGGGACAATATCTGGATGGCCTGACACAGATTGCAGAGGCGTTCGGGATTCATCTGATTACCGGCCAAATGCCGCAAGCGCGCAGAGAACAGTTGTTCGATGCCTTCCGACGAGGCGAAATCCGGCAGCTCGTACTATCGCGGGTTGCAAACACAGCCGTCGACCTGCCAGAAGCTGCAGTTGGGATACAGGTATCAGGACTGTACGGATCACGTCAGGAAGAAGCGCAGCGCCTCGGGCGACTGCTGCGGCCGAAAAAGGATCACGCATACTTTTACACCCTCGTATCAGCTGACACCGTAGAGATTCACACCGCACAGCGCAGACAGCTGTTTCTCGTAGAGCAGGGCTATGACTATGAACTGTGTTTCCAGGACAAAGATGAAAACAGGGAAAGGGTGAGCGCACATGCGACTATCGGAGTGCCTGAACAACGCTGACATTTCAACCCTGAGGCAGATTGCTGGCCACTACGACATCCACTGCACGAAACATTCAAAAATGTCGCTGCATCAGGAGATTTTGATGCAGTTTCGGCGCAAAGACTTTCTTGCCGAACAGATGAAACACTGGATCGCGGGGCGTGAAAGCGGCCTGCTGCGGCTCTGCCTCGAGCCGAATCGACCGATGAGTCCGGAGGAACTCAGCGCCTGGTTCGGCTCGGATCGCGATGCGTTAAAGGCGATGTTAACCGAAGGCTGGCTGTTTCAAACAACTCGACTTGGCGGCGGCCGAACGCTTTTCTTCATTCCAGACGATCTCCGCGAAAAAATCGCACGGCGGCTGGTATCCGATCTGCTTGCAAACGTCCGTATGTCCGCTACAGGCCCGCTTGTCTATGCAGAAGAGACGGACATGCTGTTGACCGACCTCGACAGCTTCCTTCAATATGCATCCAATCATGCGCTCACGCTTACACAGGATGGGGCGCTGTATAAACGCCATTTGGAGAAGATTGTGGCGTTGATGCAAGTACAGGAGGAGCTGCTCGGTGGCGGCTGGCGGTTTGGCTACGGCCGTCGGTTCCACGATTATCCTGATCGCTTCGCATTCATCTATGACTTTGCCTATGCCGAAGGACTGGTGGCGGAACCTGCAGATGCCGTCCTTCGCGTTGAACCGGTGTGGGATGAGTGGAACCAGATGGGACGGCTGAAGAGGCAGCGGAAAATGGTGTCCTTCTATTTGTCCCACTACCGGCGCGCCATTCGCCGCCTGCCTGTCATCGTCCAATTGTTGGCACAGACGAAAGTTTGGGTTAACAGCAGCGACATGTTCACTGCAATAGATGGGCTGATCAATGAATACTATTATGATACGAAGGAAAATGTCTGGCAGGTTCGGATCCTCAAAATGCTGCGTCATTTAGGCATCGTCAGGGTGGGAACAGACGAATTCGGCGAAGAGTGGTTTCAAATCACAAAACTTGGTCAACAATTACTAGCACAGGATGTCAGTGAACAGATGATGCCGGAACGCGCCAAGACACAGGTACTGATTGTGCAGCCGAACTTCGATATCGTTATCACGCAGGATGCACCTCAGATTACCGCGGAGCTCGCGTTGTTCGCGGACTTGCGTCAGTCGGGTGCACTGCGCATCTACCGGCTGTCAACAAGCAGCGCCAGCCGAGCATTGGAGGCAGGGAAAACCCCTGAAGACATGCTAGCTTTTCTTGCACGTCATTCCCAAACGCCGATTCCCGGAAACGTCGAACGTACCATCTTGTCGTGGCAGCCGCCGACCCCACAGGAAGACACAATTCCATCCTGACAGACCTGTTTGGCGGGCAGAAAAAAGTCGGGCGAAATCCCTAACGCCGAGAAGGAAATTCTGAATGTCCCACCGAATAGAATACACAAACAATTCTCACTATTGTCGCCTCTGCATCGGGACTTTTTGGAGCACGTGTATGATCGCCACTCGAGGGGGAGACAGCGATGGGCAGCACAGTTACTATTGCCGAGAAGAAACATTTCCTACGTTGGTTTCTGTCGAACTATCAGCTTCAGAGCCGTGAAGCTGAAATGCTGATGCGCTATATGATGACGCGTGAAACCGTTTTGCGCAGAGTGCATTTTGTCGAAAATTTCCGGCAGCTTCCGCGCGTCATTGTGATGTCTTCATCATGTGTTCCGGTCGCTCCATTCCGCTACTACCGAAAGAACAAACCCGTATCCACAGATGTGGAACAGGCATTTCTCGATCTCTATCAGCATCCGGATGAGGATATCTACGTCGGCTTGTTCTTTAAGGATCGCGCAACATGTTCCGCTTACAGTGCGGTTTTGGAAGAACTGCCTGTGCACGAGATGGAGCCTGCTATCAGGGAACTCATTTCATTGCAGGCCGATCTGGTCATCGAACAGGCGGTACGTGAATATCGCCGAGCAGCACTGATGGAAGAGGTCAACAATTCGCTCGACGAAGGAGATCGCCAGGCATTCTACGAGGCGAGTCGACGGCTAATCGAATTTGACGCTTCTTACTTGACTCAGCCGACCTCATAGAGACAGGTGTTCAATCCAATACGTCGCATGGCTTGTCTGTCGGGGACTGTCCAATTGCAGCCAGACTGCTTTTGGAACGGTCCTTTTTGATTGGCTCCAGGCAGTACGCTATGATACGTTTCTAGGAGGAGGCTTGCCCATGCGATATGGTTACTTGACACCCCATCAATACAGCGCCATGCAGCCGTACGTGGATACACTGGCAACCGTATGCTGGTCAGGCAAGCCGCTCGACATCGCTGTGCCCCACGAAGCAGAGAAGTGGATTGGCGAGTTTCTGCTTGAACAGCTGTACGATCGATTTCGCGGACGAATGGCTGCCATCACGACCGGACTTCTGCCCCGAGGACGAAGAAGAACTGGTTCATCTGGCCAATCGCCTTGAAAAACTGTACGGTCATCCACTGCGGTTTGGGGTGATGGTGGCAGCAGGGATACTGCAGGACGCAGACACTCTGGCGCTCACTGGAACGGCGAGCGAAACCGTCTGGCACTGCCTGGACTGGAAGCGCTGGTTCGAGCGACGGGTTAAGGCTGAACGCCTGCCTGATTTGTGGGCCTACTTGAGCCATGCGACAGGTGGATACCTTCGTTCGCCAGAACGAACGATGCACGGTGTGGAGTTGGCCATCGCACAGGACATGGCAAGGGAAGGACACCGCCTGCTCAAGCAATGTTCGGACTGGCTGGTGGCAACGGTTGCATCCATCTGGCCAGCTGAACCGACTGCTTGACACACAATTCGGCGTCGGGCTAAGATGAGATCAGGCAGCGCGCCACCAAAATCTACATATCCACACAAAGTTTTTGCTATATTTAAAAATGCGTGAATCATGTTGCGTCACCCCATGAGTCACGGCTTGCAGGTCGACTTCAGCTATACCTATTCAAAGTCGCTCGATTTGGGTTCGGACGCCGAACGCACCGAATTCGCAGGGTACGACGTCAACGACCACTCCGGTCGGCCAGGGAGTCAGCACCGTCCTCAGCTACATTGCGAATCCCTGGAAACCAGGTTTGAACCGTGCGCCATCCGACTTCGATTTACGCCATGTGATCACCGCTGACTGGGTTTACGAATTGCCCTTC
This sequence comes from uncultured Alicyclobacillaceae bacterium, assembly GCA_963758235.1. GTDB lineage: Bacteria > Bacillota > Bacilli > Alicyclobacillales > Alicyclobacillaceae > CAVWUS01. Next base: position 129 of record CAVWUS010000012.1, on the reverse strand, counting down.
GGGAAAGGGAAAAGCTTCGCCGGCGGCTCGGGAACCTGGCTCGACGCCATTATCGGAGGCTGGCAGCTCTCCGGCTTGAATCGCTGGACCAGTGGGTTTCCGTTTAGCGCCATCGATTCACGAGGCTTC